>WFZC01000053.1 GCA_015489765.1 Desulfobulbaceae bacterium
GCTGGTTGAAATCAATGGCAATCTTTCCGACCTTGCCTATGGTCACCCCGCGATAGGTTACGGGAGCACCGATATCCAATCCATGCAGGGAACCTTGGAAATAAAGAACGCAGCGATAGGTCTTTTCATTGAAGCGCAGGTTGCCAACGGTGAGCAGGGCAAAGACGGTGATGACAATGGCGCCGATGACAAAGCTGCCAATGAGTGTTGGATTTCCCTGTTTACTCATACATCCATTCCGGTGGTTTTCCGGTCCCCCTGGTCAGGAATGCCCTGACCACGGGATTGGTTGTTTCCCGGACCATTGTTTTGGGATTGCCGGTTGCCAGCATGGTCCTGGCGTTCCTGTCGAGGAAGACAGCGTTGGTGGCAATGGAATAAATTGACGCCAGTTCATGGGTGACTATTATAACAGTTGCACCAAGACTGTCACGAAGTTCCAGAATAAGCTCATCCAGACGTCTCGATGAAATCGGATCCAGGCCCGCGGACGGTTCATCGAAAAATAAAAATTCCGGGTCAAGGGCAATGGCCCTGGCAAGGGCCGCTCTCTTGCGCATGCCGCCCGAAAGCTCGGACGGGTAAAAGTCGGCAAATCCGTCCAGGCCAACCAGGGAGAGCTTGAATTCCACCAGCTCACTGATTGCCGAAGAACGTAGTCCGGTATACCGCTGCAGGGGCAGGGCAACATTTTCCGCCAGGGTCATGGAGCTCCAGAGGGCGCCGCTCTGGTACAGGACCCCGGCCCGGCGCATGATCTGCTGTCTGTCTTCTTCATCCCCTGCCCAGAAATCCTTTTTGCCATACAGGACCCGGCCCTTGGCCGGTCGTTTCAGGCCGATCAGATGCCTGAGCATGGTCGATTTTCCGCATCCCGATCCTCCCATGATAACGAAGATGTCTCCCCGCTTGATGGTAAAGGTAACATGTTCCAGGAGAACGAAATCACCATAAGCAGATGTGACGTCTATCACCGAAAGGACATTTTTCGTACTCATGCGTCTCTACAGGCTGAAAATAACAGTCATAATCGCATCCGAGACCACGATCAGGACAATGGACAGCACAACGGCGGATGTGGTTGCCTCACCAACCGCCGAGGCGCTGCGACCTGAGTTCATTCCCTGAAAGCAGCCGGAAAAACTGATCAGTACCCCGTAAACAGCGCTTTTAATTATCCCCTGGGCAATTTGATTGAGATGAATGGCATTCTTTGTCTGCACTATATACTCGGAAAAGGAAAAATCCAACATGCCGATGCCGATAATAGTGCCGCCGGCAATTCCCAAGAGGTCCGCATAGATACAGAGCAGCGGCATCATGCAGATAAGGGCAAGCATCCTGGGGAGTACCAGGTAGGAGACAGGGGAGATGCCAAGGGTGCGCAGGGCGTCTATCTCTTCATTGACCTGCATGGTGCCAAGCTGGGCGGCAAAGGAGGCGCCGGTCCTGCCGGCCATAATGACCGCGCTCATCATGGCCCCCATTTCAAGGACCATGGACAGGGCCACCAGGTTGGCCACGTAGATCTGGGCCCCGAACATCCTGAGCTGGACGGCGCCGACAAAGGCAAGGATCACTCCGACCAGGACAGAGATCAACGAAACAATGGGCAGGGCATCGGCGCCGCAGTTCTGAATAAAATAAAAAAAATCCCGGAAACGAAAATAGGTCTTCCCCCGTATGAGAAGGATCAGGGCAAGGACAATCTCACCGGTAAAGGAGACAAGTTTTTCCCCATGGGCAAATATTTTCTGGGTTGCCTTGCCCAGGCGATAGACAAAACCTGGTCGGTCTGTTTCCGCTGGCGGCTTGTGGGAAGATTTTTGGGCAAGGGCAAGTAGTGTCCGGACACCGGCCGGCAGGTCAGAAAGGTCGGTGGCAATGGAGTTGTTATGACAATAGGTGAGCAGCCTGTTGAGGAAAACGGCTAAAATTGAGTCCCAGACCAGGGTTGGATCAACTGTAATCCTGAGGGCCTGGATATCATCGGGGATTTGGTGCAGGATACGATCAAGTTCAGGAACGGGGCAGGAGGATCTCCAGCACCCGGACAGCCGCAGGGTCAGTTGCCGGTTGTTCTTTTCGGGAATAAAGCTGAAGTCAGCAGGAGTGTTCACTGGCCGGATTGTTGAAATGACGGACAGAGAGGTATCTTGTTTTGCAGAAAGCCTCCCCTGCGATTTCGGATTCAGGAAACCGCAGGAGGGATTGACTGCCAGCAGGGACATCAGGCGAGTACATAGTACCTGAGCCAGACATAGATCATGGAAATAAAAACAGTGACAAACATGATCGGCAGGCCATAGGCCAGAAATTTGACAAAACTGATCTTGTGACCGGCCTTTTCCGCCATGCCGACCACAATCACATTTGCCGAGGCGCCGATGGCCGACCCGTTGCCGCCCAGGCAGGCACCCAGGGCAAGCGACCACCAGATGGGCATCAGCTCCGGGTGCTGGAGGAGCTCCATGCCGGTATGGCCCGGCCATAATTCCCTGGCCATATCAATAACCAGAGGGTTCATGGTCGCCACATAGGGGATGTTGTCAACCACGGCCGAGGCAACGGCGGAAAACCACATGATGACCATGGAGGTTGCAAACAGGTTGCCCTTGGTCAGGGCGAGCATCTTCTGGGACATCAGAGAGATGGCTCCCACCTTGACCAGGCCGCCGACCATGATAAAAAGACCGATAAAGAAAAAGATGACCGGCCATTCAACCTCGGCAAGGATGTGGTGTGGTTCGTGGGTGCCGGAGAGAAGCAGGAGAAGTCCGGCCCCGAAAAGGGCAACGGTGGCCGGTTCATAGTGAAAGATGCCATGCAGCACAAAGCCGGTCAGGACAATGCCGAGCACGACCAGTGATTTCGTCAGCATTACCGGGTCCTTGATGGCCTCACGCTCATCCATTTGCATGATGCGTTCCTTGAGCTCATCCCTGGTTTTCAACCGCTTGCCGAAAACCAACTTGAGAATGACAATGACAACGACCATCATAATAACGACAACCGGGGTCAGGTGGATAA
>WFZC01000054.1 GCA_015489765.1 Desulfobulbaceae bacterium
AGCTTTGTTACCTGCGATTTTCCCCTTGACATCCGCAGGCAATTTCTCTATTTTCTCTCTCACCTTCCCGATTGCTGGGGGATGGTCTAATGGCAAGACAGCAGACTCTGACTCTGCCTATCGGGGTTCGAATCCCTGTCCCCCAGCCACCTCTGTCATAGCCCCGCTGTTTTTCCATACCGTAGAGTTTCTGTTTAATAATATTCCGCCGATTTTACAGGGAAGGGCATTGCCTGCTGATCCCCAGTTATATTATTATGGCGGGAATATTATTATGGCGGGAAAAATGAAAAAAAGGCGAAAAGCAAGTCCGGGCCCCGACTGCAAACAAATTGCCTGTCCAACAGCTTCGGAACCGTTTGGACCGATTGCTGCAACAGGGCAGGAACCAGGATGTCCCGCGACCGGCCCAAGAACTGTTCTGAAGCGGGAAGATGGTCCGGAGATCCGGCATATGCTCTCGCTTGCCTGCCAGGGGCACATCCGCTGTCTTGCCGATCATTGATAATGTCCTGTCAGGTTTTTCTGATGATGAACCTGGGCGAGCAAGAGACCGGGGCAACCGCTTGTTTGCAGATACGGCTGAAGCAAATGAAGCGATGGACGGCAAGCGCGAGGCCGGTGATGGAGATTCCGCCGATATCATAAAGGCTCGACAGTTGCCGGATCGGACCCGGAATATGCTGGATGTGGTAACGGACGATGATAGAGAAGACATGATCGATTTTGATGGAATCCGTGGAAACCGCTCTTTCTTTATCCGGTGGCAGCGCTCTGGGGGCAGCAGTGGAAGAGCGAGCTGAACTCCTCTTTTATCGTGAGAGTTGAGCCGTGGAACGTTGTCCGGTCTGTCGTGCCCGTTGTCGTCCTTATCGATTCGACCTCCTTCCCCTGCAATGTGTCGCAGCCCGGGCCGAACAATTGGCCGGCCTGGCAGTCAGGGAAATCGACACCGGTGAGTATAAGCGGGCCGGTATGCATATCCGGCAGGTCCGCTCCCTCCATACAACCCCGTTCCTTACCCCTCCCCGACTATTTCGTCGATTGTCTGGAAGAACTATGGCGTGTAGACATGTATTCGTTCACCGTTCTTTCCGGAAAAACTCTGTCTTTTTAAAATCAGCCGCTATCTGGTAATATTAATATAAAATGTGAATATCACGGTCCAGAGGGGGATTTCGACAATGCGGGAAGAGAGAAAGGCTGTAGAAGTCACGGTACTGTTGCCTGCATACAATGAAGAACAAAGTATCGGCTCAACCATTGCGGAGATTAAAAAACGCTATCCTGATTTCGAAATCTTGGTGATTGACGACGGTTCAACAGACAATACTCTCCAGGCAGCCATGGAGGCAGGGGCAAATGTATGGCCGCATCCGTACAACATCGGCAATGGTGCGGCGGTAAAGACAGGTCTGCGGCTCGCCCGTGGCGAGTGGATCATCCTCATGGATGCGGACGGGCAACACAATCCAGCAGATATTGAACGTCTGCTTGAACATAGAGACAGGTATGATATGGTCGTTGGGGCACGGAGCAGAAAGTCCGAGACTGCCATGCACCGTGACATCGCCAATTGGTTGTATAGCCGATTGGCCTCCTATGTGACAAAGTTCAAAGTTGAAGACTTGACGTCGGGCTTCAGGCTGGTCCGCAACTCGACGGTCCGACAGTTCATCTACCTGCTCCCCAATACCTTTTCCTATCCAACAACCTTGACCATGGCCTACCTGCGCAGCGGCAGGAGTGTCAGATATGTCCCCATTCACACCAGGAGACGCAAGGGTAAGAGTAAAAGCAAGATCAGGCTGTTTCGCGACGGAGTCAGATTTTTCCTGATTATCACCAAGATTTCCACCCTGTTTGCACCATTGCGGATATTCTTGCCGATCAGCCTGCTCTTTTTTTTCACTGGTCTTGGTTATTATATGTACACCTTCATGATCCAAAGTCGTTTCACCAACATGTCCGCACTGCTGTTCAACTCTGCGGTCATTATCTTCATGATTGGTCTCGTTTCCGAGCAGATCTCCCAGATGCGATATGATGGAGTTGAATAGAGTGCCTGTCCTTCACTCTATAATAAGTTCCCTTGCTTGCAGGCGATATCCATGCCGGCGATTCCTGGGCAAGCTTGAATCCTTGGTATAGCGTGGAATCTCTCCGCATCTTTCGTAAACTTTTCGTCCGGCTCGGAGGCCCGGTTTCAGCACGTGAGTGCCGAGGAAGTCATTATAACATCTTGAAATACCATTGATAAAAATAGAACCGGGTCAATTGTTACCTTGACTAGGCCCTGAAAGGGTTTTGAACTCTGTTGGCCCAGTGAAAGGTGCCCGAGCTCGTCACAGATCAGGAGGTCCGGTTTTTGATACCAGGCCAGATTTTTTGAGCAACGACCTGTCGGTCTCGGCGGCGATAAGGCTATTGACATCCATGGTGGTTGAGAACGGATCTGACATTGGCATTGCAGGCGGCCTAGCCAATGGCCTTTGCGTTAAGGATCTTAGCAGTGCCTGGATTGCCGATGAGAATGATCTTTTTATGTTCTTTGACAAAATCGAGGGAGAGCAGATCGGGGATGCGGTCCTTCTGCTCCATCCGGGATTTATGGTGGTGGAAGTCGAACTGGCCGATGGTCAGCTTTCCGATAAGGGCCGACTGCCGCCAGCGCTGCTCGATTTCAAGCTCGGCCTGCTGGATCAGGATTTATTCCCGGCCATGGTTCCCGGCCGCCTGCCCAAGGATCTCGGTCAGATGGTTTGCCATGGTCTTCATGCGCAGCTGGATCAGTTTTTCCCTCAGTTTTGCCTGATCAGCCATGGTGGCGCATCCTTGCTGTGCGCCGCCAGCCCGATGCGCTGCCGCCGCTGTCATGACCGGTCGTGTTGAACCACGCATCGCTGATGGTAATAGACCCGGGGCAGACAGTTGTCGGCTTTGATCGTCATACTATTTCCCACCATCCACGGTGGTACGGTATAGGCGTTGTCGTTGCAGCGGATGCTGTTGTCGAATGGATCCTGGTCCGGGCAATGTCGCGGCAGTCGGGCGGCAGGTCAGGCGGGGGCGCATGACACCGGCGCGGGACCGTTCCGCTGGCCGCTGACCGGTGGTGGCAGGGACCATGACATTGGCTGCCTTGTCCCGTCACTGGTCGGCCTGCGGCTGCTGGACATTGCAGGGCCTGAGCGTGATTTTCAGGGGCCGCAGGAACGTGAGAAAGGCGTCGTTGAACCGGACCAGCGGCCCGTCCCGCTTGACGGCCGCAGTGAGCATGTTGTCGTGCATCAGGTTCTTCTGCGTGCCGCTGACAAAACGAAATCCGTTCAAGATGGCACGATAAAGGGCCTCCTGTCTCTGGGAATGTTTTCGCCTGGATTACTGACGCATGGCGTGCGTTTGGTGAACCGCATGGGCCTGCGCTGGGACCTGGCTAGCCCGCATATTTTACACCGGTCGTCGCGAAAGGTCTGAAAATGCCATGAATGCAAGGAACAGCGCGAAAAGGTCCGCCGGCATGTTGTGAAATATTTCGAGGAATCCTTTTTGCGCTGTGACGCAGCAGGCATGGTGTTTTCGGGCCTTGCAGCAGATCGCTTGTGAAATATGCGGGCTAGGCTCACGTTATCCAGGAAAAGTTGTGGGGAGTTGCCAGGTGAAGACAGTTAAGAAAATTGGTGAGTAGGCGAGAACTGAAAATGTGTGGAATATGCGGCACCATCGGTTTTGGAGACCCCATCCTGCTGCGGCAGATGGCGGAACAGTTGCATCACCGAGGTCCAGACGAGTACGGCCCCTTTGTGGACGACTTGGCCCAGGTATTTTTTGCGAACCGCCGTCTCAGCATCATTGACTTAGCCGAGGGGCATCAACCGGTTTATTCCGAGGACGGTGCGGTGGCCGCGGTGCTGAACGGTGAACTGTACAACTTCCTTGAGTTGCGCAGAGAGCTTTCCAAAAAGGGACACAGTTTTCGAAGTCGGTCCGACACCGAGATCATCCCCCATCTCTATGAGGAATTCGGTGAGGATTTTCCTCTGCATCTCGACGGAATGTTCGCCATCGCCCTTTGGGACGCCCATGCTGGCCGTTTTTTTTTGGTCCGGGATCATATTGGAATAAAGCCTCTCTATATTTGGGAGAATGGTGGCCGCCTCGCCTTTGCCTCCGAGGTCAAGGCCCTGCTCGCCATTCCGCAGGTCGAGGCAAAACTGGACCGCAATGCCCTCCATTTTCTTCTTAACATCCGGTTTAACCCACTGGAACAGACCCTGTTTGAGGGGATCAGGAAATTATCGTCAGGAACCATTCTTTGCTTTGAGAACGGTGTTTGTTCGCACCGGCGCTACTGGTCTCCGATATACCGCGCTGATGCCTCGATTCACCGCCCTGAGGATTGCATCGACGAGACGAGGCGTCTTCTCGGCCGGGCCGTGCGCAAGCAGCTGGTGAGCGATGTCCCGCTGGGGATTTACCTCTCCGGGGGTATCGACTCAAGCGCCATCGTTGCCCTGGCCTCCGAGGCGGCGGGCGGCCGACTCAAGACCTATTCGCTCGGCTTCAATGAGCCCACGGACGAGCTTGAGGATGCGGCGGCAGTGGCCCGTTTTTTTGGCACCGATCATCATGAGGAAACGATCGGTTTCGATGCCCTGTCGGTCTTCCCGGAGGTTATCTATCATGTGGAAGAACCGAAGGAAAACGCGATCCAGCTCTACCTGCTCTCCCGCTTCACTGCCCGCCATGTCAAGGTCGTCCTTTCCGGTCTCGGCGGGGATGAACTCTTCGGTGGCTACCGCATTTTTGACCTGATCCGCCCCACCGGACCCTGGCACCGGATCATCGGCCGCACCGGCAACGCATGTCTCCTTTGGCCGCTCCGGAATCTCATCATCGCTGTGACCCAAAGTTTCGGGCCGATGTCCCTTGATCTGTTCCGCCGGGGGATGGACTATCTCCTCTCCACAGGAGTTCCGGCCCGAGCCTACCCGATCCTGCGTAACATGTGGGAGCATGACCGGCGTCTGTTTCGCGCGATCTACACGGACGAAGCACAAAGGGGGATGGCGGGGAAGGTTGAGGCCTTTTTCACGCCCCTTTTCTCTTCTGGCGGGGACGTGCGCGAGGATTTCCTGATCACCGAGTTTTCTTTCAAAATGGTCGATGATTTTCTGATGAACGAAGACCGAACTTCCATGGCCCATTCCCTCGAGACGCGGGTTCCGTTTCTAGACAGGGATTTGGTTGAATTCGCCTTCACTATCCCCCCCCATGTAAAGTTCGCCGGCGGTGGACTCAAGGTCGTGCTAAAGAAGGCGATGGAGGGAATACTCCCCCCTGCGACCTTGCAAAAGCCGAAATGGGGTTTTACTTTCGACTCCTATTACCAGTTCCGGAAGGATTTACGGAGGGTAGCGGAACGGGAGCTGACCAGGGAGTTTATCGAGGAGCAGGGTATTTTCAACTATGATTTCATCGCCCGGATCCTGAGACATCCACCCCGCCACAGCATGCGGTGGCATTATTTTCTTCTCTGGCTTATTCTCGGGGTGAAATACTGGGAAGATATCTTTGTACGGCAGATACCAATGGAGCAATTCCGTGAAAGAAAGACCGGGTGAAAAGGAACGTATCATCAAGGTATGCGTCGACTCCCTCGGCTGGGCGGCGGCGCGCCAATACCGTGGGTACAACAAGCACGATGGCCTGAACAGCCCCCTCCTTTCCGCCCTTAGCCTTCGGTTACGCTGGGGGAGGATCTTCTGGATCCAGGCGGTGATGCGCATGCCTTTCAACGTCCGCCCCCTTCTTGGGGTGCGAAAAGCCGTGAATCCCAAAGGGCTGGCCCTTTTTGCCCGGGCCTTGCTCAACCTGTACAGGGCCACAGGTGAGCCGTCGTTCCGGCGTCAGGGTCTATCTCTCCTCGACCGGCTTCTCGGTATGGGGGTTAACGATTTTCCCGGTATGTCATGGGGTTATGGCTATCCTTGGCAGGATGTAGGCTTCTTTGCCCCGGCCTGGTTCCCGAACCGGATCGTCACCTATTTCGTAGGCCGGGCGATGATAGACGCCTTTGAGGTGACCCAGGAAGAACGTTACCTTCATGGCGCCTGCCAAGCGACGAAGTTTATCCTACATGCCCCGCGGGTCCTTTTTGAGACGCAGGAGGAAAAATGCGTCAGTTATGTGCCGGTAGACAATATTGAGATGGCGGTGATGGACGTATCCGCCCTCTGCGGCGCTCTCTGCACCATGACCGGCCATCACGCCGGCCGGCCGGAGTGGATAGAAGAGGGGCAGCGGATGATTCGCTATGTTGTCCGCCGTCAGACCGACTACGGTGCCTGGTTCTACACCGACCCCCCCGGGGACAGCCGTATCACCCATGACAACTATCATTCAGGCGAGATACTCGATGCGGTCCTGGATTATATTGAATATAGTGGCGACGATTCCTTCAGGGATGCCCATCGCCGGGGCCTGGAGTTCTACCGGCGACATCTCTTTACCGTGCAGGGGGAGCCGAAGTGGATGCACGACCGTACCTATCCCTTTGATATCCACGGCTACGCCCAAGGGATAATCACCTTTTCCCGTGTGGGTGATGACGACCTTTCCAGCCGGATAACGGAGAACATCCTCCGGGATATGTACGATGCCGATGAGCATCGCTTTTACTACCAGAAAAGGCGTTTTTACACCCGGCGGTTCACCCTGATGCGGTGGTGTCAGGCCTGGGCGGTGTTTGCCTTGAGCTACCGTCTTTGCCACCTGGAATCGGCTGGCGATCATGCTCCGGCAGGGAGATGGGCATGATAGGCAGGGAACAGCGTTTTCACCCCGCGTATTCCTTGATCGAGCGGGCCTATATCTCTATATTCGGTGTTCCCGTGGTCGGGCTGCGGATTCGTGCCCGGAACTTGCTGCGCCTTCTCCCCAAAGGACTCAAGCCAAGCGCCGTGCTCGATGCCGGGAGCGGCCCCGGGGTCATAACCTTCTTGCTTGCCCGGCGTTATCCGGAGGCGGAAGTGGTGGGGGTGGATATCCTCGAGAGCGAGATCGATGCATCCTGCGCCATTGCCAGGAGGGCAGGGATCGGCAACGTCTCATTCCAGTCGGGCCGGATCGGCGAACTTTCCTGGAAAGATCATTTCGACCTCATTATTTGTATCGACATCCTGGAGCATATCCAGGACGACCGGGCCGCCCTGGCCAATCTCGTTCAATGTCTGCGCCCCGGCGGAACCCTTTTGCTCCATGTCCCCTCTCTTTACCGCCGTTACCCTTTTGCGCGTAAGCGGATAAACTTCGATGTCCCCACCCACGTCCGCCCTGGATATGAAATGAAACAGGTGCTTGCCATGGCCCGGGAGGTGGGGTTGACAGTCCTGGATTCCGGCCGGACATTCAGTTTCCTTGAGATGCTGGCGAACAATGTCAGCTACCTCATCACCCGGGCAGAGAAGCGCAACAAGGCCTTTTATGCTCTTGCCTTCCCCTTCCTCAACCTCATGGCCCTGATCGGAGGATGGATGCCACCTGATCTTTTTGGAGCTGGAACGTGGATCATCGCCGAAAGAAGGATCAGGCGTCGGGGACAGTCCCCGGCAATGGCTGTTGAAGGATGCGGGAAACGATGTAGGCGGTGACGTCGATCTTCTCAGCCAGCATCCGCGATACCTTCTGACGGAAGGATGGCGAATCTTTCATGTTTTCGGAGAGGGTCTTGACCGCCTTAGCGATAGCCTCTTCCACATGCCACGGGCGGAAGTTGAAGCAGAGGCCGTAGCGATGTTCCTGTTCGTCGGTGTAGCCCCGTCCTACCCGGTCGAGATAGATTGCAGGTGTGCCGAGGATGACGCTTTCAGAGGCCATGGTGGCACTTTCGCCGATGAAGAGATCGGCAAAGGCAAGGAGATGATGGATTTCGTTGGGGGCGACCGGCAGGCGGTGCGACTCCATGTCATGCGGGAGGACGAGTTCGGAGGTGATATAGACTTTGCCAAAGGCCGAGAGTTCGCGTACAAGCCGCCGTTTGTCGTCCAGAGAAAAGCCCCGCGCCTTGATATCGTGCATTGCCTGCCAGGAGACGAAGCGAACCACGCTGAACCGTTCGTCCGGGTTCACTCCCCGGCGGCGCAGGATCTCAGGGTCTGGTGTGAAACGTTCGGGGTGGAGATAGGCGAGCTCGTGGTAACCGGGATAGATGACGTGCCGGCCCATGACCCTGCGGTTGTAACAGTCAGGGGTGATGACTTCCGTTGCCAGAGGGTAGCTGAGCAGGTTTGAGAGGGTGGCGTTTTCCGTGTCGTAGAAGATGAGGTTGCGGGTGCGGGTCAGCAATCCGGCATGGGCGGTGGAGATCCCGCCGATGCTGGCCATGACATCGGTCTTCCAGTGGAGGGCGAGCCTTGCCAGCCGCAGGTCGCGGCTGGCAAGCTCCCAGGCGAGCCCCTTTCTGGTTCGGGCCTCCCGGCTTATGCAGGTGAAATGGATGCCGTAGTCCCGTAAAAGTTGCAGGGTTAGGTCCTTGTCCCGGGCGGTTATCCGCACTTCATGGCCTCTGGCACCCAATTCCGCGATGGCGTTACGGAAGAAATGGACATGGGCCGGATGGAGGATATCGAAGAGCACGTTCATGGCTGCGGTTCTATCTGTCTGATTATCCTGTCGTATTCTTTAGTTCTTTGCGCAATGACCCGGGCGATTATCTTCTGTTCCCCTGCTGTTAGATCCTGCTGCCATGCGGTGAGCGGGTCATGGGACGAGGCGTTGACCGGTTTGCAGTCAAGATCCCGGGTCAGGGTGAAGCCGAGGAAAGAATCAAGCTCGGCCACTGTTCCGAGAGGATTCCGGCATAAGGTCTGGTAGTCGAGCCAGCAGACTTCGTCGCAGCCGAGATCCTGCAGGGACTCGATCAGTTGCAGGTTCATGTCGATCCAGGCGGTGGGAAGGGTCTCGAAATCCGGCATCCGGGGTCGGACATCCGTCATGGTAAACGACCAGCAGGCTCCGCCCCCCGGATACGCGGCACGGTACCCTTGGCCAGTGATCCGGGCAAGGTGTTTTTTCATGCTGGCCACCTGACCATGGATGTCCCGAATCAGGACAATAAAGCGGGCCTCCGGGAAGATGGCGCGCAGGTAGGCGACCTTGTTTACAAGGTGGGTGGACTTGTTCAACAGATAGAAGGGATGGCCGTGTTTCAAAATGCTTTCGTTGCCGTAGCGAATTTTTCGGTACAGGCGGTGCATCTGCCGTCCGGGATAGTTGCGCCGGTGGTGGAAGCGGCCAAACTCCCGGCGGACACGTTCACGGATCACCGGTGTTGCAGCAGCTGCGTCAAGAGCGGGACAGGTGGGCACTAGGCCACAGGGCGCCTCTCCTGTGCCGGTCCAGAAACGATTCAGTTCCGAGCCCAGGACCTCGATCTGTGGGTTGGCGGAGAGGAGGTTGCGAAAAAAGGTTGTGCCCGAGCGCATGAGCCCGAGGAGAAAAAGGATTTGACAGGGCAGAGGGGGGAGATCCTGGTTCAGCATCTTGATTTTTCTTCCCGTGGGGCGGCAGCCCGCTTTCGTGTCAGTCTGGCAAGGTAATGGCCTAGGTCTAGATAACGGTAGCCCAGAATCCCGTAGAGCAAAAGGAGGACGATCTCCATCGCCGCCGCCAGGCCACCGCTTACAGGCAGAGAGGCTAACGCCATCAGGCCGGCGGCGACCGGGAAGACGAGCAACCGTCCGGGCCGCAGGCGGATTTCTGCTGTGTGCCGCATCGCCAGTATCCAGAGAAAAAAGACCGCTGCTCCAGTCACCGAGCTGCCGATGGCGATCCCGCCTATCCCGAGAGGGGAGACCAGAGCGAGGCTGAGCCCTAGGTTGATGAACAGGCGGATGGGCGACAGTTTCATCACGATATGCGGAAGGCCGATGCTGACAAAGATCGAGCCGACCGATCCCGTCCCTCCCCGCAGTGTCAACCCGACGGCCAGGATGCCGTAGGGGATGAAGGCCTGCTGAAAAATATCCCGGCCGGGGTAGAGCAGAGAGACGAGAGGATGAAACAGCCACCAGACGATGAGGGCGGTGCCGGACAGGATAAAAAGGCTTCCGGACATGGTCTTCTCGATGAAATCCTGCAGCTCTCCGATCCGTCCCTCGAGGTACAGTTCGGTGATCACCGGACCGGTCACTTTCTGCAGGGCTGCAGGGAAGAGGGTGAGCGGTTGCGTCAGCAGGAAGGCCACGCTCAGGACGCCGACCTCCTTGGTTCCGAGGAAAGATCCGGCGATGAGAAAGGCGATCCGGCCGTCGAGCTCTAGAAAAAGGCGGCTGAGAAGGATCTTGCCCCCGTACCCGGCAAGGTCGTGGGCCGGGCGGGAAATCCCCTGCAGGCGGATTCTTCTTTGCAGCCGTTCCGTATACAGGAGCAGAAAGAACAGGGCGGCCTCGGTGGCGGCGAGGGCCAGCGCCGCCGCACTCAGGGATGGGCGGATGAGGACGAAAACCGCCGTAAGGCCGATGAGGAGCGTGGCGCGGCCGCTTTCGGCGATGGCGAAGGCACGGATCCGGCGCAGACCGCGTAGGTGGGAGAGGATCATCTTGTTGGCCGCAAAAAACGGGAGCCCGAACACGGCGATCCTGAGGAGCGTGGCCAGTTCTTGCGTTTGCAGCCAGACCGCGGCCTGCTGCCGGAACAACCAGAGGATGAGCAGGAGCAGGCCTGCGCCGGGAATGGACATGAGGAGAGCGGCCGAGAGATAGCGCTCGTTCACGGCCGGGGAGTGCCGGTGCTCGGTGGCGAATTTGGTCACCGCACCCGGCATGCCGAGGCCGGCCAAGGTTCCGGCGGCGAGATAGACAGTCATGAGCAGGGTGTAGGCCCCAAGCCCCTGGCTGCCGAAGAAATTGCCGATAATGAGGTTGAGTCCGGCCCCGGCCAGGGCGATCAGTGCTGTGCCGCCAAGGACCCATGCGCTCTCACCCGCGATGGCACGAAATGTGTCCTGCGGCCTGTCTTTCATTCCTGACCCTCCGGCAACGCAGGTGCCCTGCGACGGTTACCTGTGGAAAGGGCCCGCCAGTGGACCAGGCTTTCGGCAAAGGTGGGCACCAAGGTCACCTTTGCCGATATCTTCATCAGGAAACGCACCCATCCCCTGAAGGCCTCGTCGGTGGCAAAGTTCATGATATGAGCCATGTAGTTGTGCGGTTGGAGGGCCTGGTGGCGGTGGAGGAGATACGAAAACGCCCGTGACCTGGCGGTAACGGCGAGTCGCGCCTTCAGCCATTCTGTCCGGCCCGGCGCGGCCAGATGAGAGGGAATGAGCAGTCCCTGGCGGGGCAGGATGGTCAGCCATGGTGATGAGTCCGGATAGACCAGGTGGGGCTGGAAGATGAGCGGCCAGGCGCGGGGGGCGGGGAAGCCGGTTTCGCTGAGGGTCCGCTTGAGCCAAAGCACGGCAGAGAGAAAACGGACCCCCTGCGTGGCGTACAGACGGTCGGTCACACCCGGTTCCCAACCATGGGCCGGGGCCACGAAGATCTCCGGAAAAGGCAGGCCAAGGCTTTGATAGATTCGGGCGCACCACTCGACATGCTGTTTTTGTTCCGGCTCCGGGCGCCGTTCGTCCCTGCGGTAGTCATGAAACTCGACGTAGCGCTCTCTCCACCGGTGGCTGTAGCCGTGGTCGGCCAGGATGATGCGGTCGGTGTGTTTGCCGAGAAAGTCTATCAGTCGGCCTGAGTCTGCATGGGGCTTTGCGCCGGGGGTGACACGCTTGACATCCATGAATGAGGCCGTGCAGGCCAGAACGATCTGGATGTCGAACTCCTTGGTCAGCCGGAGGATGTTTACGTATGCGGTAAAGGGGATTTCAGTACTCCGTCCGCACGGGTAGACATGGCGGAAGGCTCCGTCGTCGACTATCAGGAAGAACGGTTCCCGGTTATCCATCGACGTTTCTTTTCGGAATTGCTGTAAATATAAGGTGTCCGCCCAGCATTGTCGATCTGAGCAGGCGTTGCTCAAGGGTCATGTGGAAGGGGTATAGCAAACGTTTGAACAACATATCCATCCATCTCTTCGGGAAATACCATATGCAGGTCTCCATGGAGATGGGGTGGAAGTAATCCCTGGCAAGTGCAAGCAATTCCCTGCTGTTTACCCAGTCTTCCACTGGCTGCGTATTACGGAAAGCGGCAGGGATCCGGTGGCGGCGATCGTTGTTTGGAGTCGTCAGTATTAATATACCATTATCTCTCAAACAAGCGGCACAGTTTGCCAGAAAGGTCCGTTTTTCTTCGCGAGGAATATGTTCAAAAATTTCTACAGCAGTCAGAATGTCATAATGGGGCTCGAGGTCTTGCGGCTTGGAAAAATCTAGTGATATGAAGTCTGCCTCAGGTATTCTTTTTTTCAGATTTCCAAGGACGCTGTCCGTGATGTCAGCTCCGGTCAGTTTCAATCGGGGATTTCCGGTGAACTGTCTGATCAGATGCCCCGGACCACACCCTACGTCGAGCATCTCCAGCTTATCTGCCTTGTTCGAGACAAGCTGTTTTTTGATCTTTCGTTGTACTTCGTTGAAGAGGATTCGTTTGCTGATTGTGGGGCGTTGACTGATTTTGACAGAAAAGAAACGGTCATAATAGCCTTGTTTATCCATGGTGTTTCTCCTGTGACGTCGTCGACGTTTTGTCAGAGCAGGATTTTCCGGCCGTGTCGTTAAAGATCCGGACATACTCCTCCATGAGTCGTAGCGGATGGAAGTGTTGCCGGATATAGTCGGCGCCGCGGTGGTTTGGGGCTGTGGCCTCCCGCAGCTCCTCTATGGCCCGGGCCGTTTCTTCGTAGTTTATGACGGTGCGCGTCTCCGGTATCGATATGTTGCAGATGACGTAGCGGCCCAGGGCCAAGGCCTCGAGGATCATTCGCGGCATGCCGTCATGGTAGGTTATCCGCAGCAGTCCCCGGACTTTTTTCAACACGGCTGGGATATCGTCGACATAGCCGATGCAACGGATATTCGGCGGGACGTCACCCAAGGCGGCCCCCCGGCCGACCACGTCGATGCGCAGGTCCGGATAGTCAGCGGCCAGGCGTAGGACTGTCTGCCAGCCATAAAAGTCTCGGGTATCGGCGTTGGCATGGAAACCGATGTAGGTAAGGATGCGCCACTCCGGTGGCAGCGGTTGCGGATCAGCCGGAATATGGTGGAGGACGGGGAGGTATGCGGCGCTCACCCCGGCCATATCCAGTTCCTTGACAAGAGTCGGGGCGCAGGCGTAATGCCGAGTGACGCAGCGGGCGAGGTAGAAAAGGAAGAGCCGCGGAAAGGCGATAACCATTCCGGCAAAGAGGCGGGGAAGGCCATGGACGCCGCTGAGGCAGGCCGTGGCCGCGGATATATTCTTGTTTGTGCCCATGTCATTGATCGGCGGCCGTTTTCTTGCCGTAACCTTGAGGACGTCTCCGCCTATCCACTGAAGGATCACTGGTTTGCCCAGAAGTCGGGCAATGGGCAAAAGGGCTATCCTGAGATTGGCGGGGGAATGGCAGTAAACCAGGTCCGCCGCCGCCATCGCCCGGATTTCCCTGATTATCCGCCTCGGCCTGGGAGACCAATCCGAAAGCCAGAGTTGGAGTTCCTTGTGCTTGGCCAGCAGCTTGAAGGCTGGATGAACCTTGGCCGATGCAAGGGCATGGACCCGCAATGATCTATTATTGGTATGATTTTTCATAAATACTGTGCTACTGCCATCAAGATCGTTTTTTGGGGCAGACGACTATTAAAAGGTGTTGAAAAGTATCTCGCAGATGTCGATTTTCTGTTATCCTGGGTTGAAAAATCAGCTTTTTTTCGCTTACACTTCCTTGCGGGGGGATTGAGGTCTGAAACGTATCAGTTGATTGTTGAATTTCCCCTATGAGCTGTGAATGCTTCCTGATTGCAAGACAAGCTAACCGCCAAGTTCAGCAAGTTTATGGACGGAGGTTGCTTCTTCTGTAACCGATTACGGGATATCCGATTACCCGGAATCAATACAGGACCTGTAAGCGGTGACAGGGTGCTACAGCTGTGCGTGATCGGACTTCACAATTATACATCCCGTATATTGGGAGGCTCGAGCGCGTGCAGAGGGGTGCCCTGTGACCGCTGATCTTCTTCCTGACCCCAGCCATCTTTATCAACAATACAGCAATAGAGGCAAATGTCATCTGGCCATGGTAGCCCGTTGACTACGCACTCGAACATCTTCAAGGCCGGTCTGATTTTTCAATAGATTGGTTAGTGTACCATCTTTTCAGTAAATTCTGAGGAGGCACATTGCCTATAGCAGGTCACTGCTTATCCTGTCGTGATCCGGTTTCAACCTCAAACCAAAGGAAAAAACAAGGACCGGCCCAACTCAGAATACCCGGTTCGGGTTGGCATTGGAACTACTGACTGATAACGGATTTGACGGTATTGCCAACGCTAAGACTATCTTACTCTATTCCGCCATGAAAATGGAACGTTCCCTGTATATACAGGCGGCGCCTTATGAGCGGCATGAACATCGTCAAGGCCATGCAAATGATTACAAACCGAAAACGGTCAAGACCAGAGTCGGGCATATAACCCTTGCTTTACCTCAAACAAGAGGCAGCGGCTTCTTCCCCGGCAGCCTTGTGCGGGGATCAGGGTCGGAACGTGCCCTGAAGATTGCCTTGGCAGAGAGTTGTGTCCAATGCCTATCACCTCGTAAAGCCGCAGAAATCATAGAGGAGACCCGTGGGCTCGACATCAGCTCCAGCGAGGTGAGCCGAGATGCCGCAGAACTCGATGAACAGCTCGAAGCCTGGCGTAACAGGGCACTCGGAGCATATCCCTATGTGTACCTGAATGCCAGATAGGAAAAAAAGACCGTCACGGCGGCATGGTCCTTTCCTGTGCCGTCCTGGTTGCCGTTGGCATTGATTTCATGGGAAAACAGGACGTACAGGGTGTATCGGAGTCTCTGTCCGGGCAGGAGGTCCATTGGCGGCAATTTCCCGGCTCCTAGAAAGACCGGGGCCTGCGCGGGATAAAACTCGGGCGCCCATAAAGGCCCCGGGGCGGGCAGGGAAGCCATTTTCCCGACCGTACCCTGGCAGAGGTGCCGGTTCCACCTGCAGCAGAATGCGCTGCGCTATGATACACTAACCCTGCGTACCCCGTAGTCACCTTTGATGGCGGCGTTTGCGGCAAGATTGTCCGTGATGGAGTCACGGGATGGGTTGTGCCTCCGGACGACGTGGCAGCGCTTGCCGATCCTGATTTGCTTGCGTGCGTATCGCTGGCGGCGTGGGCAGTGGGAAGCGTTTTTTCTCGCCGCGGATGTGCCACAGTATTATGAATTTTTTTTAAGGTTTTGAAAGGGGAGGGATGTTGATGGGGGATAATATGGCGGCATTAAACAGAAAAAACGTTCTCGTTACCGGGGCTTGCGGCACCGTGGGCCGTGAGCTTGTCCGCCAGCTTCTCGAGGGTGATTATGGGATCGCCTCCCTGGTTGCACTCGACAACAACGAAAGTGAGCTTTTTTTTCTTGAGCAGCGGTTCATGGCCGATGTGCGGGCCTCATTCTACCTTGCTGACATCCGTGACCGTGACAAGCTGGCAAGAAAGATGGACGGGGTTGATGTCGTTTTCCATTCGGCTGCGTTCAAGCATGTCATTCTTTGTGAGCGTTCCCCATACGAGGCTGTGCAGACCAACATCATTGGGGTGCAGAACGTTATTGCCGCGGCCACTGCTGCCGGGGCGCACCGGGTGATTTTCACCAGCTCCGACAAGGCCGTCAACCCCACCAGCGTCATGGGAACCTCAAAACTCATGGGCGAAAGGATCATGACCGCGGCCAACTACCAGTCCGCCGGCCGGACCGTTTTCACCTCGACACGGTTTGGCAACGTCCTGGGGTCGCGCGGTTCGGTTATCCCCATTTTCATGCGTCAGATAAGGGACGGCGGTCCCGTGACCCTGACCGACCCGGAGATGACCCGTTTCATCATGAGCGTCTCACAGGCGGTACGGCTGGTCATAGATTCGGCCGGGATCGCCAGAGGTGGGGAGGTGTTCATCACCAAGATGCCGGTGATTCGTATCGCTGACCTGGCCGCCGTGATGATAGAAGAGTTGGCTCCGGTCTTTGGTCATGATCCAGGCCGTATCGAGATCAGGATTATCGGTGTCAAACCAGGCGAAAAACTGTACGAGGAACTGATGAGTGACGAGGAAACCAGGCGCGCGATTGAGCTTCCTTCCTATTTCGTGGTCCTGCCTGCCTTCCGGGGTATCTACCGTCAGGTTGAGTATAGTTATCCCGGCCTGTGCGGTGACGGAGTGGACAGGCCATATATCTCTGCAGGCGAGCCAGCCATGAGCCGGAAAGAGTTGCGGGAATTCCTTAGGAAAAACGATTTGCTGGACACCTCTCAGGCCGGCCATCCTCCCCAGCGGTACTGGCCCGGCGAGCGCGAGGAAGGAGGATGCTGATGCGGGTTCTGGTCCTTGGCGCGGATGGGTATCTCGGCTGGCCCACAGCGATACGGTTTTCCGCCGCCGGCCACGAGGTGATGGCGGTTGACAATTATCTCCGTCGCGATCTTTGCCGAAAACATGACGTGGAATCGCTCTTTACCCCGCCGAACCTTCATGAACGGACGCGGATCTGGGAAGAGAGCGGCGGCGGCAGGATTCGTGTACGGATCGGGGATTGCTGCGATTACGCTTTCCTTTCCGCCGTATTCGCCGAGTTTCGGCCCGAGGCGGTGGTTCATTACGCCGAGCAGCCCTCGGCTCCATTTTCAATGCTCGATCACGCCGCAGCCAGTCTTACCCTGCGAAACAACCTGCAGGCCACCCAAAACGTGGCTTGGGCCGTGCGCGAGAACTGCCCCGGGTGTCATATAGTCAAGCTTGGCACCATGGGGGTATATGGCACCCCCAACATCGATATCGAGGAGGGCTGGATCGAAATAGTGCACAAGGGGCGTAGGGACCGTTTCCTCTTTCCCCGTCAGGCCAGCTCCTTCTATCACACCACCAAGATCCAGGATACCGACATGCTCTGGTTCTACGTCCGCACTTGGGGCTTGCGGGTCACGGACCTGCAACAGGGGCCGGTGTACGGTATCGAGACCGATGAGACCGAGAGGGATGAACGTTTACGGACGATTTTCAACTACGACGAGATTTTCGGCACCGTGCTCAACCGTTTTGTGGTCCAGGCCGTGGCCGGGGTACCGTTGACGGTGTACGGCAAGGGCGGGCAGACACGGGGATATATCAACATCCGCGATACAATCCGCTGCATCGAGTTAAGCGTGGCCAATTCAGCCGCGGCCGGGGAGCTGCGGATATTCAACCAGGTGACCGAAACCTTCTCGGTTAACGAACTGGCCGAAAAGGTCGCTCGGGTGGGTCGGGCGCGCGGCCACACAGTGCGGATTGACCACCTGGAAAATCCCCGGGTGGAAAAAGAGAAGCATTACTACAACCCGGTGTACTCAGGGCTGAAAGAGTTAGGCCTTGATCCCCATTTACTCACCGACGAGGTACTTGATTCCATGTTCGCGGTTGTGGAAGAGAACCAGGACCGCATCCGGCCGGAACGGATATTGAGGGGAATAAAATGGCGTTGAACTGGCTAGTTACCGGTGGTTGCGGATTCCTCGGCACCGCCTTGATAAAACAGCTTCGGAGTGCAGAGATTGCTGCGTCCATCCGGGTGCTCGACAGTCTGGCCGTCGGCGGCCGGGATGACTTGGGCATGGTCTGTTCCTTTCGAGAGGGGCATAAAGGACCGGAGGACGCGGCGGTGGAACTCGTGGTCGGCGATATCCGCGACCCGAACACCTGCGTTTTATGCTGCCGCGGTATGGATGTGGTCGTCCATTTCGCCGCCAATACCGGGGTGCCGGTCTCCATAGATAATCCCCGGCTGGATATGGAATGCAACGTGGCCGGCACCTTCAACATGCTCGAGGCGGCAAGGGAGTGCGGTGTTTCCCGGTTCGTTTTTGCATCTTCCGGGGCCCCGGCCGGCGAGGTGGAGCCGCCCATCCACGAGGAGTTGCCACCGCATCCGGTGTCGCCCTACGGGGCCAGCAAACTGGCCGGGGAGGGGTATTGTTCCGCCTATTACAGAAGTTTCGGGGTGGAGACCGTAGCTCTCAGGTTTGGTAACGTTTACGGTCCCGGTTCTGTTCACAAGAACAGCGTGGTCGCCAGGTTCATCAGGAAGGCGCTTGCCGGCGAGCCCCTGGAAATATACGGTGACGGCAGCCAGACCAGGGATTTTATCTATATCGACGACCTCATCGACGCCGTCATCCTTGCCGCCACCCGGCAGGGGGTGGGCGGCGAAGTTTTTCAGATAGCGACCAGTTGCGAAACCACGGTGAACGAGATCGTCGAGGTCATCGCCACGACCCTTGAGTCCATGGGCATAGCCCAGCCGGAAATCGTAAGGACCGAGCCCCGCCTCGGCGACGTCAAACGCAACTTCTCAGACACCGCCAAGGCCAAGGCCATGCTAGGCTGGGAATGCCGCTGGCGGTTAGAGGATGGTATGGTCGAGACGGTGCGGTATTTTATGGAGAAAATCCGCCGGGGATGCTCCTCCTGAGTTGTCATCCCCTTCTGAAAAATCACAGGCTGAGGTTGGGATGTTTACAGGCGGCATATCGGGGGCATGTGGTGATCGCTCTGGTATGAGCTGAAAGTTTCTATAATTGTGACGTCCCGCTGGACGATATCCCGGTCATCTCGCGCTGGTTGCCGCCGGAACAGCGCTCACCGGGTGAGGTCAAGCCCGGATCGTGCTTCGTTGGATTCCTTTCGCTCCTCTTTGTCGGCCATCTGATCAGGTGTAGAGGGGCGGATCTGCTGGCCCCGATTAATGGAATGGCTTGGTGCCGGCTTGCAGTTGCGATTCACCACCGGCTTACGTGCCTGTGCGAGAGGACCTTGGCCGAAAAGTCGGACCGGTTTTTTTTGTATGCGATCGACGATATCGGTGCCTTTGTCAATGCCTGCTGTTGTCCGGCCGCAGACCGGAAACTGTGCCGCGAAACGGGCGTGCGGGGCCGGGAGCGGGCCAATGGAGGGTTCGGCGAAGATAAAAAGGTTGCCCCTTACCCTGCAATGTTGCGTAATGTCCTGGCACGCTATCGGGGTGGGTGAAAATGGGGCGCGAATTTTTCATGAGCGGGGGGTGCCCATCCCTGAAAGAGTTTGGGGCCACTATAGTTTTTTCACCCGGTACAGACTGTACCCTCCATAGCGGTATAGCAACATTGTATGATGCCGAAAGAAGGCGATTGTCTCTGCGCGTTTCTCAGGGGAGAGGTTTTGCAGCCATGAGGCTGTCAGGTCGTCGCGTGACAGTATGTGCCCGATTCCCTCACGCTTCAGTGCGGCCACCAGGCCGCTTGTCCCGTCTTCCGGCAGTCCGCCGGGCAGAAGTGAACCTCCAGGCCGTACAAACAGGGGCTGGAAGCGCATGTAGTAGCCTCGGTTGCCGAGGAATACGCACAGTACCTTATCCTTGGGGGAGAGAAAACGGTTGGTGTATTCTATCACCTTGTATTCCGGATAGAAACTGGTGATGTACCTCTCCCGGCTCACCTCGCCTTTGATGTACGGCCATGGTTTGACTATGGAGAATTGCCTTGTGGTATAGGTGGCGTTGTAGGCGAGCATCGTTCCGGCGACGACGGTGGTGAACAGGGCGGCTGCCCGACGGTTCTTCCAGGAGATGAGGCGGTGGAGTTCGCACAGCCCGAAGATCGCAAGAATGGCAAGGGGGGGGATTATTGGAATCATGTAACGGATGCGCAGGGCTGACTGGAAAAATGTGAAGAAGAAGGCCAGAACGCTGAAGGCGAGAAGGACCTTTTTCTCCCGCTGGACCGTAGGGCGCGGATCCCGGCGGATGAAGGCGGCCAACGGCAGGAGGAGAAGAAACGGTGTGAGCTTGCCGTCGAAGTAACGGGGATCGTCGTCCCGACCCTCAAAGAAGAAACGGACGGGCAGGAGGGCGGTCTGCCACCATTTCTCGTGGTAGAGCACTTTTCGGTAAATGAAGACTCTCCGTCCTTGTCCGGTTATTTTTTCGAGCGTCCGGCTGAGGTCGTGGCCGGTCGATTCTCCTCCGGCCGCTTCCCCCCGGTGGGCCAGATGCCGGGCAGGTGTTCCTCCCAGGGGGTAGATGGGGTTGCCGGTCCAGAGATAGTCGCGGAGCATCCATGGGGAAAAGACGACTCCGGTGACAAGGAGGAACAGAAATCCGTACCCCAGCCCCTTGGCCCCGCCCCTGACCCCGGTGGCGTCTTTCCTTCGGACGTAGAGGATCGGGACGAACATGGAGAGCAGGAACACGGTAATGAGAGCGTTGTACTTGGTTCCGGCGGCAAGCCCCGAGAATACCCCTGCAATCACCAGGTCTATGGTGCGGCAGCCGTTTTCCAGCCAGCGGAAGATGGCGAGGATGGCTGCGGTACTGAAAAAGGCGAGGCCCAGGTCCACGTAGGCGGTGATCGACAGCTTGACAATGATGGGGATGGAGATGAAGAACAGCGCGCCAAGCCCCCCCCAGGCCGGGGAGAGACGTTTTCTCAGGTAGCCATACACGAGGCCCGCCGTCATCAGGCCAAAGAGGAGGTGAATGTATTTGGGCAGGATGTCATTACCGAAGTACAGCGGGATCATATATAGCATATCCAGGTTCATGGGATAATACGAGAATATGATATCCGGTATTTCATATATCCCGCCGTGGCGGAGATAAAGGCTGGGGACGAACAGATGATGGGTCAGAGCGTCACGGCTTACCGGTGGTACGGCCGCAAGCAGGCCCAGTGCGCCGACCTGGATCAGCAGGAGTAGGATAAGGAAGGGGAGAGAGCGGGATAACCGGGTCCCTGGATGCGTTGCAGTCATTTGTCGAGCACCGGTTGTAGGATATTGGGAGGAATGGAACCTGAGTACACCTTACCGTGGACCACAAACGTCGGCGTCCCGGTAATTCCAAGCTTCATTCCCTTGCGGATGTCCCGCAGAAGTAGCCGATAGACCAGGTTCCCACGATCTTGAACGGCCATCGCTAACTCTCCAGCCGAAAGCCCTGTCGCTTTGGCCAACATTTTGGTGTTGAATGTTTTTTTGTCCCGCCCCAATTTGAACAGCGCATCATTCGCCTGCCAGAACTTCCCTCGTAGTGATGCATAAATGGCAAGCAGAGCCATTTTTCCGGAACCAACGTGAAATGGGGATGGAACCACGATACTGTTGAATTCGTTGTCCAGTGGATATTGATAGTGAACAAGGCGGATACGATCGGGGTATTGCGCGATGAGGCGTCTGAGCATGTAATGAGCTTTGTAACACTGGAAACACTGGTAATCGGTGAACTCCTCGATGACCAGCTCGGGGTGCTTTGCTCCAATCCATGGGTGTCCGTTATCCGTTATTCCGGTAGTGATCCCCTCATCGGTGGGATCAGGAAAGGTATAGAGCCAGTAATGAGGGATAAACAGCCTGACCGCCACGAAGGCCGCCGCGATCAGCGGAAGAGCGACGCGGGTCAGGCGGTGCCGCCTGATAGAGGCTATGGCCTCGACCGTTCCTCGCATGATGGGGCCACAGTCGAAGCGGCGTCTTATGATCCATGGATAGAACAGCAGGGTAAAGCTGACTATGTAACTCAGGATGCAGAAAAGACAGAAGGAATGGATCTCGATCTCAGAAATTGTGCCGAAGTACAGGGACGCAGCCGAGAATGCCACACCCAGGAGGAGAAGAAGGTTCCATAGCCGCATCCGTTCCGGATCGGGTTCGCGGACACTGGCAAGCAGAAGAGCATAGAGCAGGTAACCAAACAGTCCCCACAAAGCCACCGGCACCCCCCAGAGTACGGACCACGGACTCTGGGCCACGGTGTCGCAATTCATGGCTCGGGTGAGGGCACAGAAGCTGCTGTATGATATGTCCGTGTAATTTCGGTAGTGTAGCAGGGCGAGATAGGCGGTGTCGACCAGGCCGATGCAAACTGCCGTCATGGCGGGGTAATAGTAATACCTGTAGTCGAGGGTGGAAGAACGCCTGCCGGTACGCATTGTTGATAACCTCGTCAAATTGGCGTGTTCGGCGTTAGGAAGAACATGTGGTTTAGCTTAGCGCATAAATAACATGCCGGAAAGCTGGTTTAGAACCTCTGCAGCATAATCCCCCGGCAGATCGTGCTGACTAGGGCGAGAGTGCCGCCTCGCGCAGGCTCTGCAGAATAACTGGACGTATCAGGGGGATGGCAATGGGGACATTGTGGTATTCGTGCTGCATTTTTTCCAAGTGGTCTCGAATCTGTCTTATACTGAAATGTTGAATGAGGTCTTTCGTGTATGCCACAGTCCGTATGTCGTCCCCCGCCCTGATCGCGTTTTCTATCAGGCTAAACAGGATGGTCAGGTCTTGGGTCGGCCCTTGGCTTAATCTCAGGAACCATTCAGCTTGAGCATAATGGCCCGCTTTTGATAGGGCAACGCCGAGGTTGTAGAAGTATTTTTTCTTGTCCCGGCTCGCGTGCATTGCCTGACCAAATGTCAATACCGCTTCCTGAGAACGTTTTAACCACAGGAGGATGAGGCCGCGAAGGTTGAGGAAACGGGGGCTGCCGGGTTCATGGACCAGGCCTCGGTCCACTTCGTCGAGTGCTTCCGGAACCCTGCCTTCGAGCACCAGGGCCTTGGCCAGACCGTAGCGGGAATTGCTGAAACGAGGGTTCAGGGCCAGTGATTTCCGGTAGTAGACGATGGCATTGTCGTTGAAGCCGTACCTGAACAGAACTCCGCCCATGTTGCCGAGAATCGCCGCCTTGAAACTCGTTCTCGGGCTGTATGCCTTCAGGGCCTTTTCGTAATAGCCGAGGGCGCGGATCAGGTTTTTCCTGGATTTTTCCGGAGCCCAGCCCGCCAGCGTGCCCAGTTTGGCATAGGGGCGGGCGTTGTGGGGGGATTTGGTCAAGGCGTCCCGCCATAAGGCATCCTGGGATCGCCAGGCTTGGTTGCGGAGATACGTGCCATGGCCGAGGGATATGAGAAGCAGCGGGACGCAGGCTGTAGCCGTGGCATGAAGCAGACCCGGACGGGGCGCACTTTTCAGAATGTGAAGCAGGCCCGCGGCCACCGGCATGAAGAGGAACATGGACGGCAGGTAGTTACGATGTTCGAATATGAGTTCCAGGGGAATGATGGTCGATTCCACCAGGTGATTAATCAGAAAAAAAAGAATGGCAAATCCTGCAAGCGGGTGGTTTCGAAGCAGTTTCAGGGCAATGACTGTCAGCACGCAGAGCATGATGATCGCCGCCGGGGTAGTCCATGGTGTGAAAAGAGAATGGGCGATGTGGACCTCGTGGTCGATAGACAGCCGTTGCGGCAGGGGATAAAAGAGGATGCTCAGGTAGAAGACCATGATCCTCGCCTCGGTCAGCAGACGTTCGTACGGACTAAAAGGTCGGCTGCCGGTCGTAGAAAAGAAATGGGGTAATATCCGTATGGCTTTGTGGATGGATAAGATAAGTATAAGCGCTGTCAGTCCGATGACCACCAGGCGGATATTTTTGCCGAAGCGGTCCGGAGGGCTGGTGAAAAAGGTGAATTCGATCAGCAGGACGCTCATGGGCAGGATAGCGGCGTTTTCTTTGGAGCCCACGGCAGCCAGGTAGCACAGCAGGGCAAGAAAAAGGTAGAAAGGCCGCGGTTTCCCCTTGTCCATGAGCCGGGCCCGGAGATACCAGTATATCGCCAGGACCGAGAACAGCGCCGCGAGCACGGCCATCCGTTGAACGATATAGGTGACAGCCTGGGTCTGGACCGGGTTGAGTGCCCACAGCAGGGTCCCGAGCAGGGAGATGAAGAACGCGTCTTCCCGGCTGTACTTTTTCATGACAGGGGTTTGGAACAGCAGCAGGCCCGTCATCAGGATGAACAGGGCGGTGATAATATGGAGACCAATGTTGACCAGATGGTAGCCGAAAGGATTATTGTTGCCGATGTACCAGTTGAGAGCAAAGGAGAGGCAGGGGACCGGTCGGTAAAGGTGGCCGGTGGCAAAGGGCCTGGCGAACATGGTGCGCCATAGGGTGGCCGGCATCAGGTTTTTTATGTGCAGAGGGAGATTGTCGGTGATGTTGGGTGGATCGTCAAGCTGCCAGGGTGCGTGCAGGGTGTTGGAGTAAACGATGAAAATGACCAGGCCGACAAGGATGACGGCAAGGGCCGGAAGTCTGTTTCGGTTGCCTGGGGACATTGTATCGATATGACCTGGACTTTCCCACGAAAAAACGGAGGGAGATCTCTCTCCCCCCGTGGACGAGGTAAGGCCGTGGGTTATGTCACAGGATTATGGCTGCACGCGCTTGGTGAAAACGTAGTTGCCGTCCCAGTTCTGCTGTGCTGCCTGGTAGTCAGCCGGGCAGCGTTGGGATGCGTCGGTTACGGTGATGGTAATGCCATTGTTAGGATTGTCGCCCGTGATGGTCGCGGTGTTCTGAGTGGTCCCTTGGCCACTCAGTGTGTAGCCTTTACCATTATTCAGTTGGGCCAATGTAGGTGTAGCGGTATGCGAGGGAATGGCGAAGTAGTCAGCAAGAGCGGCAGCGATGCCGTTGGCGTCGGACTCGGCCCGAGAGCAAAAGCTCTTGTTACGGTAGGCAATGAAGTTGGGGATGGCAATCGCCGCCAGAATACCGATGATGGCGATGACGATCATCAGCTCGATGAGGGTGAAGCCTTTTTCGTTTGCATTCAGTCTCAGTTTGTTCAGCGTCATGGTGTCTTCCTCCGTGAGTTGGTTGTGAATGAACACTGTTTGGTTGGTTTGTCATCTGATCAGCATTTTCTGTGCCAATGGTATGATTAGGTGCTGTATGATTAGGTGCTGTTTGTTGGTTTATTTCGTTTTTTCGGCCCGTTGCTGTTCGGTGTGCCAGCCGCTTGGCTCAGAGTATCGGTTTGTCGTTTTTAGGGTACTGACAAATATTGTCAGCCGATCCTCCTGTTCTGTCATTTTTTGTCAATGTGGTGGATCATTGTAGCGTCTTGGTATAGAACCAGTTGTTCCAGTTGGCACTGCCTGCCTGGTAGGATTGGGGACAGCGTTGGTCCACATCGTGGACCGTGATTGTCAGGTTTGGCAAAGTTCCTGTAATCGTTGCCGTGTTTGCCCCATTGAGCAGTGGAAATGTAATACCGTTTATTATGTTCTGCAATCCGCCGCTGTTTTGATTGCCGATGATATTGATCGGTAAAATCAAAGAGTTGTGTGCCGGGGTCGCAAAGTATGAAGCCAGTGCCGCGATGATGTTGTCGGCGTCATTTTCGGCATGGGTGCAGTAAGCCTTGTCGCGATAGGCAATGAAGTTGGGGATGGCAATGGCGGCGAGGATGCCGATGATCGCGATGACGATCATGACCTCGATGAGGGTAAATCCGCTTTCCCTTTTGTGCGCATCATTCATCTCTTCCTCCCGGAATCGTTTCTGCTGGTCGTATTTCGGTTCAGTTATGCAGTAATAATGCCATAAAAAAACTGTGTTGCAAGGGACGGGTCGGGCTATACTGAGAATGATCCTTCTGGTTTCCGCATCAAGGAGATGGTCTCGCTGTGGGTGCTTCCGGACTCAAGCTGAAAATATTTATGACCTTGGTGGTCCTGCTTGCCGCCGGTATGCTGCTTGTCGATATGGTCGCCATGACCCTTTGGCGACGTGACCTGGTCCTGAGAGAACGCCAGCATGTCAGGGCGCTGCTGACGGTTGCCTCGGCAGGGCGCGGGCGGATGCCCGTGGTGGCACGTTTTGTTGATGCCCGATGCGGGGTATTTTTTGTGCCTGGAAACGGGGTGAAGGCATTGTCCGGTCTTGAACTGTGCCCCGGTGATCCTGTCCGGGTTGCAGCGCGGAGAGCCGCGATCTCCGGACGTGATATATCCCGTGTGGTGGGGAAGGGGGGGCTGCCGTTCTTTCCCGACAGGCGGGGATTGATTGTCGCGGTTCCTGTCAGGGCGCACGGTCGGATTGCCGGGAGCATCGCGGTAATGATTCCCCTGGCGGCCATTTATTCTTCCATCAGGGGGTATGAACGTATCATCCTGGTGTCGCTGCTGGTCAACCTGATTGTTCTCTCTGTGGTCGGACTGTTCCGTTTTCTTCGCTCAACTGTCCGTCCGATTGAAAATCTCGTCAGCCTGGCTGAGTCGTATTCCGAGGATGATTCTCTTCCCTTTCTCATGCTCGATGGGGGGGACGAGTTCGGACAGCTTTCCGGCGCCCTGAATCGTATGCTGGGACGGATCGAGGACGACAAGGAAAAACTGCGCGCCACGGTCCGTTCACTGGAGGAGGCAAATCGTGAACTCAGAAACACCCAGCAGGAGATGGTGCGGACGGAAAAACTCGCCTCCATCGGCCGGCTGGCCGCTGGCATGGCCCACGAGATCGGCAATCCCCTGGGTATTGTCCAGGGCTATATGGGGCTGCTGAAGATGAGGAACCTGTCCGTCGAAGAGCGTTTCGATTACGCCGGACGGGCGGAACAGGAGCTGCAGCGAGTCAATAGCCTGATCCGGCAGTTGCTGGATTTCTCCAGGGCTTCCACCGGCCAGCGACAGCAGGTCTCTCTTCATGAAATCCTGTCTTCCCTGGAAAGCATGGTCCGCCATCAGCCCTTTCTGGCCGGTGTGGAACTGATCTGTTCCTTTGGTGCTGTACATGATACCGTATTGGCAAACCCGGATCAGCTCATGCAGGTTTTTCTGAACTGTCTCATGAACAGTGCAGATGCCATTGTCGCCGCAGGAAGAGAGGAGGGGAGAATCACGATCAGCACAAGGAGCGGTTCGCAACAGGGATCCGATGCCGCGGCAGACCAGATAGTGGTTTCGATCACTGACAATGGAGAAGGAATACGGGAGGAAGATCTTGCCAATGTGCTTGACCCGTTTTTCACCACCAAGGCCCCCGGCAAGGGAACGGGGCTAGGCCTGTCCGTGTCCCACTCGATTGTAACTGGTCATGGAGGCAGCATGGTAATCAGGAGTATATATACTAAGGAAACTACCATTGAGATACGACTGCCCCTCATGGGCAAATAATCACTTCCTGGCCGTTGAGAGTGGCAGGCCTTAGGAGTTGCGTGGTGTCTCTGACTATCTGACCTGCAGGTGAGAGCGATGATGGAAGAGGAGAAAAAACGTGTCCTGGTCATCGATGATGAGCAGAACATGCAACACATGTTGAGGGCGATCCTCTCCAGGTTTGATTACCTGGTCGAGACGGCCGATGATGGGCAACAGGGCCTGGACAGGCTGCGGGCCGGAAACCTTGACTTTGTTTTGTGCGACATTCGTATGCCGGTGATGGACGGTATGGAATTTCTGCGCAGGGCTGCAGCGCTGGAACATGGTGCCACCATTATCATGATGTCTGCCTATGGTACCGTGGACAGTGCCATCGAGGCCATGAAACAGGGAGCCTACGATTATGTCTCCAAACCTTTCAAGGCGGAAGAGATCCTGCTTGTTCTCAAAAAAGCAGAAGAGCGGGAGTTCCTGCAGCGGGAAAATGCAGCCTTGCGCCGGCAGTTGGCGGATATTGGCGGACCAGCCGGGTTCGGCCGTATGGTGGGTAAGAGTAAAAAGATGCAGGAAGTCTTTCAGCTTGCGACCAAGGTGGCCCAGCATGCGACAACAGTCCTGGTAACAGGTGAATCGGGAACCGGTAAAGAGCTTGTGGCCCGGGGAATTCATGACCTCAGTCCCAGGGCGGAAAATCCGTTTGTAGCCATCAATTGCGGAGGAATACCGGAAAATCTGCTGGAAAGTGAACTGTTCGGATACGTGAAAGGGGCTTTTACCGGGGCAGAAAAGAACAAGAAAGGACTGTTCGAAGAGGCTGATGGTGGCACTATCTTTCTTGACGAGATCGGGGAACTTCCCGTTGCGATGCAGGTGAAGCTGCTACGGGTGCTGCAGGAACAGGAAATCCGACCCGTGGGGGCTGCACGGAATAGAAAGATCGATGTCCGGGTGATTGCGGCCACAGCCCGTGACCTGGTGAAGGAAGTGAAGAAAGGTGGTTTTCGGGAGGACCTGTACTATCGCCTCAATGTCGTCAACATTCATATTCCGCCTTTGCGGGAACGAACAGAGGATATCGCGGTTCTGAGTACTCATTTTGCCGAGAAACTGGCCGGTCGGATGGATGTTGAGATCCTGGGTATTGCACCGGCAGCCATGCAACTCCTCATGGGGCATTCGTGGCCCGGCAATGTCCGTGAGCTGGAGAATGTCATTGAACGGGCTGTTATCCTGGCGGAAAAGAAGATTATTCTGCCGGAAAACCTGCCGCCTGAGTTCGGAACCAAGCGGCAGGCACGCCGACTTGATGATTTCTTTGCCGGATTTTCCATCAAGAAAGCACAGAAAATCATGGAAAAAAGTCTCATACGGCGTGCTCTTGACGCCACTGGCGGCAACAAGTCCAAGGCAGCGGAACTCCTGGAAATAAGCTATCCCTCCCTTCTGGGAAAGATCAAGGAGTATGGACTTGGGTGAGCACCATGTTGTCTGGAAAATATTTTGATATCCTGCTTTCTTTTTATAAAAAAAATTAACATCTTTTCTTCGCGTCTTCCTCTGGCTGTTTCTGGTTTCCTTTTTTCTTCCTCTGTATCTTCTCGATATTCTTCATTATAAAAGCTTCATTCTTTTCACGCTCTTTGTGGGCCGTCGTTGGCGTATTATTTGCTTTCTTGTCAGAAAGGATAATGGTTTTCCCTGATCAAGAGGATGCAAATGGTTCGCAATCAACATGGTATTACCTTGATGGAAGTGATGGTGACACTCGCCATTGTCGGAATTGTCGCAAGTATTGCTATGCCTGCCTACCTGTCCTGGAAACCGGGATACGTGTATCGGGGGGCTGTCTCCCGTATCCGGGGTGACATCGACAATGCAAAAATGAAGGCCGTGGAGACCAGGAACCAGTGGCGTATCATGTTTTGCGGAAGCGGTTATCAGCTGATCGAGGGTGACAAACCCCGGAATTCCCGATGGACTGTGCCACCTGCATATACTGCCAATCCGTCGTGTCCGATGAGTGCAGCCGAAATAGCGGCTTTTCGGGCAGCCGGTCGCCGGGTAATCATTCGTGACCTGACAGATTTTCCCCAGGTCCTGCTCACGGCGGATTGTAATTCCCCGCCCACCGCCATCGCTTCGGGCTCAGAGCCCTGGTTTACTTTTTTGCCCCGCGGCACGGCCACCTCCAGTGGCAGCGTGTCGGTTGCCATGAGTGGTCGTAACGATTGCAGTACGTTCACAATTTCAACTGCTGGCAGGATATTGATCCAATGAAAAGAATTGATTTCTCCCATTCCATGGCTGGCTTTACCCTGATTGAGGTGATGATCGCCATGGTCATCCTTGGTCTTGTCCTTACCGGTATTGTCAAGATGTTTTCCTCCACTGGTAAGTATCAGACAGCCCAGGAGATGATGGTCGACCTGACCCAGGATATGCGGGCTGCTAAACAGCTCATGACATACGAGATTCGTGAGGCCGGGTGCAATCCGCGGAGAAAGAAGAGGATTGGTTTCCAGATCAGTACCGATGACAGTGCCGATACCGATGCCAACTCCATTCATTTTACCACGGACAGGGATAACGGCGATGGTGATGAGTTCCTTGAGCCCGACGGTGATGCCGATGATCCGGGCGAGGATATTGCGTTTTACAGGACTTTTGACAACTGTTTCGGCACGGTGGGGGCGGTGATGGCAGCCGGAGACAGACGACCCGGTTGTCTGCGATACGCCCAGGGTGGATCGGGACAACCTGTTGCCGCCAATATTATCGATCTGCAATTCAATTATTATGACAGTAACAATAATCCGTTTTATCAGGAAAATGCGGATGGATCCCTGGTCACGCCTCTTGTTGCCCTTCAATCGCTTGGCAGTGAAACCAACCTGGACAGGATTCGCAGTGTCCAGGTCTTCATGATGGGACAGGTGGAGAACCCAAGCAGGGTAACAGGTTCAAATCAGACCTGGACTCAGCGATTCAGGATCCGTGTTCGTAATGCAGGAAAGTGAGTTTCGGGTGAGGGCGAGATGATGGAAATAACAAAAACAAGACGCTCAATGATGTTCGATGCCAAAGGATTCACCCTTATCGAGGTCATGATCGCCATGGTTATCCTGGGGATCGGGATTCTGGCCGTTGTGGGGTTGCAGACCCGGAATATGAGCTACAACAGCAGTTCCAAGCGGCAGACCGAAGGATATACCTGGGCCATGGACCAGGTAGAGCGACTCCTCGCATTGCCATACACATCTGCCCAACTTTCGGTCCAGGGATCTCCAACGGTGGTGGGAGACGGTCACACGGTCACCCGCAGCCCCTATACAGTCGAGTGGGATGTGGCTGACAACAGCGCCAATATCCCGAATTCGAGAATCGTCAATGTCTTTGTGCGCTGGCAGGGACGCGAAGTAAGCAGGGTGGATTTCACAAGGGTTCAGAGTTCGTTTTAATGGGGCGAGAAACAATGAACAGGCACGTGTTTATCAAGAAGTCCATGGTCGCAGCCGTGGACAATGAACAGGGGACGGCCATAGTTGCCGCTTTGCTGATCCTTTTGCTGCTTACTTTTGTCGCTATTATGGCCACGGATACCACAACAACAGAAAAGGCCATTGTCCGCAGCGACTCCGTGTTTGAACGGAATTTTTACCGTGCAGAGTCAGCCGCTCTCGAAGGCATTCAGAAACTGGCCAATGAAAGTTCTCCACAGGAGCTGTTGGCGCCACTTATTACAACCGACGCCAATAACGCAAACCTGCTCCGTGCAGCAGACAGCCAGGATCCTGATAACGATGTGGCGAATCTTGACATCAGCGGCGACAGCGAAGTGGACAAGAACGATTTTCTGGAAACCTCACAGATCGACAGCGATAACAGTACCTACCGGGCTGTTGTCCAGAAACCGATCCAGAGCGGCAATTCTCTTGGTATGGAATCAAGCCGGCTCTACGATTATGTCGCCTATGGCTACTCAGAGGGCAACCGCGGAAGGGCCATGGTGAAAATCGGCTTTAAGAAGCGTTTTTGATAGCGTTGCGGCAAGGATATGAGATGCGATCTGAAAAAAGTTGGAAGGCGACCTGGGGAGCTACCATGAAGCGGAATGAAACGATAATCTGTGCAGTGACAAGGAGATGGTTTGCAGTATTGTTCGGGTTGCTGTTGCTTATTCCGTCAACGGGCTGGGCCACAACCTATTCTATTTCTGTGGATGATGTCTCCGGGGCCGAGGATACGGTCGGAACCATAACGTTCACGCTCAGCATAAGCCCGGCGGTCAAGACGGGTGATGCAGTGACCATCGAATATGCCACAGCCGATGGAACCGCAACGGCGGACGGGGATTTTCAGGGAATCCCTTCCACAAGCATGACCTTTTTTCCAGGTGATGCCAGCAAAACGGTTTCAGTGACGATTGTTCCGGATAGCGCTGTCGAGGGGGATGAAACCTTCACCCTTCAGCTTTCCAATCCTTCGGTTACACCCGCGGCCGGAAACAGCGTCGATCTCTTGACGTCGTCCGGCACCGGCACCATCACCAACGATGATATGGCCACCCTTTCAGTTTCGTCCGCTGGAAGGGTTGCAGAGGATGGTGGCGTTTCCGTTTTTACCGTTTCATCCGGTGGCGTGGAAATCGAATCATCAGCCGCTGTCACTGTATCCTATACGACAAGCAGCGAAGCAGGGGATACCGCCACGGCAGGCAATGATTACCGGGCAACCACAACAGGCAGTATCTTGTTCGTCGGCACGTCTGTCGAAATCGATGTTCCCTTGGTAAACGACAGCAACGTTGAAGGAGACGAAACCTTTACTCTGAGCCTCATCGGCAGTTCCAACTCCGATGTTACGGCCAGTGCCAGCGCCCAGGGAACAATCGCCGATGACAATGATTCCGCGACGTTGAGTATTGTCAGCGATGGTCCGCAGTCCGAGGATGCGGGTCCGTCGACCTTCACCCTTTCCTCCGACGCCCCGGTGGAGCCGTCGGCCAACCTGACGGTTTCCTACCGTTCAGCCAGCGAGAGCGGCGACACGGCGACAGCAGGAGATGACTACGTATCCACTGCCAGTGGCAGCATTCCGTTCGTGGGAACCAGTGGATTGATCAGTGTCACCCTCAATAACGACAGCAGTGTGGAGGGTGACGAGACCTTCACGGTGACCCTGACCGGTGCGAGCGATGCCGATGTGGTGGCCAGTGCCAGCGCCCAGGCAACGATCACCGATGACAATGATTCCGCGACGTTGAGTATTGTCAGCGATGGTCCGCAGTCCGAGGACGCGGGTCCGTCGACCTTCACCCTTTCCTCCGACGCCCCGGTAGAGCCGTCGGCCAATGTACAGGTTTTCTACACAGTGACCACCGAGGTGGGAGACACCGCCACTGCGGGCAGCGATTATGCGGATACCACTACCGGCAGCGTGACCTTCAGCGGCAGCTCTGGCACCATCAGTGTACCACTTGTCAATGACAGCAATGTTGAAGGAGATGAGACTTTTACCCTGCAACTAGCCGGTTCGACCCATCTCTATGTGACTGCGGCCGGAAGTGTGCAGGGTATCATTGTCGATGATGATACGGCATCACTTTCCATAGATGATGTCACTGCCACGGAAGGAGATGGTACGGTGCTTTTTACAGTGATCTCTGACCGGTATATCGAAGGCAGTGCAGCCGTTACCGTTGATTTCTCCAGCCAGGACGGAAAGGCTGTCGCCGGGGAGGATTACACCGCCACGACCGGAACACTATCCATCAGTGACGGTGACCGGATCACCTTGTCGGTTCCCATTCTCGAAGACAGTCCACCCATTGTCGAGGGTGACGAGACGTTCAGCGTTCTTCTGAGCAATACGAGCTCCAACGCGGTTATTGCTGACGGCACAGGGGTTGCCACGATCAGTGATAACGATGTACCTGACATCACTGTCAGCGATGTTGCTGCCACGGCAGAAGGTAATGGCACTGATACATCGGTTTCCTTTGTTGTGACCAGTTCACTGGATGTGGCAGCCAATACGACCATCTCTATCGATTATTCCGTTTCCTCCCTGACCACGGAGCCGGATGATTTTTCAGGCGCCACCTCGGGGACAGTAACCATCAGCAACGGTTCTTCCGCCTCTCTTCCCCTCGCCTATGCAGCCGACCGGGTGGTGGAAACAGACGAAGAGTACACTGTTGAACTCAGCAATCCTCGCATCTCGTCCAGTTCCGTCATTCCCATCCTTGTCGATGCATCAGGAAGTGGTGTTATTCAAAATGATGACAGCCCGCAGTTATCCATCGGCGATGTTTCCAGGTCCGAGGGCGACAGTGGCACCACCACCATGACCTTCACTGTCACCAGTGATCTTCAGGTAGCCTCGGATGCCGATGTGAATCTTGATTACGTGGTTAACGCAGTTGATACGGAGTCAGGGGATCTGAGCGGTACCCTGACCGGATCAGTGACCCTGAACAGCGGCAATACGGCACAGATCGAGGTGGACGTGGCCGGCGACACCACTGTCGAGACCGACGAGACCTATACCGTCGATATCAGTAATGCCACCATCCCCTCCAGTACCGCCGGCGCATCGATTGTCGACAGTTCCGGCCTCGGAACCATCATCAACGATGACAGTTTCACCGTGAGCATCGATTCCACCCTCAAATCGGCCCTCGAAGACATGGGGCCTCTTGTCTGGACCGTCACCCTGAGCAATCCCGTGGAATGGCAGGTCGATGTGCCGTACACCTTCAACGATGCCTCTTCGGATTCCGCCCTCGAGGGTTCCGACTATACGGATGCGGCCTCTTCTCCCCTGGTCTTTGCCCCTGGAACGACTAGCCGGGATATCACGATAAACCTGGTCAACGATACGGTCATCGAGCCGGACGAGACCTTTACTATCACGCTGGGCCCGCCCAGCCCGGCCACCGCCGGTTCCCTCGGTACCAGCGTGGGAACAGGCGAGATTCTCAACGATGAACATCTGATTACCATGAGCGCGGGTGGTCCCCAGGGCACTCTGTCCACCTCGTACGGTGGCGGTGTTTCCATATCCGACGGCACAACCACTGTCCAGGTGGATCATGATGCAACCCCTGCCTTCGATGTGACCATGACAGACGCCTGCTACTACATCGACGATCTCTCCGTCGATGGTGTTTCCCTGGGAGGCATTTCCAGTTATACCTTTGATCCTGTGACCACCGATCACAGCATCAACGTGGAATTTGCTGTCTATACCTATACCATCACTGCCACTGTGCTCGGTTCCCATGGGACACTTACTCCTTCGCAGACGGTCACTTGCGGGACCGGCGGTTATGCCTACGTCGCCCAGGCCCAGCCCGGCTATCATATCTCGTGGTTGAAGGTCAACGGCGTGGATATATCGGCTGCTGCCGGGCAGGAGAGTTATACCTATACCTTCGGGTTCGTTACCGAAAATCAGACCATAGAGGTGGCCTATACCCAGTTGATCACCGTAACAGAAGACTCGCCTTTTGGCGATATAACGCCTGCCGGCGGCAAGGTGCCCATCGAGGTGGATTACGGTGATGATCTGACATTCGATATAACCGCGGCCGCCTCGTGTCCCAATGGTCTTGGCCACGACGGCCAGGTGCACCATATTTCCGATGTTATTGTGGATGGCACATCTGTTGCCGGCGTAAAAGGCAGCGGATTGACCACCTATAGCTACACCTTCACCAATATTACCTCCGATCATACTATCGAGGCCCTGTTCACCGCATATATCGACTTGACTGTGAACGGCAACGGCACGACGGATCCGCTGGCAGTCACAACGACAGGTTCGCTGGAGGTGGATGCCCATGACAGCCCGACCATCACCGCTGTCCCTGATTCCGGTTTTCACGTATCAGCAGTCGAAGTGGATGGTGCACCGGTGGGACAGCCTGAGAGCTACACATTTACCGACATGTATGATGAAGATCATACCTATGAGGTGTGGTTCAGTATCGACACTTTTACCCTGAAACCGGTTTCCAGGTTCGGGACCATCTATGAAACTGCAGCCCAGGCAGTGGAGGCAACGGAGCGGGAAGTCTCCTACCACGACACCAGTTCCTTTTATGTGGACCTTGATGATCCCGATCACGCGGTGATGGGAATCCTGGTTGACAACATCTCCTATCCGGTTCCTGCCTCGGGAGATACGGCCACCTATCCGGCTTTCACCCTTGTCAACAATGCAGACGATTATCTTGAGGTCAGGTTCACCAACGTCGAGGTCGGGCATCGGCTTGAGGTTCAGGACTATGATACAAGTCCCATCTCCGATGTTCCACTTGATGCCAGGTTGCGCCCGAAACCGGCGTCCCTGATGTTTGTGCTCGATGATTCGGGCAGTATGGACTGGGAATTCATTGTACCGGGCAATGGGCTGTTCAACGGGAGATATTACGTCTACAGCTATCCCTCCGTAGATGCAGCACGGGTGTATTCAAACAACAGCCTTCAGGCCAATGGAGAACAGGATGAGTGGCGGTCCCAGTGGGCCGGGATCAACAAGATGTTTTATAATCCGGATGTGGAGTATGTTCCCTGGCCGACGTTCACAGGGACGCCCAGCTCAAACCTGCCGGCTCCGGACAGTTCCATTGCCGGCCAGTCCGACGGGCTTGCCCATGCAAATATCTACCGGCCCCGGTATCACCCGTGGCACAGCCAGGACTGTACCGAGGCGTTGAACAAGGCTCTCGGCACGACGCCGGACAACCTAGCTTCCTGCAACAACAATGAAACCTTTGATATGGACGGGTCTTTTCTCTCGCTGGGCGGGACAACGGATGACCATGGTGATACCACGGGCACGGCCACACCGGTGAGTCTGAACAACAGCTTTACAGCATCGATTGAGACGGCCGGTGACCATGACTTGTTCAGGATCGAACTCACCGGTTCCGGCGATCTGCTGGTCAGGACCCTTCGCACTTCCCAATGTACGGATACCGAGGCCAGGGTTCTCGATTCGGCCGGCAATACCTACAGGTATTCCGAGTATGGCCCGTTCAACCAGTATCTGGACAATCCCTATGCCGATGACTGCGGATGGGCCGGTCACTGCGATCTGAGCTGCGGGCGGGACCAGGATCCTTACATCTACCTGACCAACGTACCTGCCGGAACCTACTATATCGATATCCGCGGTTACGGAAACCGCACGGGAACGTATGTTCTGGATCTGGCATTCACCGGAACCAGCACCACGTATCCGACCCCGCCCCCTCCCTCGAGAGGAATCATCAATGCCCATTATTTCACCTGGGAGGATGTTAATGGCAATGGTGTCATCGATTACGTGGACAGCAACGGCAATGGTCAACTGGATATCAACGAGACCATCAACGAGTCGATATGGCTGGTCAACCTGACCGATCCCATAGAGTACTACAGGGTTCTTGATAACAGCCAGAATGTGAGCGCAGGAAACCTGCAGCAGGTTTCCGCAGCCTCGGTGCCGGCAACGGTCAAGACCTTTGCCTCTCCGACTGATCCGGACGCCTGGCGTAAGGAACGGCAGAACTGGGCCGACTGGTTCTCTTACTATCGCAAAAGAACCTACTCCGCTACCGCCGCCGTGGCCAGGGTCATCGACCGGATGGAGGACATCGAGGTCGGCTACCGGACCATCAACTATTGGGGTGGTGGTTATGAGAATGGCGGCTATGGCTTCAGTCAGCCCGTGTTGCCGGTCAATGTCTCTGGTGTTGGTGATCAGACCAATCGGTTGCTCGAAATTCTGTATGCCTTCCAAATTGACGCCTACGGAACACCGCTGCGAAACGGCCTGAATGCCGTGGGCCAGTATTTCGATGATACCGATGGTGCGGATGGTGGTATAGGTGTCTCTCCCTTCCATGCCCGTGAGGACGGCGACGAGTGCAAGCAGGTGTTCACCATCGCCATGACCGATGGTTACTGGAACGGCGGCAGCCCGGCTGTCGGTAACAGGGACGGGGACAATGGCGAACCGTATGCCGACTCCTGGAGCAATACCTTGGCTGATGTTGCCATGAAGTATTTTGAAAACGATCTCTCAACGCTGGATGACCTGGTCCCTGACGGCACCAATACCCATCAGCACATGGTGACGTACACTGTGGCCTTCGGCGTTTACGGGACATTGAACCCGGAAGACTATGATCTGAATAATAACATCTATCCCACCTGGCCCGACCCGACGTCCAGCGCACCTGCCCATGTCGATGACCTGTGGCATGCTGCTGTCAATGGACATGGCAAGTACATGAATGCGGCCCGGCCGGACGAACTTGTCGCCTCGTTGACGGCTATCATGACCGATATCGGCAGCCGCATCGGTTCGGGAGCCTCGGTTTCTGTGAACGGCGATGAGATGTACGAGAACGTCAATGGTCAGATCCGCATGTTCCAGACCACCTATAACTCTGGCGACTGGCACGGTGATCTGAAGGCGTACCAGCTGAACACGGTCACCGGCGAGGTCCTTACCAACAGTCCGGTCTGGTCGGCAGAGGAGCAGTTGCGCAGTCTTTTGGCCGACAGCGGCCATGATGCCCGGATCATCGCCACCTATGACGGTTCCAATGGCGTGCCCTTCCGCTGGCAGGACAGCTCCGGGAATCCATATCTGGCAACATGGCAGCAGAAAATGCTGCAACCCTATTACAGCCAGTCATTGACCGCAGAAGACATGGTGAACTATCTCCGTGGCGATGCCAGCAATGAAGGAAGTTTCAGGGATCGCGATGCGCAGCATCCGCTGGGTGATTTCGTTCATTCCCTGGCCCGTTTTGAAGATGGCTTCCTCTATGTGGGAGGAAATGACGGCATGCTGCATGCATTCTGGGCCATTGATTCGGAAGACCTGGATTCCGATGGTGTTCTTGATGCGGGCGTGGAGGACATCGACGGTGACGGTCATTTTGACACTGTCTACGAGGACCTGGATGGTGACTGTCACCTGGATACGTACAATGAAGATGTCGATGGCGATGGCAAGCTCGACGCCAACGAGGATCTCGACGGCGATGGTATCCTCGATATACCGGAAGACCTTGACGGCGACGGCCACCTGGATACCGTAGCCGAGGATCAGGACGGTGACGGCCGGCTCGATACCATTGACGAGGACGTCGATGGTGACGGTCGCCTGGATATGGCCGACGAGGACGTGGACGGAGACGGAAAACTCGATCTGGTCAACGAGGATCTCGACGGCGACGGCCGCCTGGATACGGTGAACGAAGATCTCAATGATAATGGGAGCCTGGACCCCGGAGAGGACCTTGACGGCGACGGTCACCTGGATACGGTGAACGAAGATCTTGACAATGACGGCCATCTCGATGTCAACGAGGATCTCGACGGCGACGGCCATCTCGATATCAACGAGGATCTCGACGGCGACGGCCATCTCGATGTCAACGAGGATCTCGACGGCGACGGCCACCTTGACGTCAACGAGGACGTGGATGGAGACGGAGTCCTGAACACGGTCAATGAGGACGTTGACGGCGATGGTGTGCTCGATATTGACGAGGATCTCGATGGCGACAATCATCTCGATGTCTCCGAGGACCTCGACCATGACGGCCATCTCGACGTGGGTGAGGATGTCAACTGTAATGGCCTCCTCGACAGCGGAGAGGATGTTGATATGGACGGCATGCTGGACCTCACCGAGGACCTTGATAATGACACCAATTTTGATACGGTCTCAGAAGACCTGGATAACAACGGTGTTATCTCGACTGGAGGCGAGGAGAGGTTTGCCTACGTGCCCGGCCTGGTCTTTCAGAATCTGCGTGAGCTTGGTGATCCGCTCTATGACCACAGGTTCTACGTGGACAATACCCCCTATACCAAGAAGGTCGGTGATACCACCCTCCTGGTCGGTGGCCTCGGCAAGGGCGGCAAGGGATACTACTGCCTCGATATCACGGATGCCGCCTCCATCAGCAGTGAGACGGAACTTGCCTCACGGGTTCTGTGGGAATACCCCGCTCCTCCCGCCACCCTGGCTTCCGGATCGACCTTTACGTTTTCCAGTGGCACCGGGACCGGCGGCAATGACGAAATCAAGGACAGCGCCAATCAGTTTGATTCAACCCACGGTTTTGAGGTGGGTAAGTGGATCACGATCATCGGTGCCAATTACAATGATGGCAGCAACAGCGGCAGCAATGACGGCACCTATCGGATCAAGGCTATCCCGGATGCAGGCACCATCGAGCTGGAGGCCGGCAGCCTGATCGATGGTTACGGTGACGGCGAGGATATTACCATTACCGCAGCGACCAGTGACCGGGATATGGGCTACTCATTCAGCAAGGCCTATATTGTCCAGACATACGACTCCTCCATCAATGCCGGCACGGATTTCGAGGGGTATGTGGTCATCTTTGGCAACGGATATTCCAGTGAAAATGGCAATGCGGTTCTCTACATACTCAACCCACTTGATGGTAGCCTGATCAAGAAGATCAAGACCCGGGTCGGGCCGTTCAATGGCCTGTCAACCCCCAAGGTCATTGATATGAACAACGATCTGAAGGCTGACTATGTGTATGCCGGTGACCTGCTGGGTAACATGTGGAAGTTCGATCTCACCAGCAGCGATCATGCTGACTGGCAGGTTGCCTTCTGTGACAATGCCAGCGCAACTGATCACTGCAGAGATACCGATGACCTGGATGACATCGATGATCCAGTGCCCACGATTACGCCGCAGCCACTGTTCGGTGGCCTGGCGAACCAGGCAATTACCGGCGCCCCGGATGTCATGTTCCACGGTAACGGTCCTGGATACATGGTTATCTTCGGTACCGGCAAGTACCTGGGGGAACCCGATCTCACCAATTTCGAGGTACAGTCGCTTTATGGAATATGGGACTGGGCTCCGGACAACACCGATGATGGTTATAACGGTGTCCGGGTGGATACGGTGACAACTCCCTCCGTGGCCACTCTCTCCAACTGGCCGGAAACCGATACCAGCGGCGGGCAGGCAACCCATACCCTGCTGAAACAGGTCATCTGGGTCGAGGGTGCGATAACCGAGGATACGGATGGAGACAATAACCTGGATGTCAACGAGGATCATAACAACAACGGTATACTCGATGTTGGCGAGGATATAGACGGCGACGGGCACCTCGATGTGGAAGAGGATTCCAACGGGAATGGAGAGATCGATGTCTATTCTTACTACCGTATCCCGTCGAACTATGGAGGAAACTGGGAAACCGTCGCCACCAAGGATCTGCCTCCAAGCCACCATCTGTACAACAGGGATCTCAATGGTGACGGGTATGTCAATTCCCTGGACAAGGTGCCGGCAGCCAATGTGGGATGGTACTTTGATCTGCCCGGAAAGATCGACCTGGACGGAGACGGACAGGACAATGACAAGGACGGTCTTGTTGACGAAGATGATGACGGAGATGGTGTCATTGACGAGCGCATGCCGGGAGAACGGGTGGTCAACGATACTATTATCCGCGATGGCAAGGCGATCATGATCTCCTTCGGTGTCACCGGCACCCGTTGTAATGCCGGTGCCTACTCCTTTGTCAATGAACGTGATCCGGATACCGGCGGTATGCTGGGCCGGCCTGCCTTTGATGTTGACGAAGATGGCGAGGTTAACGGCAATGACTCCTATTATGTAAGGGTTGATGAAGATGTCGATGGAGACGGAGACATTGACGAAAACGATGTCATCCGTGGAAATCCGACTGACAAGGCCTATGAGGGACGGCTCTATAACCCCGCTATTCTGCGCGAGAATCAGCAGTCAGGAGACGATAAGCCGGAAGAGACCAAGTACTTCAGCTCCTCGGGCGGAACCATTGAGACCCTGACCGAAGAGGCGGAGCGACGTGGTGTCTACTTTTGGCAGCAGGTGGAGTAGGGCTGTGTCCGGATCCGGCCCGCCAGGCAGATATGCTTTTTTTCCAGGAGCCTGTCTGCCGGGGAGCCGGATCCTGGCCTGCTGCGGACAGGCCGGCAAATGTATCGTCCAAGAACATGAGAGGTTTTTTTATGAAGAGATACGCATCGTTTTCTATCCTGATCCTTGCAGCGGTGATAACCATTGCCTGGCAGGGGCTCTTGCCGCAAAGCGGTTATGGCAGGGACGCGGGAGGAACACATCCCGTCCTGATGAAGGGCTGGATAGATCAGGTGGGGACGGGGACCCTGGTTATCGATGATATGCCCTACCGTGGCACTTCAGAAACCCGGTATTTTGACGGCAACGGCAAGGAAAGCGGGCCCTCCATTCTCCGGGTTGGCCAGTTCGTTGGTTTTCTGGCTGAAAACAGTGTGTTGACCGAAGTCCATGTCCTCAAGCCGGGTGAAGAGGATATGCGACCGGAGGTGAAGGCACCTTCCCGGTCCAATCCGGGGGAGAATTCGCAGATAATCCTTGAAGACGGAGTCTGGCGGAATTGAGAAAGAGTGGCAGGTCCCGGGAGTCGCCGCCTCAACGCCTCCAGTTCCTGTATTTCGCCACCAGGGATTGCCAGGGAACCTGTGTCTCCATGGCCTACGGGTTGTATCTCCCGGGCCCGCTGCGTACTGATACCCACCGGCTCACCCAATCCCCTGTTGTGAAATTGAGCCGTAATCCCGGATTGTTCCCTGTCCGGTTATGCGGGTGGAAGATGATCCCGCATAACCGGACATCTTTGCGGCGTCCTGCCGTTCAGGCCCTGCAGCATCCCCTTTCTTCCCTCTATTTATGAAATTTATGGTTATCTTCGATCGGGCAGATGAGGTTTTTTTCCTTGACTTCTCGCAGTACGGGTCTATATATATTACTGTTTTTTTCTGAATACCGATTCAGTTCTTTTGGCTGTCGGTAAGGCGTAGCCGGGCAACGGGAATCCCGCCGGACTTTACGTATGTAGGTTATCTCTTTATTTCGGTAATTTAACACAAGAGAGGGAAAGTTATGGCAAAGTTGGTTGAACCGCATGGTGGTAAAGGTCTTGTCTGTGCCCTGCTGCACGGTAGTGAGCTGGAGGCAGAGAAGGA
>WFZC01000055.1 GCA_015489765.1 Desulfobulbaceae bacterium
ACGATAAACAGAGTACAGACGGAAAATACAACTGAAAAACAATATATCAACAAGGAGCGTCCAAATGAAAATAAAAACAGCAATCACTGTACTGGCCGCGATGTTAAGCGCCTGTATCATTTTTCAGCAGACTGACGCACAGGCAGCGGATGGCTTGCACTTTTCAGGTAAATTGCATGCGGGAGAAATCAAGGCCGCCAGGGGCAGCGCCATGCGGCTTGCCTCCATGAAACTGCGCTCCAGCTCTCCCGGTTCAACCCTGCGCATGACCACCCAGGCCCGGCTTAACGGGCCGCTCACCCTGAAGAAAGGAGCAACCCTGCAGGTGGCATCCCTGGACATGAACAACGCTCGTATCGGTGGAACCGCCAACCTGCAGATGGATGTTCAGGTGCAGAGGGAAATCACCGGTGATCAGGACAGTGAAATCGGCATTGGCGGTATGCAGATCACGGCGGATGAAAATAATACTCCGCAGAATTTTTCCGCTCCAGGCGCAACTACTGCCGGCCAGCCTGCAAATGCCCAGCCACCCGTGCATAACAGCGGTATCCTGGCAAATCTGCAGAATGGTACTGTTGGCCATGGTCAGCAACCCAGGTCGACTGTTACCGGGAACGCCACTCAAGGACAGACCCCTGGCCCAGTGGCCCAGGGACAGCTGGTGACTGGTTCCGCAGGTAAGCTGCAACCTTTGGGGCAACGTGATCCACGATGGAAAAACATGAAACTGGGGCGAACAAATTTAACCATTGGCGATTATGGCTGCCTGGTTACCAGTCTCGCCATGCTGAAGGGAACCACACCGGACAAGATCAACCGGCTTTTGACCAGGAACAACGGTTTCACCAGCGGTGGCTATTTAAAACATGATGTTGCGGCCCGCACCCTTGGCATCGGCAATGGCGCAAGAAAAGGGAAAAACTGGAAACCCACCTACGATACCATTGCGGAAGTCCGTGTTAAGGGAAGGAATGGAAAATCGTACCAGCATTTTGTTGTCTGGCGCACCGACGGCACCATGCTGGATCCGTTGACGGGCAGAGTGGAAAAACAGTCCAAGTACCCTCTGGTGGGTTTCAGGGATTATCATCGGGGCTGACAAGTTGGCGAGTCAAAACTGATTGTATAATGCCGGGGTTTGTTACCCGGCATTTTTTTTGCTTTGAATGAGCCGGTTCTGTGCTGATGACGATAGAAGATATAAAGCAAATAACAACTCAACAGCAAGAGCGCGGCCATGAAAAAAAACAAGACAATAATCTCCCTGGCAGCAATTTTTTTCTCCTGTTTCGTGCTTTCCCAACAGGTCGATGCAGCTTCATCCACCGGATCGGTACGTTTTTCGTCATCAGTTCGTCTTGGACGGATAAAGGCGTCCAGAAGCAGCAGCCTGCGTGTTGCTTCAGCCCGGTTACAGTCCAGCCGGATCGGCTCAACCCTTACCATGGACAGTCATGTTCAAATCGGCGGACCGGTTACCCTGAAAGAAAATAGTCATTTCAATGGCGGCGCCCTTACCATGAATAACGGTTACATCGGCGGCTCTGCCACCATGCGCAGCAATGTCCATGTACGGGGCAGTATAAATGGTGAGGCCGACAGCGACATCGGCATCGGCGGCATGCAGATCACAGCGGATGATGATTATAATCCCCAGCAGTTTAATACCAATACTTCAGGGGTTATCGGAAACATGGCGGTGTCCTCCCCTTCACATTCAGCCATAAATATGCTTCCTCAAAGCGGAACAAGTCCACCGACTTACCTGCCTGGCACGATTTGGGATAATGAAAAAACAACGGGATTGAAAGCGGCAGAAAAATGGATTGCATCGGCAGCATATACACTTGGCATGTCCCGGCAAGATTGGGAAAGATATGACAAGCAGTACCAGAGAACTATCACTTTATATTATGCCAAGGAGAATTACTTGCGGTTGTATAAACGGGCAAAGCTCAATGGTAATACCCTTGAAGCTGAAAAATACAAGAAACTGTTTTTCGAAACAAATAAAAGATATAATGAAGCATTTACCGCGCTCAATGCTCTTCATGATGAAAATTTCGAACAACCCATGCGGGTAAGTAAAACGGTATATGAACTTGCAAAATATTCATCTACCATTCTTGCCAAGGCAACAGGTAATCCGGCTATAGACAGGGGTGTGGATGTCCTGTTCAAGGGGCTTGATTATGCAGTTAATTACTCTGAATTAGGGTCCATTGAAGCCAGAAACAGGCTGTTTGCCGATGTCATTACCGACGTACTTTTTGAGATTCCATTCAGCAAGGGAAAATCGATAAGCGATATTATAGAAAATACTACCGGCCCGTTAGTTAGACAATCAGGCGCCTATCAATCCATCAGTTCAATAATGCACAACCAGAAGACAAGAGCTGATATAATACGAACACTTCATGCCGTGATTGAAAAATCTGCCGAAGATACGTTGAAGTACCCGCTGCAGAAAAAATTGGAAGATAATATGGTTAACTCATTGATGAATTCCATAGAACAGCTCGGTAAAACGAATGCGGCGGGATAGCGAATTACTTAATGTAGCATAGACAGATAACAGCAAAACAGGAACAGAACATGAATAAAAAAATCATCATCATTGCCCTATTTGCGACAGGTTGTGCAATTGGACCGAAGACAACTTCGGCCAGGCTGCAAAGTGTGGTTTTCCAAAATGTTACAGATGTGACTGATCAGGCTGACCAGGACGATGAAACCGATCTCATTGACGACTGGCAATACAACCCATCGCCCAGAGAAACAGAATCGTTAGGTGCTGTTTATGGCCCACAGATCAACCTGGGCGCTAACGCCAAAATCTCAGGAAATGTCAATCTGTCACAATCGCGAATACAGGTATCCCCCAGGGGAATTGCTCATGTCGGTAGCCTGAAAATGCAGACAATGTCAGTAAACTCAGCCAACCTCGGCTTTACAGTCGGCGGCGCCATGGACACGGACAATTTTCAGCAAAACCTGAAAAACGGCTACCTGCCCAAGCTGGATTCCATCACTTACGAGGGGACATTTTCCAACTATTACTTTGATACCGGCCTGGGCGACAGTCCCTGCCGGGAACTGTTTTGCCCCTCCTATGCCCGGGCAATCAACCGGGATCTTTTCAGCGGTGAAACCAATTATTACCTGAGTGTGGGCCTGAACTCCGGTCTGACGGAAAAGAGTTTCCAGCGCAAAAAGCTTAACCTGATGGTGGTTCTGGATATTTCCGGTTCCATGGACAGTCCATTTGATCGCTACAGCTATGACCCAGGCGCTGAAAACAGGCAGGAGGAAAGCGCCGGCACCAAGATGCAACTTGCAGACCAGGCCATTGTCGCCATGATGAAGCATCTCAAGGCTGAAGACCGGTTCGGGGTTGTCCTGTTTGACGACTCGGCCTACCCGGCAAAACCTCTGCACCTGGTCGGCCGGACCGACATGAAGGCCATTGCCCGCCATGTTTTGGATGTGACCGCCCGAGGCGGCACCAACTGGAGCGCCGGCTATTCCCTGGGTCTGGAGCAATTTGCAGCCCTGAGCGGGCAACTGAAAGATCCCGCAACCTATGAAAACAGGATAATCTTTATAACCGACGCCATGCCCAACAGCGGCCGGCTTGGAAAAGATTCCCTTTTCTCCATGATCAAGGACGCATCAGCACAGGGAATATACACCTCGGTTATCGGCGTGGGGGTAGATTTCAACACAGACCTGGTCAATTTTATCACCAGGGTTCAGGGCGCCAATTACTATACCATTCACAACGCCCGGGAGTTTACAAAACGGCTGGCCGATGAATTTGATTTCATGGTCACCCCCCTGGTCTTTGATCTGAAATTAAGACTGACATCAGGTGATTTCACCATTGAAGATGTGTACGGCTCCCCGGAAGCCGATCTTGCCACGGGTGAGATCATGCGGATCAATACCCTGTTTCCAAGTCCTGCCGAAGAGCAGCAGGTCAAGGGGGGCGTGGTGCTGATCAAGCTGAAAAAAACAGGAACCGGGAACAGGCCCATCAGCCTGGCAGTCAGTTACAGGGACCGGAGCGGTAAACAGCACCGGGTCATTGCCGAAACAGGGTTTGCCGAACCAGGAAACAACCACCAAGAGTTTTTTGATAATACGGGAATTCGCAAGGCCGTGTTGCTGAGCGAGTATGTGTCGCTTGTCAAAAACTGGCTTTTTGACACCCGCCGTGGATGTAACGATACGGTAAAACACCCCGTCATTATCCCGGACAGGGAAAATATGTTTCATGATCCCGGGCTGCGGCCGGGTGTTCAGCAGGTTTCCACCTGGGAGCGCACCTCCTGCCCCCTTGAGGTGTCTGCCGGGTACCGCAAGTTTTTCACCCTGTTTGCCAGCCATTTTCAAAGAGAAATGGCCAAGATCGGCGATGCCGCCCTGCAGCGGGATCTGGATGTGCTGCATCGGCTCAGCGGTTATACCGATAAAACCAAATCCAAAAAACCTGTTGACGACTGGCAGGTTACACCCAGGGGCAGGGATAAGTAATCCTGGCCCTTGGGTTGGACAAAACATCCGGTCAGGTGGTATGGTGAAGTATCGGCAACATGCCTGTCATGTAAACCATGGCAGGCATGATTTCAATCAAGGAGAATTGTTCATGAAGGTGCATCATTTGGGTTCCGGTATCAGTCCGCTGAGGAAAACCCTGTAGGGGCGGCTTCAGCCGCCGTGAGGCCGTAACAGCCGGGTAACGGAACAGGCGAATAAATTCGCCCCTACCCCCTACAGACGTCCGATCCTGAAAATCCCGTAGGGGCGGCTTCAGCCGCCGTGCTACCGTAACAGCCATGTGATAGAGCAGGCGGCTAAAGCCGCCCCTACAGGCACAGGTTGCGGGCAAAGCCCGAGACAGTGCCTTACTCATGAACTTGTGTCAAAAAAACAGGTAAGCGCAGACTCTGAGAAAATTTTAAGCTGAAAAAATCATAATTTTAGCAGATTGCCTCGCTATTCTCATGTGCAATACAACTGTTGCCCATGCTGTAGGGGCGAATTTATTCGCCTGTCAGGGCTGTGAATGACCCTGATAACCATGAAAGATATGGCGGCTAAAGCCGCCCCTACAGGCTTAGGTTGCGGGCCTTATCCCGCCTTGATTAACCCGATTGCCTAAAAAAAAAGAAAAGAAAATGCGGTTGAATTTTCGATATTGTGCTGTGCTGCTCATGGCCCTTGCAATGCTCTGTTCCTGTGCCCGGCCCGCGTCCGGACCGTCAGACCCTGTGAAGCTTTCCCCTGCTGTTCACCAAAAAAGCCTCACCGTATCCGAGGTGCAGCAAATGCTCCTTGCCGCGGGGTACAAACCCGGGCCCGTGGATGGCATTATGGGCGGAAAAACCAGGAGAGCCTTACGAAAATTCCAGAGAGCAAACAATTTGCCGGTAACAGGGGAAATAGACGCGCAGACAAGGGATTTTTTCCTCACATCGCTTGCCCGGACGCAACAGGAAGACAAGGCTCCTGTTGGAACCTCCAAAGCCCAGGAGCTTACTTCGGTCGATCAGCAGGCTCTGACCAGGGCACTGGAACTGAAGACACTGGAATTGAAGAGTAAGGTAGTGAGCCTGTATAAACAGGGGCAGTATTCCCGGGCCATACCGTTGGCGCAAGAGGCCCTGGCGATCTGTGAGATGGTCTTCGGAGCGGAACATCCGGCTACCGCCCACAGTCTATATGATCTGGCTGCATTGCACTATTTCCTTGGCGCCTATGGTAAGGCCGAACCGCTCTATAAACGAGCATTGGCTATCAGGGAGAAGGTTCTTGGCCCGGAACATCCGGATACTGCTGTCAGCTTGGCCAGCCTGGCTGAGTTGTACCGGGCCCTTGGTGCCTATGACAAGGCCGAGCCGCTCTATAAACGGTCCCTGGCGATTTATGAGAAGGTCCTTGGCCCGGAACATCCGGATACCGCCACCGGCCTGAACAACCTGGCTCTGTTGTACTCCTCCCGTGGCGCCTATGGTAAGGCCGAGCCGCTTTATAAACGGGCTCTGGCTATCAATGAGAAGGTTCTGGGCCCGGAACATCCGGATACCGCCCAAAGCCTGAACAATCTGGCCCTGTTGTATTACTCCCTTGGCGCCTATGCCAAGGCCGAGCCACTCTATAAACGGGCATTGGCGATCGACGAGAAGGTCCTTGGCCCGGAACATCCGGATACTGCCCGAAGCCTGAACAACCTGGCTGAGTTGTACCGGGCCCTTGGCGCCTATGGTAAGGCCGAACCGCTCTATAAACGAGCATTGGCGATCAGGGAGAAGGTACTGGGCCCGGAACATCCGCATACTGCTGTCAGCTTGGCCAGCCTGGCTGCGTTGTACGACTCCCTTGGCGCCTATGCCAAGGCCGAGCCACTCTATAAACGGGCATTGGCGATCGACGAGAAGGTCTTTGGCCCGGAACATCCGTCTATCGCCACCGACCTGAACAACCTGGCTGAGTTGTACTCCTCCCTTGGTGCCTATGACAAGGCCGAGCCGCTCTATAAACGGTCCCTGGCGATTTATGAGAAGGTCCTTGGCCCGGAACATCCGGATACCGCCACCGGCCTGAACAACCTGGCTGAGTTGTACCGGGCCCTTGGCGCCTATGGTAAGGCCGAGCCGCTCTATAAACGGGCATTGGCGATCTATGAAAAGGTTCTGGGTCCGGAACATCCGTCTACTGCCACCAGCCTGAACAACCTGGCTTATTTGGATATTTCCCGGGGCCGGATTGACCAGGCCCTGGCCCATTTCCGCACCACCGGCAGCCATGCCGGGCTTGGCTGCTGTTACCTGGCTCGCCGAGAATACAGTTCAGCGCAAGAGGAATTTGCCGGGGAGCTGCCGCTTGTTCGTGACAGGGCAGGCGCTGAAGAAGCGGTGATTGCCGACCTCATCGGCCTGGGGCTGGCCGACGAGGGTATGGCGGATATGGCCGGGGCGGTGAGCGCCTTCCAGGAGGCGGTGGACCGGATCGAGGCCCAGTACCAGACCCTGTCTCCTGCGGCCCGGCGCACCTTTCTCGGCGGCAATACTTACTTGAATTTCAAAAGACTGGACGCCTACGAGGGCTTGATCCGCACCCTGATCAAACAGAAAAAGAACGGCTACGCGGCCAGGGCCCTGCAGGTGGCGGAGCGGGTCAAGTCCCGCACCTTGCTTGAGCAGCTCGCTGCCAGGGGCGCTGCGGGCGCAGACCGGGAAGACGCAGCAACCCTGAAAAAGGACCGGCAGTTCCAGCAGAAGCTGACCATGCTCTACAAACAGAAAGAGGTTTTAGACAAGCTGGCCCGGGAGGGTAAAACAGCACCCAGGGGCAGGCGCAAGGCTGTAGATGCCAAACTGCAGGAGGTGCGACAGCAGTATGAACAGTTCATCAACGAGGTCAAGATGAACAACCGGGAGCTGGCCTCGCTGATCTCGGTCCAGACCGTGGATGTTGACGAAATCCAACAACTCCTTGATCCGGACACCACCATTGTCGAGTATTTCACCGGCGCTAAAAACAGCTATATCTGGACCATTACCAAAAACGATATCCAGGTAAAAGTGCTTGATCTTGATAACAAACACATTGCAGGCCTGGTAAATGACTACCGTCTGTCCCTGCATCCGCCCGGGATGTCGCGCTCAACAGGCAGAAAGCCGGTGCTGGTTATTGCCGAAGACTTTCTGAACCGGGGGACTATCGGGGTCGGCCCCATGGAACCCCAAAGGAACAAGGCAACTCTGTCCGATGAACTCTACCGGGAAATCATCCAGCCGGTAAAGGATCGGCTGCGCACCGGCAAACTGATCATTGTGCCGCACGGCTCCCTGCACAAGCTGCCCTTTGCCTCGCTTACCCATGATGGTCATTTCCTGATGGAACATTATACCATCTCCACCGCGCCTTCGGCCTCGGTGCTCAGCTATGTCACGAAAAAACGCAATCCCAACCACCACAGGCTGCTCGCCTTTGCCAATCCCAAGACCATGTATCCGCCGCTGCCGGCTACGGAAACCGAGGTGGCCCATATACGCCCCCTGTTTACCGGCAAGGCCGAGGTGTACAAGGGGGCAAACGCCACCGAAACCAGGGCCCGGCTCCAGTCCGGCGCCCCGGATGTGATCCACTTTGCCAGCCACGGTGAGTTCAACGAGCGCCAGCCCATGCAGTCCGGCCTGCTGTTGAGCAGGGACAGGAAAAACGACGGCCGGCTGCAGGTGCATGAGCTTTTTGGCCTGAACCTGAAAAACGCCAACCTGGTGACGCTCTCCGCCTGCCAGACCGCGCTGGCAAAAATAGAATCAGGTGATGACATGATCGGATTGTCGCGCGGTTTTATCTACGCCGGCACCCCGGCCCTGCTGGCCTCGCTCTGGGACGTGGAGGACGACGCCACTGCCACCCTGATGGAGGCCTTTTACAGCAACTGGCTGGGTAAAAAGATGAGCCGGCCTGAGGCCCTGCGCCGGGCCCAGTTGACGGTAAAAAACAATCCCCGCACCAGCGATCCCTATTACTGGGCCGCATTTGAGATGATCGGAGATTGGCAGTAGGCAGGGGGGGGCGGGAGTTTTTTTTGAATGCGTGACCGAACAGGCGAATAAATTCGCCCCTGCAGACGTTCGATCCTTGAAAACCTTGTAAGGGCGGCTTCAGCCGCCGTGAGGCCGTATAGCAACATGACGGTGCAGGTGAATGAATTCACCCCCACAGACGTTCGATTCTGGAAATTTTTTTTTGTGTGTGGGGGGGGCGAATTTATTCGCCATGATGCCGCAACAGCCGGATGACCAAACAGGCGAATGAATTCGCCCCAACAGGTGTTCGATTCCTGAAAATCCTGTAGGGGCGGCTTCAGCCGCCATATAGATGAGCCCGGCAATCAGTTGTCCTGCAGCCAGATTGCATCCCAGTGGGGGTACTCCTCAATACGCTGTACCAGGTTTGCCCGCAGGGGATTGGCAACAAGATACCGGGCAACCTGTTTGATGTCTTCCTCCCGGCGCAAGGCATGATCATAATAGCCGCGCTGCCAGATTGAACCCTGTCGATGCAGGTATCTGTTGAGATCACGCGCGGAACCGCCTTTGAACAATCGCACCACATCGGCAAGCCTTTTTCCTTCCCCAAGTTGTATCAGCCAGTGGTGATGATCCGGCATCAGTACCCAGGCCAGGGAGTCCATAAACCGGTCGTTATGGAGTTGCCGCATCCTTTGCACCACAATCCGCGCGCACTGGAAATCTGCAAACCAGCATTTACGTTCGGCTGTACAGATGATGAGGTGGTAGATTTGGCCGGGTGTGGAAACCCTGCCCTTTAAGAGATTTTCACGAGGCATGGTATGTCTCTTGCTTTCGGTCTGTGGGGAAAATTTCAGGGATGATTTTTATCGTCTGTAAGGTTTCTGTAATGATTATACCTCATCAGGCGAATAAATTCGCCCCTACAGGCTTAGTTTGCGGGCCTTAGCCCGCCCTGGCTAACCAGATTGCCTGAAAAATGATTGTCAGCAGTTATTGTGTTGACTCAGAGCCAATTCTCCACAATAAGTCCGGGGACCCGTGAGAATTCTCCTGTATTTGCAGTGACTACGACAAGCCCCAGAGAGCGGGCTTGAGCGGCTATCAACAGATCATTGCCGCCGATTGGCTGACCAATGGATTCCAATGCAGTCCGTATTTGCGCATAATGGATCGAGACATCATCTTGTAACGGAATTACATCTATTGTATCGAGCAGTTGTTCTACTCTTGCCGTCAGTGCTTCTGATCCTTTTTTACAAGTTCCATACCGCAACTCACAGGCAACAATCAAACTTGTGCAGCATAATTTTTCATTGCCAAGGGTCGCAATTTTCTCCGCTATCTTTCCTGCCGGTTGTTTTATCAGCGCAGAGAGGATATTGGTATCCAGCAGGTATCGAAAATTTGCCATATTTATATGCAACTCATTGTTTTTCGGACTTGATATGTCGGCGATTCCGGTCCAGCCGTGCTGGTTAGAAAATGTCCTCGGCTTCCACTGGGTAATCCTGTATTTCAGGAAAGTCTTCAGCCATCGGCTCCCAGGAAGACAACAATTCAAGCAGGCTCTTTTTGGGCACCGGTTCGATAATCAGTTTACTGCCGTCTTTTCGAATAATCGCCTCGTTTCCTTCCAGTTCAAATTCCCTCGGAATACGTAACGCCTGGTTACGTCCGTTACGAAATAAACGTACATGTCGCACTGACTGCATGGTCATCTCCGCAATAGTATTATTA
>WFZC01000056.1 GCA_015489765.1 Desulfobulbaceae bacterium
ATGTGCGGCAACCCTCCGATTAAACGTCTGGAATATCACTTCGAGCAAACCATTGTGTTTTGTACTTTTCTCCTTGGGAATTTCTTTTCTTTGCCGGTTACCAACAGTCGTAACAAACAGCAAAGAAAAAAAATCGGCGATGTCCCGTAGGCCATCGCCGAAAAATGCACTATCTTACTTCATCAGACCGACTTCCTTGTAATATTTCAGGGCGCCGGGATGGATGGGCGCGGAAAGGCCCTGCAGCATTTTTTCCTTGGTCAGGGTTCCGTAGGCCGGATGCAGCTTCTTGAATGCTTCAAAGTTGTCAAAGACCTCTTTGGTAATGGCATAAACAACATCATCAGGCACCTTGGCCGAAGTTATCAGAGTGGCCTTTACACCAAATGTCTGTACGTCCTTGTCATTCTTGGCGCCGGGATACAGCTTGTGCGGGATAATGGCCTTGGCATAGTAAGGGTATTTGGCGAGCAGCTTGTCAATACCGGGACCGGCGACATCGGCAATCCTGACCTTACGGGCTCCAGAGGTGGCCTCTTTGATTGCTCCAGAGGGGTGGCCGACTGTATAGAAGAAGGCATCAATGCGGCCATCCTGCAACAGGCTGGCGGCTTCGGAAGCCTTGATGGATTCGGCCTGAATGTCTTTATTGATGTCAATACCAACGGCTTCAAGGGCATCAATGGCATTCTGGCGTTGACCGGAACCGGGATTACCGATATTGACTTTTTTTCCCTTTAAATCCTGGATTTTCTTGACTCCAGCGTCGATGGCAGCGACCAGGGTGACAGACTCGGGATGAATGGAAAAAACAGCTCGCAGGTCTTTCTGCGGTCCTTTGTCTTTCCACTCGGCCAGACCGTGCACAGCCTGATATTGGCGGTCGGACTGGGCAATACCAAATTCAAGATCACCGTTCATAACAGCATTGATATTGAACACCGAACCACCGGTGGATTCCACCGTGGCCCGAATACCGTATTCCTTTTTCTTTTTATTAACCATTTTTGCGATGGCGCCACCGGTCGGGTAATAAACACCGGTAATACCGCCGGTACCGATGGTGACGAATTTGGTCCTTGCCTGGGCCGTGCTCAGACTCATCATCATTGCTGCTACCAGGGCAATACTGAAAAACAATCCCTTTCTCATACGACTTTCCTCCTTTGTGGATGTTGGGTTGCCTTGATGGCGTCGTAAAAACTTCGATCTACTGCGTCGTGTGTCCTGTGGCGATTCTCGACATACTACGTGTATAGTCAAGACCCGCCACGGAACACTACTCCTCGGAGTCTACGCTTCGCTTCGCTTACCTGTATATCTGTGTTTTTACTTAGCCATCTTTAAGTTTTTGCCGGATTTTTTACGAGTTCATCTTGCCTTGAATAGTTGTATTTTGGTACACCTTTCAAGGTACCCGTTAAACAATCAGCGGGTTCTGCATTGTCGAAAATGACACCTGCTCTCAACTGAGATCATAATTTATAGACAACTCCAGGTAGGTTGACAAGCAATTATTGAGCTCTATGTCCAGTGGGGAAAGAAAAAAAATCGAGTTTTTCTTGCTTTTTTTAAGTGTTGCCTGTAATCCGGAAAATATACAACAGATAATGTCCAGGCAACATTTTCTATGTTCCTGATTTTCTAACTTTTGCCGTTATTTGGGGAGCACAATGGCTGAAAAGAGTTCCGAAAAAAAATCGTCCTGTGCCCAAAAAAACAGGAAAACAGCACCCAAAAAAAAGAAGAAATATGATGTTTCTTTTTATCATGACTGGTGTAAGGCCTGCGGTATATGCATGGCTTTTTGTCCTCAGAAGATTATCGAGGCGGACAAAAACGGTAAACCTGTCATTTCTGAAAAAGACAAATGTGTGGGTTGTCGTTTCTGTGAGATCCATTGCCCTGATTTTGCGATAACGGTCTCTGATCGAAAACTTCACAGGAGGCGGAACGATGTCTGAACCAACCAAACAACGCCACCTGCTCCAGGGCAATGAGGCCATTGTTGAAGGGGCGCTCACCGCAGGATGCCGCTTTTTTGCCGGTTATCCCATTACCCCTGCCTCTGAAATCGCGGAACAGCTTTCCATTAAGCTTCCGGCGGTGAATGGCACCTTTATCCAGATGGAAGATGAAATAGCAAGTATTGGCGCCATTATCGGTGCTTCACTTGCCGGGGTCAAGTCAATGACCGCAACTTCGGGCCCTGGTTTTTCCCTGATGCAGGAAAATCTGGGTTTTGCCTGTGTTGCCGAGGTTCCCTGCGTGATCGTAAACGTCATGCGCGGCGGCCCTTCAACCGGCCTGCCGACCAGCCCGGCCCAGGGCGATGTGCAGATGGCTCGTTGGGGAACCCATGGTGACCATTCGATTGTCGTACTTGCCGTGTCAACTGTTATGGATTCTTTCACCATCACGGTCAAGGCCTTTAATATTGCTGAAAAGTACCGGGTGCCAGTTATTCTCCTCTCCGATGAGGTTGTGGCCCATACCCGTGAATGCGTGGAACTGCCCGATACGAGTGAGATCAAGGTTGTGGACAGGATCCGTCCCAGTGTGCCGCCGGACTGGTATAAACCCTATGAGGGCGACGCCCGTGGGGTCGCCCCCATGGCCGCTTTCGGGGACGGGTATCGGCACCATGTCACCGGCCTTATCCATGATATCATGGGATTTCCCACCCAAAAACCCGGTGAGGTGGAAGAATTTCATCTTCGGCAGACCAAAAAAATAACCCGCGGATTCCCCGATATTCAAATGACCAAGGGGTATTTTCTTGATGATGCCGAAACCTTTGTCATTGCCTATGGTGCTGTGGCCCGGTCAGCGTTGCGCGCGGTCCAGGATGCCAGGGAAGCGGGCATCAAGGTTGGACTGTTGCAATTGATTACCCTGTTTCCATTCCCCCGGAGAACCGTGGCTCCGCTGCTTGGGCAATGCCGCTCGGTGTTGATTCCGGAAATGAACCTGGGCCAGATGAGCCGCGAGATCCAGCGGGTCAATCAGGGATCGTGTAATGTTGTGAAATACAACAGAATTGACGGGAAATTCATTACACCCCGGGAGATCTATGGCCAGTTGATAAAACTGTAATCCTTCTTTTGCTTACTTCAACCAGGTACGCTTATGCCCATTCCAGCACAGGCCTTGCGCCATAAATACCTTCGTCATAACAAGAAATTCCCCCATGTCTGGTGTCCGGGCTGCGGCAACGGCATTGTCATGGGAGCCCTGTTACGGGCCATCTACAGATTGGATATTGATCAGGACGATATTGTCCTGGCCTCGGGGATCGGTTGTTCCGGCAGGATGCCGACCTACCTTGACTTCAATACCCTGCACACTACCCATGGCCGCGCCCTGACCTTTGCCACCGGGGTCAAGCTGGCCAGGCCGGAATTGAATGTGGTAGCAATCATGGGTGACGGCGATGCGACAGCCATTGGCGGCAATCATTTTATTCACGCTGCCAGAAGAAACCTGAACCTGACCGCCATTATAATCAATAATTCCATTTATGGCATGACCGGTGGCCAGTATTCACCCACGACTCCATTTGGTTCCAAATCGACCACATCCGTGTACGGCCATATCGAGCATGCCTTTTCCATTGCCGAACTTGCCGTTACCGCCGGGGCATCGTTTGTTTCCCGGGCAACGGTGTACCATGCCGACCTTCTTGATCGCCTGATTGAACAGGCCATAGAAAAGCGGGGCTTTGCCGTGGTTGAGGTTATTTCCAACTGTCACGTTCAGTATGGCAGGCGTAATAAGCTCGGAGGCGCGGTAGATATGCTCAAACGCTTTAAAGAGCAGTCGGTCACCGTCAGCCGGGCAGCAAAGATGAGCCCGGAGGAACTGGAAGGCAAAACCACCATTGGTGTCCTTGTTGACCGTGACCTGCCGATATCCACGGAAGAGTATAAAAAGGTACGACAAAAGGCCAGCACCTTAAAGGAGAAGCTATGAACGGGCAACAGAAGACTCAGGAACGTTACGAAATTCGCTTTTCTGGTTCCGGCGGTCAGGGGTTGATTACGGCCGCGGTTGTGTTTGCCGAAGCGGTCGGCGTTTATGACGGGAAATATGTCTGCCAGACCCAGAGTTATGGACCAGAGGCCAGGGGCGGGAAATCCAAGGCTGAAGTCGTGATCAGTTCACGCCCCATCGATTATCCCAAGGCACTGGAACTGGATCTGCTGCTGGCAATGAACCAGGCCGCCTGCGATGCCTATTTTTACGATCTCAAACAGAACGGACTGCTGGTTGTGGACAGCGGCCTGGTTGAACAGCATCCAACCAGCCGCATTATTGCCATCCCCTTTACTGATATCGCCAAAGAAGAAATCGGCCGCAAACTGGTTGCCAACATGGTGGCCCTTGGCGCCGTTGGCCTGTTGTCCGGGCAGGTGAATCTCGATAATCTCGAAAAGGCTTTGCTGGCCAGGGTCCCGAAGGGGACGGAAGAAATGAACTCCAGGGCCCTGCAGCGCGGTATCGAAGAGGCCCGTAAAATTAATCTCAATGACCTGCCGCGATCGGTCATGTCAGATGACTATGATGAGGTATGACACTATGAAAGTCGTTGCATTTAATGGAAGCGCGCGTAAGGACGGCAATACCACCATGCTGGTGAACTATGTGTTTGCTGAACTGGAAAAGGAGGGAATTGACACCGAACTTGTTCAGCTGGCCGGAAAACATCCACACGGTTGTATTGCCTGCTACCAGTGTTTCAAAAAGAAAAACAGGCGCTGCGCCGTTAATGTTGACTGCATCAATGACTGTATTGAAAAAATGGAAGCGGCAGACGGGATCATCCTTGCCTCACCCACCTATTTTGCCGACCTCAGTCCGGAAATCAAGGCGATTATCGATCGTTGCGGCATGGTTTCCCGGGCCAACGGCGATATGTACAGGCGCAAAGTCGGGGCCGCCGTGGTTGCCCGCCGCCGGGGTGGAGCTGTCCATGTTTTTGACTCCCTGAATCATTTTTTCACCATAGGTCAGATGATTATTGTCGGTTCTTCCTATTGGAACATTGGGGTCGGGCGCGAAAAAGGAGAAGTGGCCGAAGATGCGGAAGGAGTTGAAACCATGCGTAATCTTGGTAAAAATATGGCATGGCTGTTAAAAAAGATACATTCGTAGCTCAGGGCTAACACATTGAAATACAGCTCCATCTGCTGAAAAATTGAGCAACTGAAATACATTCTGATTCACTGCGCATTACCACTGGTACTGCCCATGGATTTTTTACTCAACACTGCCTTTGCGGTGTTGAGTTTTTTTTTAAAAAAATTTGACCAAATCTTTACCAAAGCATATAAAGTAATAGGCCTTGGCTCTGAAGGATTTTCCCGTACGTTGTGATACTGTGAAAGGAAATTTTTCCAACCGGGCGACTCTTGAAATTTAACTGGAATCCATGATGCGAAGTAAGCGAGGGAGGAATTTCCACAATGCTGGTGATTTGTGAAGATTGTGCAAAGAAATACAATATAGATGAAAATAAAATCAAAGGCGGAAGCGCTCGATTCTCCTGCCAGGAATGCGGCCATATCATTGTGGTCAAAAAGCCACCAAAAAATGTTGCACCCGTTAAGGAAACCGCTGACATCAAAGAATCTCAGGTGAAATCCGATCCTGCCATTGGAGGCAGCGAGGGTATGAGTCAGAGGCCTGCCTCCCAGGGCGCTTCAGGAATTGCGACAACAAAGGAGGGTAAAGGGTGGCCCATCAGCGCCTATCTCTTTTTGACACTGGTCACCGGTTTTTTCGTTATCAGCGGGACCTTTTCCTACCTGTATCTCAAATATATCCCGGAGATCATTAATCAACAGATAGAACTGCGTACCACCGCCATTGCCCAATCTTTTGCCGGAGTCATTCAAAAACCTTTGCTTGTACGTAACTATTTGCAGGTCAACAAGGAAGCCCAACGTACCAGCGCCTTGCCAGGGGTGGCCTATGCCGCAGTAACCAATAAACGCGGCATTGTTATCGCCGGTTTTTTTAGTGATTTGAATAGGTTTGACCGCCAATTCGTTATGGATGTCAAGAAAAAGGGGTTTCCTAAAAAAATTATCAAAGCCAATGCTCTTCCGGCGGGAATGAAGGAAAACAGCAAACAGATTTCCGTCGGTGGACAGACCGTGCTTGACCATGTTATTGCTTTGCCCAACAAGGAAGGTGAAGTCCATGTCGCTGTCTATGTATCGGAAATAGATGATGCCATTCGCAATGTCCTTCTTTCGCCTCTGACCCTTTCCCTGGTTGGAGGGGTGCTATTCGTAGGATTTATTATCTTTCTGCTCCTGACCCGTTCCATTACCAAACCCACCCGGCAACTGACGGACATGGCAAACCGGATCAGCCTGGGCGAGATGGATTTGAGCATTACCCCGCGTGGTCCTCGAGAGATGCGTGAACTTGCTGTTGCCTTTGAGCGAATGCGGTACTCGGTAAAGGCTGCCTTGGACCGTTTGAAAAAATAAGAGGTCAGATCATGTTACGTGCAAAATTGTTTATTTTTCTCCTTACCTGTGGAGTATTATTTGCCAATATCAACCAGGCAATGGCTGTCAGCTATCAGCTTTCCATGCTGCCTCGATACTCGACCGAGGAAATTTACAAAAGAATAACGCCGCTGGCCGACTATTTGAAAAAGAAAACCGGGCTGGATATAAGGCCGACCATGACCTCGACCTTTGATTGGTATACAAAGGCCCTGATCGGGGGAAAAGTTGCCATCGGGTTTGAAAATCCCTATATATATGTGTTGGCCTCCAAGGCGCACGAGGCCGTTGCCATGGCTATAAAAGGAAAAAATGGTGATAAATTTCGGGGCATTATTGTTACAAGGAAAGATAGCCCCTTGCACTCGCTGATCGACCTGAGAGGGAAAAAAATTTCCATCGTCAGTTATACCAGTGCCGGTGGTTATCTTTCGCAGAAACTGTCCCTGCTCGATAAAGGGATTGATATTACCAAAGAGTGTCAACTTGAAGAGGCGCCGGAAAACAAACAGGAGAATGTTGTCTTTTCCGTGTATACCGGTGATGTGGATGCCGGATTCATTCGTGAATCCGCCCTGCATAAGGCAGATCAGTTTGTGCCCTCCGGTTCCATCAGGGTGCTGGCATATACTGCATGGCTGCCCAACTGGGCACTCTCGGTAAAACGTAGCATGGCCGCAGCTGATAAGAAAAAGATAGCCAGAGCCATACAGGAAATTCCCGAAAACAGCCCAATCTTGAGGGCATTGCGTATTAAAAAATTCCGACCGGCCAAGGATAGTGATTATGATGTCATTCGCAGGGCCGCCGGCCTTCCGTTATCCTCGTCTTCACCTGGTCCTGCAGATTGAACCGTTATATTTCAAATCTTCAGCGCTGATTTCCTTTGGTGCTTGTAATTTTTCTTTCATATCGAACATGTTGAAAAAATAACAATGAAAAAATCCATTATCCTTATCTTGCTTTTCTGTTCTTTATTGAGCACCCCTGTTTTTGCCCGAGAATATAAAATATCCATCCTGCCGCGATATTTTCCTGAAAAATTAACCGCCATGATGACGCCCCTGGCTACTTACCTCAGTAAACAGACCGGGCTTGTCATCAAACCGGTATTGACCGACAACTTTACCGATTACGAGATGAAGCTTCTGAAGGGGAGCATTGCCATCGGCTATGAAAACCCCCTGGTCTATGTTAATGTTTCATCCGCCCATGAGGTTATTGCCAAGGCGGTCAAGGGAAAGGGGGGTGACAGGTTTCGTGGAATTATTATTACCAGGCCCGATTCCGGCATTACCAAATTATCCGCCCTGAAGGGCAAGAATATCATGATTGTCGGCAAAACATCGGCCGGTGGCTATCTTTCCCAGAAACTGACCCTCCGACAACACGGGATTGATGTCGACAAGGACTGTCAGCTCAGTGTTGCGGCCGATAACCGGCAGGAAAATGTTATCATCTCCGTGAGCATTGGTGATGTTGATGCTGGTTTTATCCGTGAATCAGCACTGCACAAGGCTGACCAGTTTATCGTGCCGGGCTCCATTGTCTCCATAAAAGAGACAGCATGGCTGCCAAACTGGGCCTTTTCGGTCAATAAAAACCTGCCGCAGGACGACAAGACCGCTATCCAGAAGGCGATTCTCAAGCTGCCCCGGAACAGCGAAGTCCTGCAGGCCATGGGGTTAACCTCCTTTGTTTCCGCATCTGATGCTGATTATGATATAATGCGTAAAATCATTGAATAACGAAATGTAAATACATTACAGTAACCTGTTTTTTTTTATGCTTATCCCGGAAGAACCTCCATATCTGAGCGGTCTCAACAGTTATTATCTGTCCATTGACAGATTTGTTGAGCACTTACAGGGTGAAATAGGCTCTGGCTGTCTTTATTGTCAATCCGCCGGCCAAGAGGTTCTTGTCTATTTTGATGAACATGAAGTTATTCGTGGAGTTATCCAGAAGAATGGAGAGCAGGCCTACACGACCAGGGACATGGCGCCTGTCTTGCAATCGCTGACGACTACCAACTTTGCCGTTACCGTTTATTCCCTTGATCCAAATGCTATTTTCTTCTGGGGCCAGATGCCGCCCTTTAAACGGGCGCAAAAAGAGTTGCAATCCATTGATATCCGATTGCCGGACCTGGTTTTTCGCTTAAATGCAAAAAAAATTTTTGGCTTTGTCCGGGTCAAGCTCATTGGCCGCAAGGAAAGGGCTCTGCTATTTCTGCACAAGGGGAAACGACTTGGCGGATCCTATTCCTGGGGAAAAGGCGGCCTCGACTCATCTGATGAGAGTTACAACAAGCTGCTCCAGCTGCTGCAATCAACACCGGCCCTCTTTTCCATCGGTCATTTTCAGAAAGAACAACTGCGTGACCCAAGAAATGCGCCACCGCCAAGCAATATTCCGGGAACAAATGTTCTTGTTTCCGATCTGGACCGGGCCCTGGAAGAGTTCTTGCACCACTTTACAGTTCTGGTAAGGAAAAAAACAAAATCAGAGCCAATTGTTCTGCTTAAACAGGAATTTATCAACAATCTCGAACTCTATCCCTTCCTTGATCCATTCAAGGACATCTTTGATTATGTGGATGGTAAAGTCCACTGTTCAAATGACGTGGGCCGGGACAAGATCGCTGCCGGGGTCGTGGAGTGTGCCTGGAAGGTAATTCAGGACAACAGACTGGAACAGAAATTCGCCACCGCGATCAACGGTTGTGAATCCATGGCAGTTTTTGATGCCTGTAACATTCCCGTCCAACGTTTATAACCTCTTTTTGTCAGCGAGCTGTCCACAGGCAGCTGATATATCCGCACCTCTGCTTTTTCGAATAAAGGTTGAATATCCCCGGTCGCGAAGAATTTTCTGAAAGGAAAGGATCCTGCTTGCCGGCGGGCTCGTATATGGTGACCCCGGTGCCGGATTCATTGAGAGTAGGTTGATTTTGCAGGGGATATGTGCCAGGAGCCTGGCAAGCCGTTTCGCATCTTCATCACTGTCATTGATGCCTTGCAACAGGGTATACTCAAACATGATTCGTTGCCGTTTCTTATGTGGAAACTGTTTGCAGCCGGCAATAAGTTCAACCAGCGGATAGCGGCCATTGACCGGCATGATTTTCTTGCGCGTTGCATCATCGGCGGCATGCAGGGAAATGGCCAGGTTTACACTTGTCTCTTTACCCAGGCGGATCATCTGCGGAACCAGACCGCATGTGGAAACCGTGATTCGTCGGCTGGCAAAATCAAGTCCCCGCTGTTCAGTGAGGATGGAAAGGGCGGCCAGTAAATTGTCCATATTGGCAAGCGGCTCTCCCATGCCCATAAACACAATATTGGTCAACCTGCCCTTGCCGGCTTTAAACGTGTAATCACGGACTGCGCAGACCTGGTTAACGATTTCAGCCGCTGTCAGGTTACGGGTAAATCCCATGGCACCGGTCAGGCAGAACTTGCATCCCATGGCGCACCCCACCTGGGAAGATACACAGAGCGTATTGCGTTCTTCTTCCGGAATAAAGACCGATTCAATCATCCGGCCGTCTTCCAGGATAAAGCCGAATTTCACTGTTCCGTCCACGGATTTTTCAATAACCGGGTCCTCAAACCTGGAAATATAGGCGTGTTGCGGCAGAAGGGCGCGAAACTTCTTGGCAAGATCCGTCATCTCTGCAAAATCCGTGACACCGGGACGGTAGATCCAGGCCAGGATCTGTTGCCCACGAAAAGCGGGCTGGCCGAGAGACTGGACAAAGGAGATAAGTTGTTCCCGGGTCAGGTTTTTCAGGTCTGTTTTGCTCGAGCTTGTTGACATGATCGCTGATACTCCAGGAAATTATGCAGACGGTCTGATGGATTACAAGGCCCGAAGATGCTCGGGTTTGAGGCTGATGGCTCCGGACAGGGCCTGATCAATGATAGACAGAAATTTTTCTCTGTCCCTGGGCAGGCGGCCGTCGAGCTGAAAATAGTTGGAGGAATGATTTGCCTGGACAAGGGTTCCGAAATCGGACAATCCGGCAATCAGGGTGCGAAGCTCGTAAAAGAGCTGCTGCTTGGTGGGCAGGCTGAATTCGCCCCTTTGGGCCTGTTGCCCCAGTTCAGTGTTGTCAAGCAGCATCAGGGTGAGAATTGCTATCTGTGAGGGCTGCATGCGGTTGAGTACCCGGGCGGTGTCCCTGGCATGGGCAAGGGATGCTGCCGGCTGTGCACCGGCCAGGCCAAGCAGGCAGGTGACGGAAAGAAAAACGGCAGCTGCCCGGACCCTTCTTGCGGCGGCAATCATTTCTTCGGAGCTTGCCCCCTTGTTGACAGCAGCAAGGACAGGGTTGTGCCCACTTTCAAGGCCCATGTACAACCGTCCAAGGCCAAGCGTTTTTAACTCGGCTAGCTGGTCAACGGAACGGTTCAGAATATCCCGGCATCCCGCGTACATGGAAATCCGACGCACCCAGGGCAGTCTTTGTCGAATTTTATTAAACAGATCAACCAGAAACCGGTGGGGCAGGGCAAGGACATTGCCGTCGGCCAGAAAAACTGTTTGCTGGCGGCGGCAATATTGGCTGGCAAAGTCAATATCGCCCTCGATTTCCCCCTCATCCCGGAGACGGAAAGTTTTATCTTTATAAGCGCCGCAAAAGGTGCAGCGGTTATGGGAACAGCCAATGCTCACCTGGAGAATAATCGAGTTTGCCTCGCTGGGCGGCCGTATGACCGTTCCCTCATACTGCATGCGGTATCCGTGTTGTCGTAAGTTGTCGCGCAGAAAGAGTCAACCGTTCTTTTTGGCAAAATCAGCCATGAAATCAACCAGTTTTGCAACCCCTTCTTCAGGAAAGGCGTTATAAATAGATGCCCTGCAGCCACCGATGGAGCGGTGTCCCTTCAGGCCGTTGAATCCGGATTCCGCTGCCTCGGCAATAAACCTGGCCTCCAGTTCCGGGGTGGGAAGATTGAAGGAGACGTTCATCAGGGAACGGGAGTCTTTTTCAGCGTGGCCCCGGTAAAAATCCGTTGCATCGATGGCCTCATACAGCATTCCGGCCTTGCGGCGGTTTTTTTCGGCCATGGCCTCAACACCTCCCTGTTCCTCCAGCCAACGCATAACCAGGCCCACACAGTAGATGGCAAAGCAGGGCGGGGTATTGAACATGGATCCCTTGTCGGCATGGGTTTTATAACGGAGCATGGTGGGAACAGAGTCCGGGGTTTTGTCCAGCAGGTCTTCCCGGACAATAACAATGGTTACCCCGGCCGGCCCCATGTTTTTCTGAGCTCCGGCAAAGATGATACCGAATTTGTCAATGTCCACGGGGCGCGAGAGGATATCCGATGACATATCGGCAACCAGCATGGTATCGGTTTTTGGCATCTGGGCAAATTGTGTGCCGTATATGGTATTATTACTGACAAAGTAGAGGTATTCACTGTCAGGATCAACCGTATATTCATCATCACGGGGAACCCGGTTGAACGTGGTGTCTTCGCTGGAATAGGCAACCGTGATGTCTCCGAAAAGACGGGCCTCTTTAATGGCCTTTTTTGCCCAGGTACCGGTATTGAGATAGGTTGCTGTTTTGCCTTCTCCCAGCAGGTTCATGGGGATCATGAAAAACTGGGACGAGGCGCCGCCCTGGAGAAAGAGGACCTTGTATGTGTCCGGCACCTTGAGGAGCTGCCGAATCCTCCTTTCCGTGTCCTCGGCAACGGCCATGAATTCCTTGCTGCGGTGGCTCAGCTCTATAAGTCCGATGCCGATATTCTGATAGTTGACAATATCGGCAGCAGCCTGCTGCAGCACCGAATAGGGCAGGGTGGCCGGTCCGGGGCTGAAATTATAAATTCTCTCTGGCATATCGTTCTCCTTGGTAACAAAAAATCTGTGTGAATCCGTGTTTATCCGTGCTTTATGATATGAAAAAAGCCATCTAAAAAATTATATGGCGCCTTCTGATCCACTTCAGGATTGATGGTAATCAGGTATCCTTTTCACAATTCTCCAATCTGCCGCAGGGCCTCATACATAACAATGCCTGCGCTCATGGCAAGATTCAGGCTGCGTATATGGGGATTCTGCATGGGAATGGTATAACAACGCTCCCTGTACAGCGCAAGAATTTCTTCGGGCAACCCCTTTGTCTCCTTGCCAAAAACAAGCCTGCTGCCAGGATGAAAAGGGGCTTTGACATAAGGGTGGGTCGTCTTGGTCGTAAAGAAAAACAGGTTGTCTTCGTCCTCGGCTTCGAGAAAGGATTCAAGATCAGGCCAGTGATTGATGGAAACAAATTGCCAGTAATCCAGGCCCGCTCTTTTCAGGTGTTTGTCATCCGTGGAAAAACCAAGAGGATGGACCAGGTCAAGGACCGCATTGGTGGCTCCGCATAATCGGGCGATCGAGCCGGTATTCGGTGGTATCTCGGGTTCAACAAGGACGATGTGCAACCGGTGGCCCGGGCCGGAACATGGGATGTTTGTATCAGTTTTCACGGATGGATTCGCGCTCAGAGGTAAATAGGCTTGCAAAAATAGAAATACGGTTTACATTTTACGACTTACCTTTCATACTGTGATTTGAAGTGAAAGACAATTTTTTGTTTTAACGGCAGGGGTGAGTCTTTGTTTTGATGATTGATGATCTCGCAACATCTTTCACCACCAGTTCCGGGAGCTGTTTGGCATATTTACCAGTTCATCATGACTGTGGTTTTGCTTTTTCCAGGCCCACCTGCCATTGATAAGAGAGAAATATCCGGTAGAAAATATGGCCCTTATTGTGCAGAAATTTGGTGGAACCTCGGTTGGGTCCACGGAAAAAATCAAAGCGGTTGCAAAGCGAGTTCTCAAGTACCGGCAGCAGGGCAACCAGATGGTAATTGTGCTGTCGGCCATGTCCGGGGAAACCGACCGGTTGACCGGTCTTGCCCAGGACATTCAGAAGATTCCCAATCGCCGGGAGATGGACATGCTGCTCTCAACCGGGGAACAGGTCACCATTGCCCTGTTTGCCATGGCCATCAAGGAAGCGGGCGGTGAGGCAGTTTCTTTTCTCGGCGACCAGGTGGCTATCCGCACCGATGATATGCACACCAAGGCCCGGATTAAATCCATTGATACGGAAAAAATCAGGAAAAATCTGGACGCCGGCAGGGTGGTGACCATTGCCGGATTTCAGGGGGTTACGGAAGAGGGAGATATTACGACCCTTGGCCGGGGCGGATCAGACACAACGGCTGTGGCCCTGGCCGCGGCCCTGAAAGCCGATGCCTGCGAGATATTCACCGATGTGGAAGGCGTGTACACCACGGACCCGAATATCTGTTCCAAGGCCAGAAAGATTGACCGGATAAGTTATGATGAGATGCTTGAACTTGCAAGCCTTGGCGCCAAGGTCCTGGATATCAGGTCCGTGGGGCTGGCAAAACGGTATGGCGTGCCCCTGCATGTTCGATCAACGTTTACGGAAAATGAGGGAACCTGGGTTGTTGAGGAGGATAAGATAATGGAATCCATGCTGGTCTCCGGTGTGACATATAACAAGAACGAAGCGAGAATTACCATTAAACATGTTCCTGATCAGCCTGGAATTGCGGCAAAAATATTCCTCCCTATTTCCGATGCCGGTATTCTGGTCGATATGATTATCCAGAATACCAGCGACAGTCACCTGACAGACATGACCTTTACTGTCATGCGCAGTGAGTACAACCGGGCCATGGAAATCCTCAACAAGGTCTGTGATGAGATCGGGGCTGAATCCGTGACCGGAGACAAGGATATTGCCAAAATTTCCATTGTTGGCGTTGGCATGCGCAATCATTCAGGTATTGCTTCAACGATGTTTCAAATTTTGGCGAATGAAGGAATAAATATGGAGATGGTGTCAACTTCTGAAATCAAGGTTTCCTGTGTTATCGCGGAAAAATATACCGAGCTTGCGGTCCGGGCCCTGCATGACGCCTTTGCCCTTGATAAGGAAAATATGCCAACGGAAGAAGAGTTATGACCCGGACTATCGAGATTTACGACACCACCCTGCGGGACGGAACCCAGGCCGAGAATTTCAATCTTTCCGTTAATGACAAGATCCGGGTAACCAGACAGCTTGACAGGCTGGGTATCGACTATATCGAAGGCGGATGGCCAGGGTCCAATCCCAAGGCTGTTGAGTATTTCAAGGCCATGCAGGATGTCGAGTTGAAGCATGCCAGGCTGACCGCCTTTGGCTCAACCCGTCATTTCCAGAACACACCGGATAAGGATCCCAATCTGGCGGCCCTGCTGGCAGCCAAGACCCCGGCAATCACGATTTTTGGCAAGAGTTGGGATATTCATGTCCATGATGCCCTGCGCATCGAACTTGAAGATAATCTGCAGATTATCGAAGACTCGCTGGCCTTTCTCCGGCCAAAGGTCAAACATCTCATCTACGATGCCGAGCATTTTTTCGACGGGTTTAAAAACAACCGTGAATATTGCCTGGCCACCCTGGGCCGGGCCATTGCCGGTGGTGCGGAAACACTGGTACTCTGTGACACCAACGGCGGCACGCTGCCCCATGAAATTCCGCCGATTATCGAAAGGGTACAGCAATACCTGCAGGAGATCAACAGTGATGCCCGTGTCGGCATTCATCCCCACAATGATTCGGAAACCGCTGTTGCCAATGCGCTGATGGGTATCTCCCTTGGAGCCTCTCATGTCCAGGGGACCATTAACGGTTATGGCGAGCGGTGCGGTAATGCCAATCTGACATCGATAATTCCTGCCCTGGTATTCAAGATGGGGCTGGAGTGCGAGGTCGGCAGGCATATTGATCAGCTCTATGTTACCTCGCGCCTGGTTGATGAGCTGGCCAATCTGCCCCACAATCGGTACCAGCCCTATGTCGGTGAATCCGCTTTTGCCCACAAGGGCGGTATTCATGTCAGCGCTGTCCAGCGCAATCCGCTGACCTATGAGCATATTGAGCCGGAAAAGGTGGGAAATATCCGCAGGATTCTTATTTCCGACCAGGCTGGGCGCTCAAATGTGCTGCACAAGGCAAAAAAATATGGTCTACACCTGAATCCCGACGACCCGTTGATGTCTTCGATCATCAAGGAGTTAAAAGAGCTGGAGAGCCAGGGTTACCAGTATGAAGCGGCTGAGGCGAGTTTTGAACTGCTGATGCGCAGGGCCCTTGGTCTGCAGCGAAAATTTTTCGTTATCGAAGGATTCAGAGTCATGAACCATAAGTATCGGATGGATAAACCGCCCATGACCGAGGCAACCATTCGTCTCTATGTTGGCGGCAGCGAGGTGCATACCGCCTCCATGGGTGATGGCCCGGTCAATGCCCTTGATAATGCCCTGCGCAAGGCATTGGTTCGTTTTTATCCCAGCCTCGAAGAGATGGAGCTGATTGATTACAAGGTGCGGGTGCTTTCCGGAGAGTATGGCACCGGTGCCAAGGTGCGGGTGCTGGTGGAGAGCAAGGACCAGGAGCAGCGCTGGGGAACGGTCGGCGTGTCGGTCAACATTATCGAGGCAAGCTGGCAGGCGCTGCTGGATTCGATCAATTACAAGCTCATGCGCGATGAAAGCAAAAACTGACGCACCTGTTGCATGACAGCTGGTAATAGTCATAATAACAGATCAGCAAAGGACAGGCGCATGCTTGTCCTTTTTTTATGTGCTGTCTTGCTACTGGCCTGCGACTGTCTGTCATTGTCCCGGCACTTTTTTCCCGGTCTTTTTTTTGATGATCATTCAGGCAGTGTTCGGGCAGACCGCCTTTTTCCGGCTGATAGCGGAGATATAACCTCAAAAACATGGCAAGACAATGGGGCAGGGCGCATGCCCCCTCAACTCTGCTTTTTCCTTGGCAGGCCGATGGCGATCAACCAGGCCTCGCTCCAGGATCTTGTTCTTTTGCCCGGCATAGGTGAGCGGTTGGCGGCGCGGATACTTGCCTATCGCCAGGAGTATGGCCCGATTCATTCGGTTGCCGAACTGACGAGGATTCGGGGCATCAGCAAAAAACTTGCACGAAAAATCAGGCCCATGATCTCTTTTGATTCCACTGGCGCCGCAAAGTCGTTCCATGCAGATTGATATCCCGGTCATTGTCCTGGTTGGTCCGACCGCCATTGGCAAAACAGCGCTTTCCTTTCAGCTTGCGGACAGGTTTGACTGCGAGATCATTTCCATGGACTCCATGCAGGTGTATCGGTACATGAATATCGGTACTGCCAAGCCATCAGTTGAAGAACAGCAGGCTTGCCCCCATCACCTGCTCGATATTGTTGACCCGGATGAACAGTACAATGCGGCCCGTTTTGTCAAAGACTGCCTCGCTGCCATAAAACAGATAGCAGATAGGGGAAGAATACCGCTCATAACCGGAGGTACCGGTCTTTATTTATCCTCTTTACTTAATGGATTGTTTGACATAATTCAAGTTTCAGATGAGGTAAGGGAGGAGTTGAAACACAAATTTTGCGCCCCTGGCGCTCCAGACCCATATGATGAGCTACGCAGGGTTGATCCGGAGTCAGCGGCCCGAATCCATAAAAATGACAGGCAGCGCGTCATGCGCGGCCTTGAAATATTCTATTCCACTGGTGTTCCCTGGTCCGATTATCTGGAAAGACAGCAACAGAAAGGGCCACTGGTCAGGTTTTCACGATTGTTTGCTGTCTATTTAACCTGTCCAAGGGATATTCTTTACAGGCGTATTGGTCGGCGAACCGATGTTATGCTTGCCCAGGGCCTGGTAGAAGAGGTCGAAAAATTGAGAAACATGGGGTATGCATCCGGGCTTGCCTCCATGCAGTCCATTGGCTATCGCCATGTTAATCAGTTTCTGGACGGCAAGTGGGACCGGGAAGAGATGAAACGCTTGCTGATCAGGGATACCCGGCGGTATGCAAAGCGGCAAATGACCTGGTTTCGGCGCATGGACCACCTGCAGCCATATGATCGCAGGGACCAGAAAAAAATCATTACAAATATTTCATATTACTTTGAGAATTCAGCAAGAAGAATGCAATAGATAATGTTATTTCTATCTTTGTTTCCCTCAGGTCATCATCCATTCATCAAGTAAAAATTACTGTGCATTTTCGTTTTCGTTCAACCATAATCTCGCAGCCGCAACATACGACAGATCTCCTGGCCAGACATTTGCACATCCCTAAATCATCGGCCGAACTTCTCTGTCTGCGCGGTATATCCACGATTGACCAAGCCAAGAATTTTCTGGCCCCCAAGTTGGCCAACCTGCCTGATCCCATGCTTTTCAAGGACATGGACCAGGCAGTTACCCTGATCTGCGAAGCCATGCGGCAGCAATGGCCCATTGTGGTCTACGGTGATTACGATGTTGACGGCATCTGTGCCACATCCCTGCTGGTTCATTTCCTGAAATCCCTGAACATTACCGTGAAATGGCATGTTCCAAACCGTCTGACCGATGGATATGGTCTGACATCGGCAGGCATCAGGACTGTTTGCGCAATGGTAGAAACTCCAGCCCTGCTCATAACCGTGGATAATGGTATTTCTGCCGTAAGCGAGGTGGACGAGGCCATTGGCGCCGGGTTTCGGGTCATTGTTACCGATCATCACGAGCCCCAGGACCGGGTGCCGGCGGCAGATGCGGTAATCAATCCAAAACAGGATGATTGTGGATTTCCGTTTGCAGGTCTTGCTGGCGTGGGGGTGGTATTTTTTCTCATTGTTGCGCTGCGTGCCAGGTGCATGAAAAATGGATACTGGAACATGAAGACCGCCCCCAACCTGAAGAGGTATCTTGATCTTGTCGCCCTGGGGACAGTGGCTGATGTAATGCCCCTGGTCGAAGTAAATAGAATCCTTGTAAGGGCTGGAATCGAGATGTTGGGTGAGCGGACAAGGCCTGGCATATGGGCGTTGTGTGAGGAGGCCGGGATGAAAGAAGGGGGGGTAACTAGCGAGGATATTTCCTATCGCTTGGCTCCACGGATAAATGCCGCTGGCCGCATGGGAGTGCCGGAAACAGCAGCCCGGCTGTTAATGGCCGAGGATGTTGCCACGGCCCAGCAGGCAGCCGCTGAACTGGAAATGTTGAATAAGCGGAGAAAGGAAATAGAAGTCTCAATAATGGATGCGGCAGTGGTCCAGTGCAGGCAACAGTGCGAGCAGGGGGCACAGGCCCTGGTGGTTTACCAGGACAACTGGCATCCTGGTGTGCTGGGGATAGTTGCCTCAAGGCTTTGTGACCGATTCCATCTGCCGACAATAGCCCTGGCCGATGACCATGAAATCGGCATGATACGCGGATCAGGAAGGTCGGCGCAGGGTATTGATCTTTTTACTGTTATTGGAAACTGCCATCAATGGCTGCATCATTTTGGTGGTCACGAACAGGCCGTTGGCCTGAGTATGGACAAAGATAATCTGCGACGTTTTATCAAGGAATTGAATAATAAAGTTAAAAATTTACTTAATAAAACAGATGATTTTGACAAAACCATTATTATTGATCAGCAGTTAAGCGGTGAGGAGGCGACCCCGGCTTTTATTTCTTTTCTAAGGCATCTTGAACCGTGTGGAAACGAAAATCCGGAACCGGTTTTTCTGGTCAAGGGAACAAAGCTGCTTCGAACCTCGTTGGTAAAAAATGAGCATCTCAGGTTTGCCTTGCAGCTTGGCGACACAATATACCAGGGCATTGGTTTTGGCATGGGAGACAAAATATCCATGGTACAGGACAAGGTGGATATTGCCTTTACCATCAAACATGGTTGCTTTAGGGGCAAGAGGATGATTGAGGTCATGGCGGTTGCCATCAGGCCAACCCGTTGATATTTAAAAAGAAGTAAAAATTAGACATAATATATGTTATGCGACATTGTATATTTGTTCTTTGTCCCGGCCTTGATCTTGGCTGATTTTAACCGCCCGCAAGCCTTGGGATTGCCGGCCTTTGATCTGGACTTTTTTCCGGGTTTGGGTTCTAATTCTCGTCCCCTTGATACGTTCCTGCGATATGGCTGCGGGAATTTTTCTATCAGTTGCCTTTAAGGAGCGCTTATCCATGAATCGAAATATTTACCAGGAGCCCCTGGTCAGTCGATATACCAGCCCTGAAATGCAGGAGCTGTTTTCCGAACGTTTCAAATTCACTACCTGGCGGCGTTGCTGGGTTGCCCTTGCCGAGGCCCAACGTGAACTTGGCCTTGAACTGGTCACCCGGGAGATGGTTGATGAACTTAAAAAGCACATAGACGACATTGATTTTGATGTTGCGGCTGCAAAGGAAAAAGAAATACGCCATGATGTGATGGCCCATGTCTACGCCTATGGCCTTAAGTGTCCAAAGGCTGAGGCAATTATCCATCTTGGCGCCACCTCCCAGTTCGTTGTCTGTAACACAGACCTGATTATCCAGAAAAAGGCGCTTTCCTTGATTAAAAAGGCGCTTGTCAACGTGATCGCCAACCTGCATACCTTCTGCGATACCTACAAGGATTTGGCTACGCTTGGATACACCCATTACCAGCCAGCCCAGCCGACCACGGTCGGCAAACGCAACACTCTGTATATCCAGGACTTGTTGATGGACCTTGCCTATATTGAAAACCTGGAGAAACAGGTTAAAGCCCGTGGAGCCAAGGGCACGGTCGGTACCCAGGCCACCTTTCTTGAGCTTTTCCACGGAGATCATGCCAAGGTGAGAGAACTTGACAGGCTGGTTTCCAAAAAACTGGGATTTGACCAGGTCTTTGCTGTAACCGGACAGACCTACCCAAGAAAACTTGACATGAAAACAGCTGAAACCCTGGCCGGAATCGCTGCCTCGGCCCATAAATTTGCTGTTGATCTGCGCCTGCTCTCCAATCTCAAGGTCCAGGAAGAACCCTTTGCCAAAAAACAGGTTGGCAGCTCGGCCATGGCCTATAAACGAAACCCGATGCGCTCGGAGCGCATGACTGGCCTGGCCCGCAAACTGATGGGATTGCCAGCAAATTTTGCTGCAACAGCTGCCAATCAGTGGTTTGAGCGCACCCTGGACGATTCAGCAATCCGGCGCATGGACATGGCTCAGGCCTTTCTTCTTGCAGACGCAATCCTGAAGTTATACGTTAATATAACAAGCGATATGGTTGTATATCCAAAACAAATAGAAAGATATCTTAGAAATGAACTTCCGTTCATGGCCACGGAAAAGATACTGATGGCTTGTGTTGAGCGCGGAAAAAGCCGCCAGGAGATGCATGAGATAATTCGTAAGCACTCGGTTGCCGCCGGCCTGGCGGTCAAGGAACAGGGAAAGGAAAACGACCTGCTTGTCCGGTTGGCGGAAGATAACCGTGTCCCCTTTACCCTGGACGAACTTGAAGCCATGATCGGCAACTTTCAGGAGTTTACCGGCCGCGCCAAAGAGCAGACCGTTGAATTTCTCAATGAAATTGTTGCACCAGTGCTTGAAAAGCATCAGGCCCTGATCGGCAATATTGATTCATCACTTAAAGTGTGATCGTTATCTCGTTTATTTACACTAAAGATGATATGTTTGAATATTTTTTCAGGGTAAGGTCTGAACAGATAAGCCTGTTTCGCTTTCTCCTTGAGGGATATGATGGCCTGGCCACCCTGTCAACCCTGGATGTTGACACCGGGCTTGTGCAGACCCAGGTACCTGAATCCAGGCTTACTGAATTTATTCCCCTGATGGCCTCGATAAGCCCGCTATTGAAAAAGCCAAACTGATACTTTATTTCTTTTTTAGAATTACCTGTTTTTTCGCCAAGATAAACAGATAATTACATGTGATGAATTCGTAAAAAGTCCAGACAATGCTTAAAGATGGCTAAGCAAAAACACAGATATACAAGGAGCAGTGTTCTGTGGCGGGTCTTGACTATACATGTAAGTATGTCGAGAATCGCCACAGGACACACGACGCAGTAGATCGAAGTTTTTACGACGCCATCATATGAAAAAAATACGAAGAACGTCAAGTTTGTAGAAGAAATCCTCTTATGAACAAGCATGTTTTTATAAAAACCTTTGGCTGTCAGATGAACGAACGTGATTCCGAGATCATGGAGCAGCTTCTGATTGCTCATGGATATGGACCGGTTTTTTCCATGGAAGAGGCTGATCTTGTCCTGCTGAACACCTGTTCCATCCGGGCCAAGGCAGAACAAAAGGTTTTCAGCCTGCTTGGCCAGCTCAGAAAACAGAAGATCAGTAATCCAGACCTGTTGATCGGTGTTGCCGGATGCGTTGCCCAGCAGGAAGGAGAGGAAATTTTCAAACGCATGCCCCATGTTGACCTTGTTGTCGGCACCCAGCGATTTTACCAGTTGCCAGCCATGCTGGCTCGTCTTGAACAGGGCCTGTCAAAACGGGAAATATCCTGTGACCTTGATCCTTCTTTTACCATTCCGCCGTTGCAAAAATATTATCTCGGCCAGGAAGGGCAAGCCCCCTGCCCTGCTCCCACAGGTAAACCCCAGGCAGAATTTTCCAAATTTGTCACCATTATGCAGGGGTGCAACAACTACTGCAGTTACTGCGTTGTTCCCCAAACCAGGGGCCGGGAAATCAGCCGCCCGGTCAAGGACATTGTTGAAGAGGTCACCCTGCTGGTCTCCAGGGGCGCCAGGGAGATTACCCTTCTTGGCCAGAACGTCAACTCCTATGGCAGTACCAATCCGGTTGCCGATTCTGCCGTTGACTTTGCCGATCTTCTGAAAATCGTCGCTGAAATTCCCGGGATACATCGACTTCGTTTTACATCGTCAAATCCACAGGATCTTTCCAAAAAGCTCATGCAATGCTTTAAGGATATCGACATCCTGTGCCCCCATTTTCACCTGCCAGCGCAAAGCGGTTCCAATCGCATTCTCAAGAAGATGGGACGCAGATACACCCGCGAGTTGTACCTGGAAAAGGTTGATGAACTTCGCTCCTATTGTCCGCAAATTGCTATTTCAACAGATATTATTGTCGGGTTTCCCGGAGAGAGCGACCAGGATTTTACCGCAACCATGGATCTCTTGCAGACAGTACGGTTTCATGGCTCCTTTTCCTTTAAATATTCTGATCGGCCAGGGACAAGGTCAGCCGGGTTTGATCACAAGGTGGACGTGGAGGTAAAGGGTGAACGGTTGCAACGGTTCCAGAAAATGCAGGACAGGATCAGCCTGGAGCGCAACCAGGAACTTGTTGGCAGCACCATGGAGGTGATGATAGAGCATAATCAAAACGGAACAATCAAGTCCCGCACCGGCAGCAACCATATTGTTCATTTTACCTCGCCCCTTGATTTGACTGCCGGTGACCTGTGCCAGGTGCGAATCACCCATGCGGGCATGCATTCTCTAAACGGCGAATACTGTTCAATGTAGTCCAGGTTATTTTTCCTTATCTGTTTTTTTATGTATTACCATTATCTTGTTGAAAAATTGAAAATAGTTAAATGAATTCAAATGACTCTTGCTATCTTTGATCTGGACAATACCCTGCTCTCCGGGGACTCTGACTACGGCTGGGGCAAGTTTCTTGTTGACCAGCGCCTTGTTGACAGGAAACAGTACGAACATGCCAATAAAAAATTTTTCCAGGATTACCAACAGGGGGTGCTGGATATTTATGAATATTCGGCCTTCAGCTTTGCCCCGCTTGCCGAGCGCAGCATGGAAGAGCTGCAACAACTGCACCAGCGATTTATGCAGGAGGTCGTTCGGCCCATGATGGGAGACCGGGCCAGGGACTTGGTTGCAAAGCATCGCAACCAGGGGCATGTGCTGCTGGTCATCACTGCCACCAACTCCTTTATCACCAGGCCCATTGTCCGGGCCTTTGGTATTGATCACCTGCTGGCAACCGAACCCAAAATTGTCGATGGCCGATATTCCACGGAAATCGATGGTATTCCCTGCTATAAGGAAGGCAAGGTGCAACGTCTGGACCAATGGCTACAGGCCAATAACCAGTCCCTGGATGATTCCTGGTTTTATACCGATTCAATCAATGATCGTGCCCTGTTGGAAAGGGTAGCCTATCCGGTTGCCGTTGATCCCGACGACAAACTGCGAGCCCTTGCCAGAAAACGGGGCTGGCAGATTATTTCCCTACGCGGATAATCCTTGTTTGTCAGCCGGTTTCTGGAAACATACCCGACCGCCATATTCCTTGTCAATCAATCAGCCGGAGACTCCCTATCGTCTGCCACCGGCCAAACCCAGAAGGTGGGATCAGGTTTGTACCCCACCCCGCAGGCGCCCTTGTCCAGGTAGAGTACCCAGGCCCAGTCTGTTTCAAAAAAACTGGTGGTTGATGACCAGTATCCGTCCTTGACCTGGAGAAAAGGATGCTCTTCGGGCAGGGCCGGGGAAGAACAGGCGGCATCGACCAGGGACTCAAGCTCGTTGATGGTCGGAAGGCGCCAACAGTGGCGGCGATCACTCGCCTGTAACTCTCTGACCGCCTCCAGGGCCTGTTGCCAGGTAAGCTTATCGTTGGTCAGCGCGGCATGCCGCCTCCATTGTAACCCGGTTAAATGGTCCTCGACCAGGTCTTCATCAACAATGGAAAATCGCGGTGACGGCCACGCCGCCCCGCAGCGCAAGTCACCATCCTGTCCAGTTGCCGGACAAGCAATCACCCCGCCGGTCTCGTCAAAACACAATCGCTGCCCTGTGGTGCTCAACAGGCCGTTGCCAGGACCGCGCACCGGCCAGTACAGGGCCTCCTGGGTCTTGTTGCCGTAAAACATGCGCGCGCCTTCAAGATGAACATACCAGGCATATCCAGGATGGATGGCCGCGGTTGTGGACGTCCAGTACCAGTGGATAAACACATTGGTAAAGGGATGATTGGCCGGCAGGGATGGTTTTCGGGCCTGGTAATCCATGAGGCTGCGCAATTCCCGACGATTGGGCAGGCGCCAGTCTGCAAAGCCGCAATACCGGTTCCTGTTCAGCTGCCGGATGGCGGCAAGCGCCTGCAGCCAGGTACAGGGAAAGAGGCCGGGGTTGACGTCCCGTGACCAAACAAGCCCGGTCAGATGGTCAAGGACGGTTGTTTCGTCATGGCTGAACCGGGGATCGGGCCAGGGGGCGCCGGTCCGGTACTCGCCGTCCTGGCCGCTGCCCCTGCAGGAAATACGCCTGCCCTTCTCGTCATAACAGTTTGTCTGCCCGGTATTGAGTATATGGCGGCCCATGGCTGGATGTAAGCGATCAGGGGCACCGCATCTTCGCACGCTCGCGACTGTCCGCATAGTGGGCTATAGCGACCAGTCGCGCCTGTACGAATCTACGGCACCTCTGATCATTTAGAATTTAAAGGTATATAAAAACAAATAGTTACAAATCTTATGACCAGTTATGGCTGGAAGATTCAGGGTTGATCGGATGCCTTTTTATTCCCCTGCTCCCTTGCCGGTTCCTGCGGGTCGGCGGAGGACATGCCGGGAAGTGTTGCCGGAACAGGTTTTGCTTTGCGTGGCCTGCCGGTGATGTTGGTTACCCGGCGCACGACCCGGTTACTCAGGCGCTTGCCCTTGGCGGCCACGCTCTTGATGAGAAAATCGTCCATGTCAATTTCCAGCACATTATACCTGGCCCTGGACGAGGGCACCAGGCTGACCCTTGCCCGCACATCTTTTTCGCCCACGGCAAGCATCTGGATCACCGAGCGTTTATGCTCCTTAAAGAGACGATACTCACGGTTGAGGATAAACTTGGGCATCCTGAACCGCTTGCCATAACTCAGGTTTTCCCGGCCGTCCCGATAAATGACATTAAATACAAGATCTCTTTTGACAACTCCCATATACAGGAGATTACCACCAACAAACGCCTTGTCACAGACGCTGATGACCTTGTACAGGCCGTCTTTGAAAATAAGCAGCAGCCGGTCATATTCGGAACAGGTCAGGGCAAGGTCTTTTTTCTTGTCCTCACATTTGACCTTCTGTCCCAGAAAACCGCTTTTCCGGTTATACCCTATGTTGATATTGGCCAGGGCCGCCTTCCTGGCATTGACCTCGTCAAACTCTTTCAGCTCACTTTTGCGTGGGTAATCATTGCCATATTTTTTCAGCAGGGCCTGCAAATAGTTTCTGGTAAATCCTACCATGTCCTGCAGGTGTTTTTCGGTCACGGCAATGGACCTTTCAAGGGCTTGTATCTCTTTTTGCTGTTTGTTGATATCGTAGCGGGAAATTCTCTTGATCTTTATTTCCAGCAACCGTTCTATATCTTCCTTGGTGACCTTGCGGATAAGCTCATCGGCAAAGGGAAACAGGGCCTGGCGAATGGTTGAAATCACACCTTTGTAGGAAATCTGCTCTTCAATGCGCTTGTAAAGCCGTTCTTCGATGAAGATCTGTTCCAGTTTGCGGGCGTGCAGCTTGTCGAGTAACCGACCCCGTTCAATAGTGAGCTCTTTTTCAAGATACGCAAGCAGGGTATCGGTATTGCGTTTCAGCACCTCTTCAACCTGGACAATAGAGGGCATGGAGTCCCGGATGACGACAAGATTTGGCGATACACTCACCTCGCAGTCGGTAAAGGCGTACAGGGCGTCAATTGTCTCATCGGCATGCACTCCGCGCGGCAGCCTGATCTCCACCTCCACTTCTTCGGCCGTGTAGTCATTGATGGAGGTGATCTTGATCTTACCGGCCTTGGCCGCCTTTTCCACCGAGTCGATCAGGGCCTGGGTGGTGAGGTTATAGGGGAGCTCGGTGATGGTGATGGTCTTGTCATCCTTGACCTGAATCCTGGCCCGGCAGCGCAGGCGGCCGTTGCCGTGATCATACTCGGAGACATCGACAATTCCTCCCCGCGGAAAATCGGGGTACAGGGTGAACTCTTTTCCCTGCAGATATTTGATCTGGCACTTCAGCAGCTCGCAGAAGTTGTGCGGCATGATCTTGGTGGCCATGCCCACGGCAATTCCTTCGGCCCCGAGCAAAAG
>WFZC01000057.1 GCA_015489765.1 Desulfobulbaceae bacterium
CGTATACTGGTGATGGATGATGAAGAACTGGTGAAAAAAGTCGTCAAATCACAGCTTGAGTATCTCGGACATACGGTTCTGTTTGCCGGTGACGGCCGGGAGGCCATAGAGCAATACCGGGGGTTAATGGGTACGGAGCAGGCAATCGATTGCGTGATTATGGATCTGACCATTCCCGGAGGAATGGGCGGCCGGGAGGCGGTGCTGGAAATTCTCGCCATTGACCCGGACGCCAGGGTGATTGTGGCCAGCGGCTATTTCAATGATCCGGTAATGGCCAATTTTCGGGAACACGGATTTATGGCAGCGGTTTCAAAGCCTTTTAATCTTGATGAACTGCAGCGGGCAATTGCTGCAGTATTGACTTGATTCCGCAAAAACAGGTCAGGCTTCCCTCATCATCTCCCAAATCGGGCATCTTTTTTTCCCCTGTCTGCATCAAGCCCGCAAGTCTCTTTTTTCATGCGCAATACTTTTTCCAGCTGGCTATAATTTTCTTGAACTGTAGGAATTCCTCCCGCATAATAACAATATGTAAGCTGGTTGTTTCCAGTCGATTATCCGTTTCCTTTTTCCGGGGGTGAATAATGCAGGAGCCAAAGAGTATGACCGCAACCGTACCATTACGAGCTTGGTCGACTACCCATGAACTCATCGCCGAAGTTCTTTCCTTTGCGTCGAAAAAACACTTTGCCCCCGGTGATCCTGTGCTGTCTCCGAAAACGGAATCCGAGGGTTTTTATTATGTCGAGTCCGGAACAGTGGAGGTCAGTTATACCGGTGCCCGCCAGACAAAGATTACCGTTGCCCTGATTGGTGCCGGTGAATTTTTCGGCGAAATAGGGTTCTTTGATAAAGGTACAAGGGTAAGAACAATTGAGGCCTCCGAGGAAGCCGATATTGTGATTTTTACTCGAGAGGTAATGGAGACGATCAGAAAGAAACAGCCTGATCTGTACATCGACTTTCTCCTCTATCTCGCCCGAAAGATATGTGCAAAATTCCGTCGACTTTCCGGTGAAACTTCGCCTGTAGCCGCCTATGCAGATTCAATCGCTGATCGTCGTTCTTGCAAGTATACCAGGGCTAAACCCCTGCCACCGAGTCTGGTGCGTTCCGAGTTATGGCAGAAGGTCCACGAGCAGGTGGAACGGATTTCCATGGATTTTTTTAACATGTCCCTGCTGATTCATGAATCCGTGTCTGACCAGGAAGAAGAAAAAATACAACAGGATTGTCACCAAATTCTGGAAAGGTTTGCCGCGAGTATGCCATTGCTGGAACAACAGGTGGCAGGATCGGGGTATGAGGACATTTTCTGGGGATATATTTTCAAGGAGGTCTATCCTTATTTTATGCGCAGTCGTCATGCTGAGCGCAGCTATCACAAACCCAAGGGATATGCCGGTGATTTTCTCATGATTGAGCATATATATGAAAATATCCCCCAAGGAGAAGGAAAAATTGGTGAAATAATCGATGCCTTCTGTCTGAACCGGCCTTCTTCAAAAGCCATTCGTGGCCGACGCCGTCTGTTGGCCGACCAGCTTGCCCGGTTGACGGCCCCCCTGGCCCAACAGGGAAATCAGATTTCCATTATGAACCTGGCCTGCGGACCAAATAGAGAGTTGTTTGATTTTCTCTCCCGCTGTGAATACGGTTCTCTGATCAAAGCGCTGTGCGTGGATATCGATGCCGAGGCATTGGAGTATACCAATAAGTACGTCGATACCTTTTTTCATGGAGCCAACATTAAGCTTATGCAGGAAAATGTTATCAAGTGGTCTCTGGGCAGGGTGAAACATCGGATAGACCAACAGGACATTATTTATTCGGCCGGACTTTGTGACTATCTGGAGGACCGTTTGTTTAAAAAACTGATCACCCGCTGTTATCATCATCTCAAACCCGGTGGTACCTTGATCCTCGGTAATTTTGATTTCCATGAAGATGCTGTTTTCATGGACCGGATTTTGCGCTGGAAGTTGATTTATCGTAGTCATGATCAATTAGCCGCTCTGTTTGCCGATACCCCTTTTGGCGCGGCAACCATTTTGAGTGAAGAAGAACAGATCAATCTGTTTGCCCTTGCCGTCAGGGAGTAATATTTTATGCCTGTTCCGGAGAGTATCAGCACAAGTTTTGCTGATGAGTCATCCAAACTCTTTGTCCGGAAGGCCATTCCTATCCTCTGGTTGGGAATTCTCTTTGTTCTTTTTTTTTCCCTGCTTGATTATTTCGTCCATCGACCTGTTTTTAGCCTTTTCCTTTCCTATCGTCTCGCACTGGCCATTTTTGTGCTTGTCCTGCTCGGCCTACTTCATTTTCGATCATTGCGGCGTCATGCCTTGTTGCTGATGGGGATGGCGCTTGTTGCTGCCAGCTATACCATCTCCATGATGATCATTCATATCGGCGGATTTTCTTCCCCCTATTATATAGGTATAGTACTCACTGCTTATTTTGCTTTTTCGGTTCTTCCCATGACCGTTTCCCAGGTTGTATGTATAGGGATCGCCATGTATGCCGTATATCTGGGTATCCAATTGATTTCGGGTTATCCTTTGACCCGACAAGAGATTGTTCATGCGATAACAAACACGGTTTTCTATTTTTCTGTTCTACTTGCAATCGGTGTCAAGGCCCACGATGATATGAAAATTCGTCGGTCCATATGGCAGGGGCGCAGGAAAATGCATCAACTGCGTAATGAGCTGGAGATTTACACGGGCGATCTTGCCTATCTTGTTGAGCAGCGGTTGCAACAGTTGGAGGAGTTGAAGTTTCGTTTCAGTGAACTGTATGAAAATATTATGGATATGGTCGCTGTTGTCGATGATCAGGCTAATATCCTGCTTTGCAACAATCGTTTTGCAAATGAGTTTGCCATTACCGATCCGGCGGTGAATTCTCACTGCCTTTTTGACTATTTTGCGGGTAAGCGCCGCAGGGAGATTGTTGCCGGGATATTGCCACGCTTTTCCGGCAGATCACCTGTATACGGAGTTGAAACAACAATGGTGACGGCGGCGGGCAAGGAGTTGACTGTTGAAATAAGCGGTAGCTGGGTGGACATAGATCATGGCGCTTCCGGCTGTCAGTTGGTGCTGCGCAATATAACCAACCGCAGGAAGATGGAACAGCAGATGCTGGAATCAACCCGTTTGATCGATCATTCACGACGGACGGCAATCCTTGGTCTTGCCAAACTTGCCGAATATCGTGATCAGGATACCGGGGCCCATCTTGAACGGATCCGTGAGTACACCTGTCTGCTGACCCGGGCCCTTTCCCTGCGGCCCGGCCTGCAGCATTTGATGACCCCTTCGTTTCTCGAGGACATAACCCTGTCTTCGGTCCTCCATGACATTGGCAAGGTTGGTATTCCAGATAAGATTCTGCTCAAGCCCGGTAAACTCAGCGGCGAGGAATTTGAGATTATGAAAAGGCATTGCATTTATGGTCGAGATGTGCTTGCCGAAGCCCGTCGGGATGCCGGCAATGTTTCCTTTTTGGCCATGGGGCAGCAGATTACCCATTTTCATCATGAAAAATGGGACGGCAGTGGCTATCCTGAAGGACTGAGTGCAACCGATATTCCTCTTGCCGCCAGGATTGTCGCCTTAGCGGATGTGTATGATGCACTGACCTCGAGGCGGTGTTACAAACAGGCCCTGTCCCATGAACAGGCCCGGAAGATTCTTGTTCGGGACCGGGGGAGTCATTTTGATCCGCAGGTGGTGGACGCCTTTCTTGAACAGGAGGCAGATTTTAAACAGATTCGCATGAAGATTCTTTTACAATAAGTCAATTTCAATGGATTGCCGATTGCCGGAGGATATGCAGCAGCCTTACATGGAAGAGCTGCGTCGTCTGTTTCACCATCGAATGACATACCTCCTGTTGATGACAGGGGCGTTATTTCTCTTCTATGCACCTCTCGACTATTTACTCGTCCCCGGCCATTATGGAGAGCTTTTTTATTCCCGGATAGCGGTCCTTGTTTTTTGTTGTTTTCTTTTCTTTCTTAACGCTCAGGATACGACACTCCAGTATACCATAATTTTCGCATTTGCCCTGTATGGGGTCTCCCTTCTTGTCCTCTGTTTTATGGTTATCAGGACCGGGGGGATCACGTCCGAGTATTTTATCGGTTTCATTCTTGCCATAGTTGTCTTTGCCGTCATGATGCCCCTGACTCCGGTCCAGACAATGATAAGCGGCCTGTTTGCCCTGGCCGGATACCTGACAGCGGTTTTTTGGTCTGGCCCAGAGCTCAAAGGACATATGGATATCTTTATCAATAATGTGTTTTTCCTGGTTTGCTTTGTCCTGTTGGTGACTATACAGAGCTGGTTTGAAACCGATTCAAGAAAGGAATCGGTTTCCCTGCATCTGCAGGAGCAGGAGGCAGCAAGGTATCTTGATGAGCAGGCGGAGGCCTTGGAGGAGGAAATTGCCAGACGTTCAAAAGAGCATCAAAGAACGGAAAACCGTTTCCGTCGGTTATTGGACCATATTGTTGATGATGTGGTTCTTGTTGATAAAAAGGGATGCGTCATTTATGCAAACCCCTCTTTTTATGAACATCTGGCTCTGGCGCAGGGAGATGAAATAGATATCATAGATTGTTTGCCTGCCAATGAGCGGGAGTCATTTCGGCAGAATTTTCTGCAGGCGGTTGCGGGCGGTGAGGTTGTCTGCAACTACCAGGCGCGATTGATGGGAGTTGGTGGGGCGCAGTTGGAGGTGGAAATCAACGGTAACAGAATGGAACGGAATAAACGGATGATTGGCCTGCAACTGATTATCAGGGATATTTCAGTGCGTAAACGGATGGAAGAAGATGTTCGCAAGGGCTTGTTTGTCCGGAAACAGACGGAAAACGCAACGATCATGGCCCTGGCGCGATTGTCTGAATACCGTGACGTAACGCCCAAAAATCATCTGAAACGGATTCGGGAATACAGTAGGCTGCTTGCCGAATTTCTGGCCCGTAAATCGGAATACCAGGGCAAGTTGGCAGGCAGTGCCGTTTCAGACCTGGCCATGGCATCTGTCCTTCATGATATAGGTAAGGTAGCGATCACCGATGATATTCTTTTTCAATCCGGCCCATTATCGGACCAGGACAAGGCCCTGGTCCGGCAGCATACTATTTTTGGAGGTGATGTGATCAAGGCCATGGAAAAGTCGTCGGATGTGGATAGCGGTTTTTTGGAATATGCTAAAAATATTGCCTACTTCCATCATGAAAAATGGGACGGCAGCGGTTATCCATTTGGACTGGTCGGTAGAGAAATTCCCCTTGAAGCAAGAATTGTCGCCCTTGCCGATGCCTATGAATCAATCACCTCAGCGGGAAAATATGGCAAGCAGCTTTCACACAGACAGGCTGTTCAGATTATTATAAAGGAGGCCGGACATCATTTCGATCCGGATATTGTCGATGTTTTTGTCGACTGTGAGCAGAAGTTTCATCAGGTGGCCATGCGTCTGAGGTCGTAGGCCGGCGGCACCGCCTCTCCTTTCACCTGCACGGCGAGAGGGCAAAATGGACAGCCGCGTCCGCATGGATTGCCGTGGTGTCGAAAAGCGGGATGGAGGTATCTTTACTGCCAATAAGGAGGGAAATTTCAGTGCAACCCAGAATAACACCCTGGGCGCCTTTTCGGGCCAGGTTTTCAACCACATGGAGGAAGGCATTTCTGGAATCGTCACTGATGATCCCGCAACAGAGTTCATCATAAATCACCCGGTGGACCATGGCGCGATCCTCATCTTCGGGAATACAGACTTCAATATCGAATTTTTTTTCTAACCGGCCCCTGTAGAAGTCATCTTCCATGGTGAACCGGGTACCGAGGAGGCCGATTCTGTTTATCCCCCTGTTTTTTATGGCGAGAGCAGTGGCATCAGCAATGTGCAGGAGTGGAATTGAGACCGCTGCCTCCACTTCTTCCGCTACTTTGTGCATGGTATTGGTGCATATCAGCAGACAATCGGCCCCTGCCGATTCGATCTTCCTTGCCGCATCGGCCAGTTGTTCTCCAGCCTTGTCCCATTGCCCCAGATTTTGCAGTCTTTCAATGGCGCTGAATTCTACACTGTAGAGGATAATTTTCGCTGAATGCAGCCCTCCCAGGGCATCCCGGATACCTGTATTGATCCGGGTGTAATAGGTGAGGGTTGATTCCCAGCTCATACCGCCAAGCAGTCCAATGGTCTTCATTGTGGTTATTTTTTCTCCGTGCTGTCTGCCGGGTTCCTGATATCTTTTCCAAATTGGATGCGCAGTTCTATGGTGTCGAGTTTATCGGTGGCCTTCAGACTTGAGACCAGGCCGGAAACTGTGTTGGCCAGGATGTCCTGGACAAAATCCTTGAGGATGATTTTTTTTCCGTCAACCAGAAGACTGACCCGTTCCGGAACTACTTTTTCTCCCTTAAGAAATCGTTTTTCCAGAAAATCAGCCAGTTCTCGACTCTCATCTAAGCGGAACACATAATCATCGACAAGCCTGCGGTCCGTGGCAACGGCAATAACGCCGGTTACCTGATCGCGGAGCAGTTCTTTTTCTTCACCACGGTTGACCTCCACCTTGGCAATTCTGCGGGCATGTTTGAATCCCTCGGCAATGACAATATCAACATCGGCAAAATAGCGGTGAACCAGGGCCGCCAGGTTTTTTCCCTGGCTTGAGGTCCGGATGAGCATCTGGTCCGGCGCAACCAGCATGACCCCGGCTGCGCCGTTTCTGCGATAGATTTCCGTGTCTGTTCCCTCCTGATCGCAGCCGATATTGTGTTCCTTGGTGGACTTGATCACGGCAACGGTGTAACCGCGATTGTGCAGGTGGCGCACCACCTGGCTGGCCAGCGTGGTTTTGCCGCTGTTGTGCCAGCCGATAAAGCTAACGATAGGGGGCATTTTTTTCTTAAAACAGTGGAGTGGTAATTGGGTGATGAAAAAGAAAAATTGTCCTGACCGGCATATCCGCAACCAAAAAGAGCGGATTCCGGTCAGGGCCCGCCCAAGGGTGGAGCAATGGAACACCAAAGTCAAATTTTATAGCGGCTGTGCAGTATTGCGACCTCTTCCCGGGATTTATATCCGGTCAGCATACTGGAGATTGCCCCTTTAACCGCAAAGAGCGACATATAGAGATGGATGATAAAAAAGGCGATCAGGCCAGCTGCCAGCAGGTTATGCAGAATTGCCATCTGCCGGATCTGGTCTACCGGGGCGGCAAAGGAATAGAGGGTGTAGCCGCTCCAGGCCATGATCCCGCCGCCGACAGTTGCCAGCCAGAACCAGACCTTCTGGCCAGCGTTAAACTTGCCCGCCGGAACCGGTTTTTTCTTTTTGCTCAAGTAGCCGCCCATGATCAGCAGCCAGAGGATATCATGGGGCATGGGCAGCATGTCCTTGAGCCAGATCAGAAAAAGGCCGGCTGCTGACAGGCAGAAGACAATAGCGGCAATCAGATGGATGGACCTGCCGGACATGACCAGCGGTCCGCCGCCGATAAATTTTCCGAAAACCACCATCAGTCCGGTAATAACCAGCAACGAGAAGGAAAGGGCTGCCAGCCAGTGCAGAAAACGGGTGAGTATGCCGAAAAATTTAATCGGTGTGCCTGCATGGGAAAACGATTTGGCGCCGATAATGATGTAATGCAATAGAAAAACAACCGGCACAATGGTCAGAACCAGGAGAAAAATTCGGTTAAACAGTCCCCCCTGCCAGGAGGTAAAAAGTTGCCCGTACTGCTGCCAGTCACCGGTAAAAACCTTGTTGATGGCCGTAAATGAGGCGGTTGACGGGCCGGGTCCGGCTGGTTGGAGAATTTGCGGACTCCCGGCCCAGGCAACCGCGGCAAGCGCCAATACGCCGACTGGAAGGATAACCCGGAATTTTTTTTTAATGTTCATGGCTGTCTCCTGGAAAAATATCCTGGAAAAATATCCTGGGAAAATAGACACTGAAAATACCGGAAAGTCGAATCAGGGACAGCGTAAATCTGCTGTCCCTGATTTTGGTTATTTTTTGCCGTAGGCCCTGTCCCATCCCCAGGCATTTGCACCGGAACCGCGCGCAAAGACGCGCTTTCTGTAGGCGTCGGCAATCACGTTTGCGTCGCCGGCCATCAGGGCCTTGGTGGCGCACATGGCGGCACAGAGCGGGACCTTGCCCTCGGCAATCCGGTTTTGACCATAGAGCCGCTTTTCTGCGTCACTGAAGGTCTTTTCCGGACCACCGGCGCAGAAGGTGCATTTGTCCATGGCCCCGCGGGCACCGAAGACCTTGCCGCTCGGAAACTGGGGCGCTCCGAAGGGGCAGGCCATGAAGCAGTAGCCGCAGCCGATACATGTCTTTTTGTTAACCAGGACAATGCCGTCTTCACGCTGGTAGATGGCATCCACCGGGCAAACGGCGATACAAGGCGCATCCGAACAGTGCATGCAGGCGACCGAGATGGACTTTTCACCCGGTTTGCCCTCGCCAATGGTGATGACCCGGCGGCGGTTGATCCCCACCGGAACCTGGTTGCCTTCCTTGCAGGCAACCACACAGCCGTTACAGTCGATGCAGCGTTCCACATCGCAGAGAAATTTCATTCGTGCCATAATTTATCTCCTCAACCGTATCCTGTTTCAGGATTTGGGGTGATACGGTTTCACATTTCCAGATCTTGAACATGCTCAGGGAACTCCCTGATCACTTACCTTCCTATGCCTTGCTGATTTTGCAAAGACCGGTTTTGGTTTCCTGCATCTGGGTTACAATATCATAGCCATAATTGGTGACCACGTTGGCCGCCTCACCAAGGACATAGGGAACCGTACCTTCCGGATAATTAGCTGCCAGCGACCTGCCCATGAATTCACCGCCAAAATGAAAGGGCAGGAAGATGGTCTGTTCATCCACCCGGTCAGTGACCTTGGCCATGACTTTGATCTTGCCGCCGTTGGGCGATTCTATCCAGATCTGTTCACCGTTGCGGATGCCGTAATTGTTGGCTGTAACGATGTTGATCTCCGCATACATATGGGGCGCCAGTTCGGCCAGGTATTTGTTGCTGCGTGTTTCCGCGCCTCCGCCCATGTATTCGACCATGCGGCCGGTGGTGAGGATGAGGGGGAATTTTTTTACCCAGTCAGCTTTCTGCTCACTTCTGTACCTGGTGAACACCCGGTAATGATCAGGTTTGTCCTTATAGGTTGGGTACTTGGCGATCAGGTCAGGCCGCGGCGAGTGCAGCGGTTCCCGATGGATCGGCACCTGGTCGGGAAAGTTCCAGACAACGCAGCGGGCCCGGGCATTGCCAAACGGTGCCATGCCCCGTTTAATGGCCTCTTTCAGGGTTTTCTGGGAGAGATCGGTCTTCCAGTTGGTTCCGGGAACCACGTCCTTAAACTCTGGATAACCGCCCATGACCTCACTGCCGGGGTTGGCAACACCCTTGGCGGCCAGCAGGTCCTCGGTCCGACCGCTCATGTCATAGGTTTTGGAGGTGCCGAACCTGGCCCGGAACGGCAGACCACCCTTGGCCACCGGTTTGGAGATATCATACAGGATCGGGGTGCCGGGATGTTCCTCGGTCCAGCAGGGCCAGGGCAGGCCATAATATTCTCCGTTGCAGGGACCGCCCTTGGCCTGCATGGTATCGATATCAAAGGTGTGCCAGTTATCGGTATGTTTTTTGATCCTCTCCGGGGTCTGGCCGTTGTAACCGATGGTCAGGGAACCACGGCCGAGCTCCCGGGTGATGTCTTCGGGGACCTGTTTGATATTTTTATAAAATTTATCGGCAAATCCAAACCGCTTGACCAGCTCGTTCATGATCCAGTAATCGTCCCGGCTGTCGTGGACCGGATCAACCACCTTGTAGCGCCATTGAAACTGGCGGGACGTGGAGGTCAGGCTGCCGGAGGTTTCATACTGGCTGGAGCAGGGCAGCAGGTAGACGTTGTCCTTTTCCGCTGCCGCCGCGGTCATGGTGGGGAAGGGATCGATGATCACCACCAGGTCCAGCATGTCCAAGGCCTTTTTCAGCTTATGGTACTGGGACTGGGAGTTGGAGGCACAGCCCCAGAAGACGACGGCCTTCAGCGGTGTGTACTGGGTGATCTTGTCCTCCTGGATGGCGCCTTCATACCAGCGGCCCAGGGTGAACCCTTTTTTGTTCATGTATTCCTTGGAGTGGAACCTGGATTTCATCCACTCGTAATCCACCTCCCATACCCGGCACCAGTGTTTCCAGGAGCCGTCCTTCAACCCGTAATAGGCGGGCAGGGAATGGGAGAGCACGCACATATCGGTTGCGCCCTGCACATTGTCATGGCCGCGGAAGATGTTGGCGCCGCCACCGGAAACACCCATGTTGCCGAGGACCAGCTGCAGGATACAGTAGGCGCGGGTATTGGATGAGCCGATGGAGTGCTGGGTGCCGCCCATGCACCAGATGACCGTTCCCGGCCGGTGGGAGGCCATCAGTTTGGCGATGCGGGTGACCTCGGCTGCCGGAACTCCGGTTACTTCCGCAACCTTTGCCGGTGTGTACTCCTTGGCCACTGCCCGCATTTCCGGAAAACCGGCCACCCTGGTGCGGACAAATTCCTTGTCGTACCAGTCGTTTTCGATGATCTCATGGATCAGCCCCATGATAAAGGCGGTGTCCGTGCCCGAGCGGATACGGACATAATCCGTTGCCTTGGCCGCGGTTTTGGTGAAGCGCGGATCAACCACGATAAGAGGAGCGTTGTTGACTTCTTTTGCGTGCAGCAGGTGCTGCAGGGCGACGGGATGCGCTTCGGCGGCATTGGAGCCGATCATGAAGATCAGTTTTGAATGGCGGATATCGTTGACCGAATTGGTCATGGCGCCATAGCCCCAGGTGTTGGCAACGCCTGCCACCGTGGTTGAATGACAGATTCTGGCCTGATGGTCAATGTTGTTGGTGCCCCAGAAGGCGGCCAGCTTGCGCTGCAGGTAGGCCATTTCATTGGAAACCTTGGCCGATCCGTTCCAGTGGACAGCATCCGGTCCGTCCTTTTCCCGGATATCCAGCAGCTTGGCGCTGACCTCATCCAAGGCCTGTTTCCAGGAAATTTTCTGCCATTTGCCGTTCACCTTTTTCATTGGGCTTTTCAGCCGTTTTTCCGAGGTAACCATGTCAATGGCACTTGCGCCCTTGCAGCAATGGCTGCCCCGGGACAGAGGATGGTCCTGGGCCACTTCCTGCCGGACCCAGACACCGTTCTGTACCTCTGCCTTGATCCCGCAGGCGACCGAGCAGTGGGTGCAGATGGTTTTTACCATTTTGGACCCCGGATAGGGACCGCCTCCTTTTTTCACTGTCTCAGCCCTGGCCGCGGTCGTCATTCTGGTGGTCATTGCCGCCCCGGTCAGCGCTGCGGTTGCTGCCGAAAGTTTGAGAAAGGATCTCCTCGCCATGCCCGGATTCAAGGTCATTCGGGCGCCTGGAGACGAGCCTGTAGATGATGGGGTAATCAGTTTTTTCCTGGCCATTGGCTACCTCCGCAATAGTGGAACGTTCATCCAGCCGCCTTGCATGTTTGAATGACGGGTGGTGAGCTTTCGGAATGTTTGTGGTCTATCGTTTTGTTGATGTTTCAATGGCTTTGCCATCCTGGTCGGTTTACGACCTGAGTGTTTTGTAATATTGGCGGAATTCCGGGGTTTCACGATAGAGGATTTCCTCCTCCGGGGCGCCACCCCTGCTGCCACCCTTGTTGTCGGTGGCTGCCGCGGTTTTTCCTCCGGCTGCGACCGCCACAGCCGTGACAGCGGAGCCGGCAAGAATGGATTGCAGAAACGAACGTCTTGATCCTTTCTCTGTGTTCATGGCTGTCCTCCTCTCTGGTGTTTTTTTATGATGATGGCATCCTGTCAATGTTGTAGTTCAGTGTTCCGTTACATCTTCTATTTAAGTGTGTTCTGCCGTGGCCGGTTCAGGCAACAGACCTTTTTCCAGCTCAAGATAGCTCCATAGCAACTCAGCGCAGGTTGTGTAAAAGCGAGCCTCCGGGTTTTTACGCAGGGCTTTGGCAAACTCCCGGCCAAGGGGTAGGAGGAACCGGTTGAGTAGGACTGCCTGCTGATTACGGCTCTCCTGCCTGTTTTCCGCCTCCCGCTCAATAAGGGTGGCCAGGGCATCAAGGAGCAGAACCAGGGAATCGTCCGGTTCATGGACATCGTCATGCAGCTTGATCCCTGCCACCTGTAAAAAATTACGATACCTGATCAGGGTCGGCCCAAAGGCGTGCCCGTCTTGATAGAATGAGGCCGAGGTGTGGACCTGGTGTTCATTAAAGGGGTCGACAAAGAGGCGGTAATGTTCCTCCTGCAGCTCACGAAGATTGTTGCTGGTCAGGGTTTCATCCATGGTCTGCACGGCCCGGTTGAATGAGGGGTCGATATCTTCCCTGACCAGAGCGGTGATGATCCCGCGCCAACGCCCCAGTTTTTCCGCATCCGGTTTATCAATGAAAAAGGATTTGAACAGGTCAATAAACCGCAGCCTGATTCTGACCAGTTCCCTGTCATCCGTGGCGGTCATGGTTCTGTCTCCTCAAGCATGTACAGAACCCGGCAGTCTTCACAATATGAAAACAGATCAGCTTTCAGATCCGGTTGCCTGTGCTCCAGGACATGCATGACCCGTTCATAACTCTGCCGGGTCCCGAAAATCTTGCCGCACCTCCTGCATCGCATGGGATCGGCCTGGACAAGCAATCGGGGAACAAAAAAATTCCTGTCCATGATCAGACCGGGTGTAAGGCTGAGCGCCTGTTCGGGACAGAGGGAAACACAGGCGCCGCACTGTGTGCAGAGGATCGGTGCTTGCAGAAGGGCAAATCGATCGCTGTCGGCAACAAGAGACTGGATGCGGCATTCACCGACACAGGCCAGACAAATACTGCACCGCTGCTGATCACATTCTATGGCTCCGAATTCTGTAAATATCTCTCCTCTATATTTTCCTGGCTGCCGCTCATCCTGTTGCCCTTGCTCCATGAAAAAAGCGAGCAGGGAGGCCAGTTTCTGCCGGCGGTTGGTAAAGGAAAAATCGCTGTGGCCATCCGCGCATGGGCTTGGGACCGCGGCGCCAATCAGGCCGGGCAGCGCTTTTGGATCAGTGATTACGACCGGTGGTTCTGAAAAAATATCGCCGACAAGGGTATTGACTTGGTTGATCTGCCTATGCAGCCCCTGGCCCGCGTCTTTATTGTCACTGACAAGGATGACCCTGCCCATGCCCAGGGCAAGGAGGAAGAGCAGGTGCATGGAATGGAGAGCTTTGATACAGGGGTGCTCAAGGAAAAATGTGTCGGCCACTGTTGTGTGCCGGTGCAGCCACCAGAATGCGTGCAGCAGCTCTTCCCGGCCGATAACAATCGTAAATCCCGATTCTATGGAAATATCCCGGAAATACTCGATAAAATGGGCATCGGAAAACCTGAGTGTCTGCAGGGCGCCGGTGGGACAGAGGGCAACGCAGTTGCCACATTCCACGCACCGTAGCTGATCAACATGGATTCCTTCCTCATCTCTGTGGATGGCCCCGTGTTCGCAGGTGTGGAAACAGAGATCACAGCCCTGATCCAGCCTGCCGATGTACTGACAGATGCTGTTGTCGCAGACAATGGTTTCCTCGATCCGCCAGTCGTAGATGGAACCAAAGAGACGGGAAATTTCATCTTTCCGGTAAATTTTATCACCCCTGGAGACGGATTCGGTATCCAGCTCTGTCAGCAGAAGAAGGGCCGGCGTCCGGATGGTCCGTTTTTCCATCCCGTACAGGTCAATGGCCTCCTGGGGACAGATGCGAACACACTGTTTGCAGAAACTACAGCGGCCAAGGTCGAGAAAGAGGTGTTCATCAAGGCACTGTTCGGGACAGACCGGGCCGCAACTGCCGCAATAGGTGCAGCGGGAAAGATCAACGGGAACCCTGGTCAGAAAATCGATGCGCACGTCCCCGGAATCGTCATGGATGATTATTTCCTCGGCCGTGGTGATTTCCGGGTCGCTGCCCTGTACCAGCAGAGGTTCAACCTCCAGCACGCCGCCATAGGTATCGATGAAACGGCGAATGTCAGCGGATTTTCTGCCGATGACCACGACCCTTGTGTTTTTTTCCCTGGTAAAGCTGCGAAAACCAGGCCGGCTCAATCTCTTTAGTTCGGCCTTGGCAATGGCGGCAAGTTGGGGAGAGGAAAAAGCGCCGAGATCGCCATTAAGCTGCAGGGTGGGTGACAGGGGAACCGTGCTATCATTGAAAAGCGAGGAAAAACCGCTGGCAAGGAAGAGTTTGCCATCGACCGGGGTAGGGGACGCAGGTTGAGAGGGATGTAGGGGGAAGGTATGCTCGGCCAGGGCGGGTTCGCCGCTGCCGTCATAGCGCAGGATGTATGATGTGAATCCGTTTTGCATAAATTTGAGAAAATGAATCTCTCCGGCCCAATCATCCCCATAAAGGACTCTGACTGTCAGGGGAAAAAGGGTGATTCGGTTGACCGCTATCCCAACCTGCGGATGTTGGGCCTTTTGTTATGCCCGTTATCCATTTTCGGAATGACCTGTCCGTGAGCGGCAGGCGGCCTCGGTCGAAAAAGTCTTCAAATTGTGTACGGATACCCTTTTATTCACCTGATGATCAGTGTATACCTGTGTGGAGAAAAAACAAGGGAAAAAGAAGGCACGGGAGTTTTTTTGCATCACTATTTTGGGCACAGGAAGGAATAATGAGAGATCGCGAAGCAGAAAGACTTATAGGCCTTGCCCTGGCCCGGCACCTTGTACAGGGGATTGCTGCCCTTGGCGTGGAACAGATAGCGGCTGCCAAGGGGCTTGGCAGGCTGACCGCTACTGATATCCGCGCCTGTTGCAGCTGCCCCACCCTTGATGCCTCGTTAAAGGATGGCTTTGCGGTGCGCGGCCTGGATATTGCCTCAGCGAGCAGGGAGAATCCGGTGCAACTTACCCTGGCGGGCTCTGTCGCTGCCGGCGATCACTGCGATATTACAGTGCAACAGGGGCAGGCCGTGCGGATAATGACCGGGGCGCCGATCCCGGCCGGAGCCGATGCTGTCCTGGCCTCGGAATTTGCCGATAGCGAAGGAGACCAGGTCCTTGCCCTTGCCGATGCCTGTCCGGGTCGCAATATTCTTGCCCGCGGCAGTGACGTGACCGCGGGCAGGATAATTGTCCCCAGGGGAACCCGGCTAACTCCCGGTCATCTCGGCCTGCTCGCTGCGGCAGGAGTCGCGGAAATCCCGGTTTTCCGGCAGCCGAAGATTATGATTATCGCAACCGGCAGCGAGCTGGCCCTGCCCGGCGAGCCGATTGCCCCCGGCCAGGTGGCGGCCAGCAATCTTGTTACCCTGGTGGCTGAAGTCAAGGCCATGGGTATTGATGCCGACCAGCTTGTTATCCGTGATGATCTCCACCTGCTGCAGGAGAAAATCGCGCCGCTGATTGAGAAATATGACCTTATCCTGACCTGTGGCGGCGTGCTGGACGGGGACAAGGATTTTACCATGCAGGCAATGGACAATCTCGCTGTTGCGCCTGTATTTCACAGGGTACGGGTGGGACCGGGCAAAGGCGTGTGTCTGGGCATGAAAGGCACCACCTGGTTCTTCAATCTGCCGGGTGGTCCGCCCTCCAATCACGTGGCCTTTCTTTTATTGGCAAAACCGGGTATTTATCGTTTAAGCGGAGTGGCGGACCCTTTTACCGACTATCTGTCACCACGTCTTGACCGGACATTGACCGGCCGGCAGGGCTGGACGCAGATCTTTTACGGTCGGCTCGGCGGTGACGGAGACCTGCGGACAGTAACCCCGCTGGGCGGCGCCGGTCGTCTGCAGATAATGGCCGGGGCCGATTGTCTTATCGAGCTAGCTGAAGATCAAACCTGCGCCAGGGCAGGAACACAAATACAAAAAGTATGGAAAATCAGGTAACTCTTGTCCAGAAAACCGTTGTCGTCACCGCTGATGGGTACAGCGAGGAGCAGGAGACCGTGGCCGTTGAAGTGCCGTACAAGGTTGCTCTCAACGACCGGGAAATAGGGGCTTCCATGGTATTGGAGACCGGGCTGGAAGAGTTCGGCGCCGGTTTTCTTTTTGGCCAGGGATATATCACGGCGCCCGGCCAGGTCCGGGAAGTACTGGTCTGTCCGGAAGGACGGATCTCCGTGTATGCCGATGTCGACGAGGCCGATGAGCCCAAGGAGGTGATCATTACTTCCGGCTGCGGCGGCACCGGCAAGATTTCCCGGGAAATGCTTGAAGGCGCTTTTGATCCCCTGCAGGAATGCACGCTGCCCTTTGCCGAGATCAAGGATTTTATCCGCCGGGCCCTGCATTCTTCACCCCTTGGCAACCGGACGCACTGCGTGCACGGGTGCGGGTTCTGGAGTGAGGGCAGGCTGCAGGCCTGGTACGAGGATGTGGGGCGCCATAATGCGGTCGACAAGGTGATCGGCGCCATCCTGCTGGGAAAATTTTCCGCCCGGGGCGCAGTGTACACCACCGGCCGGCTGACATCGGACATGGTGCTCAAGTGTGCCCGAATCGGCATTCCCATAATCCTGTCCCGGACCGCGCCCTCGTCCCTGGGGCTGGCCATTGCCCGCCGGGCCGGGGTCACCCTGGCCGCTTATGCCCGTCCAAAGCGGCTCAACATCTTTCATGGGCAGCAGCGGATCCTGGTTTGACTCCAGTTCCTGACAGCGTGAGCGTTTCACCATTTTTTTTGCCAATGGTTATTCATACCCCTTGACCACGTACCGGAAAAATTATAAGTAGTTTGCTGTTGTTCCTGTAACATGGGAGACGACCCGTTGCAGGTGCGCCGGTACGATTTGTCCCGGCATGATCGTCAGTCTTTGCTGTTTCTTGTACAAGGAGGAATGTCTGATGCGAAAATCTCTCTTGCTGTCCCTGACAGGTGTGGTGTTTGCCGCTCTTATGAGTCTTGGTCTGGGCAATGCCCACGCCGGGGAACCGGTTAAAATCGGGGTGTATTATCCGATGACCGGACCATCGGCGGTTTATGGTCAAATTGGTTACAAGGGGCTGCAACTGGCTCAGAAAGAACGGCCCAAGGTGTTGAACCGGGAGGTGAAGTTTTTTCTCACCGATAATAAATCGGACAAGGTGGAAAGCGCCAACGCTGTTTCCCGCCTGATTCAAAAAGACAAGGTCGATGCCATTATCGGCGGCCTGACCTCTTCCAACACCCTGTCGGGCGCCCCTGTTGCCGAAAAGGCAAAAGTGCCGATGATCTCGCCCTGGGCAACCAACCCGGTTGTCACCCAAGGGAAAAAATGGGTTTTCAGGGCCTGTTTTATTGATCCCTTCCAGGGGTATGTCGGCGCCAAGTTTGCCCGGGAAAATCTGAAGGCAAAAAATGCGGCCGTACTCATTGATATTTCCCAGGATTACTGTGTCGGGATCGCCAACTTCTTTATGAAGAATTTTACCAAAATGGGCGGCAAGATTGCTTCCAAGCTCCATTATAATACCGGGGACCTTGATTTTACCGCCCAGTTAACGGCGATTAAAAATTCAAAGCCTGATGTCCTGTACTGTCCCGGCTATTTCAAGGAATTGGCCCTTATCGCCCAGCAGGCGAAAGAAGTCGGCCTGGATGTGCCGATTCTGGCCGGCGACGCGGCCCAGGCCGATGAACTGATCAAGATCGGCGGCAAGGCGGTGGAAGGGCTCTCCTTTACCACCCATTTTGATGAAAAGGGTGTGACCACCGAATCGGGCAAGAAGTTTGTCAAGGCCTTCCGGGCCGCCTATCCCGGCGTTACCCCGGATTCCGTGTCCGCGCTTTCCTATGATACCTATAATATCCTCCTTGATGCCATTGAGCGCGCCGGTTCCACCGACAAGGAGAAAGTTCGGGCAGAACTGGAAAATACAAAGAACTTCCAGGGTGTTACCGGCGTGATGACCATGAAGAACCACGATATGGTCAAGCCGGCCGTGATCCTGACGGTCAAAGACGGCAAGTTCCAGTGGCTGGCAACCGTACAGCCCTGATCCCGTGATTCGATGACCATTCATCTCTTTCTCCAGCAGCTCATCAACGGCCTGGGCCTGGGTTCACTGTACGGACTCATCGCCATCGGCTATACCATGGTCTACGGTATCCTGCGGCTTATCAACTTCGCCCACGGCGATGTTATGATGATGTCGACCTATTTTGCCTTTTTCGGGATATCGGTCTTTGCCCTGCCCTGGTGGGCGGCGGCCCTGGTTGCCATGGCCTTGACCGCGCTGCTGGGGATAACCATTGACCAGGGCGCCTATCGTCCTTTGCGGCGGGCGCCCAGGATCAGTGCCCTGATTACGGCCATCGGTGTGTCGTTTTTTCTGGAAAACGTCTCCCTGGTGGTCTTTGGTTCCAGGCCGCGTCCATTTTTCCGGCCGGAGATGTTTCGCCCCATCTGGCATTTCGGCGGCATTACAGTCCTCAGCCTGACCGTTTATACCATCCTTATCACCCTTGGTTTGCTTGTTATTGTCTATGTTGTTGTCTACAAGACGCGGATGGGCATGGCCATGCGGGCCGTCTCCAAGGATATGCATACCGTGCCGCTGATGGGGATTGACTTGAACCGAGTGATCGCCTTTACCTTTGGTTTCGGCTCCGCCCTGGCCGCCATCGGCGGGATTCTCTGGGCCATGAAGTATCCACAAATTGAACCCCTGATGGGGATTATTCCGGGGCTGAAAGCCTTTGTCGCTGCCGTGCTCGGCGGTATCGGCAATGTCTTTGGCGCCGTGCTGGGCGGCTTTATTCTCGGTATCACGGAAATCATGCTGGTTGCCTTCTGGCCCGAACTTTCCGGTTACCGGGATGCCTTTGCCTTTCTGCTCCTCATCCTGGTCCTGATCTTTCGCCCCACCGGTATCATGGGAGAGGACCTGCCGGAATGAAAGACGACATCAGGTTCATCCGGGCAAGGCAGCGCTGGTCGGCGGGCAACCGGCGCCGCAACACCATCCTCACCCTGATCGCGGTCGGCCTGCTCTGTGGTGCGCTCTTTCTTGCCGGCCGTTTTGCCGACGAGTACCATATCAGGATCCTCAACATGGTGGCCATTTATATCACCCTGGCCGTTTCCTATAACCTGATCAACGGCATTACCGGCCAGTTCTCCCTGGAACCCAACGCCTTTGTCGCCCTCGGAGCCTACAGCGCCTCGCTGATGACCATGACGCCCCTGGAAAAGGAGATGAATTTTATCATCGATCCCTGCGTGCCATGGCTGGCCCATGTCTGTGTCCCCTTTCTGCCGGCCATTATCATCGGCGGCCTGACGGCGGCAATCTTTGCCCTGTTGATGGGATTTCCGGTTTTTCGGGTCCGGGGTGATTACCTGGCCATCGTCACCTTGGGTTTTGGCGAGGTAATCCGGGTGGTGGCCAACAATATGCAGACCGTGACCAATGGCCCGCTGGGACTCAAGGGAATCGCCATGTACACCGACCTGCGCTGGACCTGGGGACTGGCCCTGCTCACCCTGTTTGTCATTGTCCGGCTGGTCAACTCATCCTATGGGCGGGCGCTCAAGGCCATCCGGGAAAATGAACTGGCGGCCGAGTCCATGGGTATCAACAGCTTTCGGCACAAGTTGCTGGCCTTTACCCTGGCCGCCTTTTTCGAGGGAATGGCCGGGGCCATGCTGGCACACCTGATCACCACCATCAGCCCGATGCTGTTTACTTTCTTTCTGACCTTCAATCTGCTCATTATTATCGTCCTTGGCGGGCTTGGTTCCCTGACCGGCTCGGTAATTGCCGCCATTGCCTTTACCTGGGGCTCCGAGCTGCTCCGGGCCGTTGAAGAGCCGACCAATGTTTTTGGCTGGTTCACCATTCCGGGTATCCCGGGGATGCGGATGGTGATCTTTGCCGTTATTCTGATAGCCGCCATGCTGTTCTGGCGCGAGGGAATCATGGGCAGAAAAGAATTTTCCTGGCAGTGGTTTCTGGGCCTGTTTTCAGGTAAACACAAGGGGGCAAAGAGTATCTGATGGCTCCCCTGCTCGAGACCAGAAACCTGACCATGCGTTTTGGCGGCCTGACCGCGGTGGATAACTTTGACCTTCGCCTTGAACAAGGTGAGCTGGTCGGCCTGATCGGTCCCAACGGTGCCGGCAAAACAACGGTTTTCAACATGCTGACCGGGCGTCTCCGGCCCAGCAGCGGCTCGATCACCCTGCAGACCGATGGCCCGGTTGAGCTGGTCGGCCTGAAACCCAACCGGATCAACCGGCTTGGCATTGCCCGCACCTTTCAGAATATCCAGTTATTGCCCGAGATGTCGGTGCTTGAAAACGTGATGATGGCCTGGCATGGACGGCTGAAATCACCGTTCTGGGCCCCCATCCTGGGTCTGCCCTCGTACCGGCGGGAAGAAGAGGCCATGATTGACGGCTCACTTGAACTGCTGGACCGGGTTGATCTGCTGGAGCTGGCCGATGCCGAGGCCGGCAGCTTGGCCTATGGCCAGCAGCGGCGTCTTGAAATTGTCCGCGCCCTGGCAACCCGGCCGGTCCTGCTGCTTCTCGATGAACCCGCCGCCGGGATGAACCCCAATGAAACCAATGACCTGATGCGAATTATCACCGAGATCAGGAAAGATTTTTCCCTGACGATCCTGGTTATTGAGCATGATATGAAGTTTGTCATGGGGCTCTGCGAGCGACTGATCGTGCTTGACCACGGGGTCACCATCGCCAAAGGGCTGCCGGAAGAGATCAGAAAGAACGAACAGGTGATAACCGCATACCTGGGGGAGCGACGTCGTGCTGCAGATTGAAAATCTTCATGTGCGCTATGGCGGTATTCAGGCCCTGGTCGGCATGAATCTGCGAGTGGACAGAGGCAGGATCGTTACCCTGGTCGGGGCCAATGGAGCAGGCAAGTCAACCACGTTGCGGGCCGTTTCCGGCCAGATCCCTTCCCTGGGTGGAACGGTCACCGAGGGGCGGATTGTCTTTAAAGGACAGGACATCACCACCATGCCGGTCCATAAAATTGTCCAGCTCGGAGTGGTCCAGGTGCCCGAAGGCAGGC
>WFZC01000058.1 GCA_015489765.1 Desulfobulbaceae bacterium
CAACTCCTCAACCGCACAAGGTTTTTGGCATAAAAAATATCTAAAATAGTAGTGCAATAACGTAGGCACACGCGAAAAAATGCCCCCCTTGTCAGGCCGCGCTATATCAGGCTTTGCGACGAGGTGCTGATTTCAGGCCGAAAACCCAAGTTAAATACCTTAGGTAATTCCAGTAGTAATTCCAGGGCCACATTACTGTTTTTTTGAAATAATATTGTGTCACCGGATTTCTCGGGATTTCTCGGATTTCTCCTGCGTTGTGTTAGCGCTTTTTTCTTTTATAGTTCCAACAGATTCGCACCATGGACAACTCTCATGATGAACACTGAATTGCCGCTTATCTTGTATATGATGCGATATTTTTTAAGTATAATTTGCCGATAATTTGTACCAAAAAAGATGTTTTCTGAGATCAGCGCAAATCTTTCCGGCATAGTATCAAGACTGTAGATTTTTTCTTCTAATTCGTGAATGAATTTTTTTGCGTTATTAATGCTGTCTTCAGCAATGTAGAAGAAAATATGCTCCAGGTCTGTTTTGGCGTTGAACGTAATATTAACGTTATATTTCTTTGCCACGTTTGAACTCCTGGAAAAATTCTTTTGCTTCGGTAAACCTCCCTTCCTTGACATCCTCTTCTGCTGGCGCAAGAAGCTTTAACAGGTTAAATGCATTTGATATTTTTTCATATTCTTTTGCGTCAATCAAGACAGCCTCAGCCTTTCCATTCACTGTTAAAATAACGGGACGCTTTGTTTTGTGAATTTGATCCAGAACGGAATTCGTGTTTCGTTTTAGGTCAGTTATCGATCTGATATCTTCGGTAATGCTAATTGGCATCTTTTCACCTCGCGATAGTTGATAGTTATATGAGTCTTATTTGATGCCATATTCTACATTATTCGGATGTTTTTTTGCGAGTATTATTTTTTGCGCTAACAATTTATTCTCTGGTTTCTTTATATCTCCGAAAACCATAAATCACTGACAACGTAAATTCAAAACCTTTCGTTACTTTCCGCTCTATATCATGTCAATATTGCTGGATATCAGCGAAACAGGACAACCTTCATGGCACAGATTCCTGCCCAACTCATCAACAAGTCATATTTTTTCGACACCATCAAATCTCAATATTTCGCCACTGTATAAGCCAGGCAACGACAATACCGGATGCAAAGGCAATACTCATGTTTGTTGTGGCCAGACCGATACCGGCAATCAGAAAGGCAATGAACAGCTCCTGTTTCTTTTTCAGGTCCCTAACCAGAAGGGCCAGTTCAAGCCCGGCAAAAAGCAGAAGTACGCCAAGGACAGAATTTGGTATGGAGGAGAGAAGCGAGACGCCGATTTTGCCGAATGCAAAGGCAATAAGAATAAAGAGAAGCCCTATCATGATGTTTGAGCCGCCGGTCCTGGCCCCGAAACGGTAATGGGCGGCAAGACCGCCCGCGCCGTGACACATGGGCATAGCTCCCAACAGGCCGACCACGATGTTTGCCATGCCCATACTGAGAGAAAAGCCGCGGTTTGATACCCGTGCCGTTGCCTCACCCGTGCCGAAGAGCGTTACCGCCGTATCGGTGGTGCCGATGACGGCATTGCCGATGGTCAGGGGAATCTGCGGTATGACCAGGAGAAAGAGCGCGGTCGTGAAATCACCTGGGTGGGGCATGAAGAACTGGATGTCGGTTGGGCCGAAACGCCATTGCATCGCCTGAAAAGAGCCGAACGGGACACCGATGCAGATACCCGCCGTCACCACAACCAGGGCTGCCGGATAACGACGGTTTGTCAGCAGAAAGAGGACAAGAACAACAGCGAGAATCCCGACCAGGAGGTTTACCGGCAGTCCCTGAAAAATCAGGAAATTCCCTGATCCGCCGATAAAGAGTTCCGGCTTGCGGACAAGGGCGATGCCCTTTGTTATCAGGATAAAGCCCAGTCCAAGCTGGATGCCGCGGACAATGGGCCTGGTGAAAAATTTTGCCAGCCGGTCGATAAGGCCGGTGGCGGCAAGAAAAATGAGAAAAACGCCAAAAAGGATACCTGTGGCCGACATCACCGGCAGGGTGATCTTATCGGGAAAGGCAATGGCAATGGCCGAGACCACCTTTAAAGGCTGGACAGGAACGGGGAGACGAAAATAAAATCCGGTGAGGCAGTAGAACATCCCTACCAGCAGAAAGACCGAGGTAAAACTCAGTCCGTTGACCATTACCAGGGCTATGGACAGCGGGATAAGCGTTCCCAGATCTCCGAGAGACCCGGCAAACTCGACCCGATCAAACCTGTAGGATGCTATCTGCATATTCCCTCCCCGTCAGATGATTTTCATTTTCCTTCTTTTTTCCTTTTTTCCTTCATTACCGGTTTCATGGCGATTCCCGGCCCCGTAAGCCTCAAGCCCTGCCCCGACGGATAATTCCGGGCCACCACAGCTCATCCGAGATGACCGCCGGTAGACGACATGGTCAGGCTGCCGTCCTTGACGCCGCGCAGGGCGATGAGACGACCGGCCAGATCCTGCACCTGGGAGGCCTTGCCCTTGACAATGGTCACCTCAAGACAGTTGTGATGGTCCATGTGGATATGGGTGGTCGAGGTGATGAGTTCGTAAAAATCGTGCTGCAGCTCGGTTATCCGCTCCTGGAGCTGGGATTTATGGTGATCATAGACCATGGTCACCACGCCGACCACTTCGCTGTCATCGGCCCATTCGTCCTTGACCAGGACCTTGCGGATAAGGTCCCGCACCGCCTCGGACCGGTTGGAATACCCATGCCGGACAATATAGTCGTCAAAGCCTGCAAGCAGGTCTTCTTCCAGGGAAATGGAAAACCGTTTCAACATGTTTCCGCCTCCGGAGCAGTGACCATTACAGGTTTTCCAGTTGTTGCAGCCGCTTCAAAATAGAAGCCGCCTCGTTGCGAATGGACATGGGCAGGGAGGCATCTTTTGCCGAGCGGCCGAGATACTCCTTTGCCTGTTTGATCTTCCCCTCATACAGATAATACTTTCCCAGATAAAAGTTGCTTTCTCCTGTCTTGCCCTGCCCGGCTTTAATGCGGCCATATTCATAGTAAAGCTTTGAGTAGTCCGGCATGACCCGGCCGACCTTGTCGAGCAGCTGCTGTGCCCGTTGCCAGTCTTTCTGCAGGGACCGGACCCGGGCAAGCTCAAACACCGCATACATGTCCGTCGGGTCCCGGCCCACGGCCTTCTCAAGAAGCGTCTGCGCCTCAGCCAGCCTGCCGCTGTCAATTTCCAGGACAGCCTTGTCCACGTCAAGGATATCACGGCTGGGATAGCTCTCCATTACCTTGTCAAGCAACTCGGCGGCCCGGATATAATTATGTTCTTCACGGGCAACCAGGGCCAGTCCATACTGGGCCATGATTTTCTGCTCCCGGTCTTTTGCGCTCGTCATCCTGTTGGTGCAGACCATCCGCATCCTTTCAATATCCATGGATTGGCTCATAACCCGGTACTTGAAGCGGAGAAAGGAAAAATTATCGACTTTTCGATAATAGCCGGGTTTGTGCTGATCAGGATCGTTTTCAAGCAGTGATGCAACATAGTCCAGGCGCGCCTCCGGATTGGGATGGGTCAGCAGATACTGGGGCAGCTTACCGGATCGATAGCGGGTTATGCGGCGCATAGTGCGCAGCATGGCCTCCATGGCAACGGGATTGCGATGCATCTTGCGCATCCAGGCAAAAGAGAGACGGTCGGCCTGTTCTTCATCCTGGCGGGAGTAATGGAGGTTCAAGGCCTGGCCCGCTGCCAGGGAGCCGGTGAACAGCCCCTGGGAAAGGGCCGGATTGCCGAGAAAAAGGCTGGCCACGGCCAGGCCCATGGTGATGGCGCTTATCTTGCCCCCCTTATCGATGCGCTGGGCAATATGCCTGCTGACCACATGGCCGATCTCATGGGCAAGGACGCTTAAGAGTTGATTTTCCGAGTCCATCTTCATGATCAGGCCGCTGTAAAAAAACACCAGCCCGCCGGGGGCGGCAAAGGCATTAAACTGATCACTGCGGATCACAAAAAAGTGATAGTCAAAATACTGGGGCCCGGCAATGGTCAGGACCTGGTTGCCGAGTTCATTGATATATTGGCTGATATCAGGGTCATCAAGAAGCCTGAAACTTGTGCGCACCGAATAGAGCAGCTTCTCCCCGACCTCGCGCTCCTCGCCGATGGTCAGGCAAATCCCGCTTACGGGCAGCAGAAGCTGGCCTGCCAGCAGAAACAGACAGAGAAATCGTGTCAACAGGGATCGTGCGGTATTCTTCATGGACATAGAATGATTGAGAAATTTTTCCGGTATAAACCAGCATGGTTGGACAGCATAACAAACCATGAAAATCAACAGGTTACGTCTAAGGTAGATTTTACCCGCACCCCAGGCTCGGTAGGAGCGGCTTCAGCCGCGAAATTTTCATCTTATCATGGTAATTCAATAAGCTATTCGCGGATAAATCCGCTCCTACAGCACATGCAATAACACGCGTAATCCTGTTTTCGGATAAATATATTCACAGTAACCAGCATGGTCCGGCGGCACAAGGTCATTTTCTCAGGTTGCGCCCCGGGCACAGGATCGTTCCAGCCTGCCGAGCAGCAAAGAGCAGGGAAAGGTCAGGACAAAATACATGGCAGCAACCAGCAGCCAGACCTCGATGGTCATGTAGGTGGAGGCCATCAATTGCGTCCCCTGGTAGGTCAACTCCTGGATGGAGATAACCGACACAATGGAGGAATCCTTGATCAGGGAGATAAACTGCCCGGCCAGGGGCGGCAGCACCTGGCGAAAGGTCTGCGGCAGGATGATATGGCGCAGGCACTGGCCCCGGGAAAGGCCAAGGGCATGGGCGGCTTCCCATTGACCGCTGTCCACGGACTCGATGCCGCCACGCAGGATCTCGGCGATATAGGCTCCCTCAAAAACGGCCAGGGTCAGCACCGCCGGAACAAAGGCGGTAACAGTGGCGGGAGGGGCAACAAGGAGGCTCAGCCAGTGGGCTGTTCGCGGCGACAGATTTTGTAATAAATCATCTGCGCCGATGAGCGGGATGAGCTGATCGGCCAGGAAATAATAGACCAGGAAAATAATCACCAGCGGCGGCAGGTTGCGCATCAGCTCGATATAGGTTCGACCTGTCATCCGCCAGAACAGACTGCGGCTGATGCGGGCCAGAGCCATTGCCAGGCCGATCACCAGGGCCGGCACCGCCGCGTAAAGGCTCAGGCGCAGGGTGGTCAGCAGGCCAAGGAGCAGATAATTGGCAACCCACCGATGCTGCCCCTTATCGAAACGGACAATATACTGCGGGATATCACCCCAGTGCCAGGTATAGTGCAGCTGCATGGTCACGCGGTAGCCCAGGTAACCTGTTGCCGCAAAAACAAGCGCCAGCAGCAAACAATCCAGACTTTTGCTTTTTTTTCTGTGACCACCGATCATTGGCAACATGGGCGCCATAGCCGCCTCATGGATCAAAGTTTCACGACGCTATCACATGTCCTTTTTCCAGGCAGTGGACTCAAACCAGTAGGCGTACCGTTCCTGGATCCAGCCCTTGCTGCGTTGGATTTCAATCCAGTTGTTAAAAAAATTGAGCGCATCGACATCACCCTTGCGCACGCCAAAACAGATGGGTTCCTTCATCAACTGCTCCTTGTAGGCCTTGAGCAGTTTCGGCGCTTCCGCCGCCATCTGTACAGGCAGGGGCTGGGAACCGATCATGGCATGGACCCGGCCGTTGCGAACCTCCTGGACAGCGGAGGGTTCATCATCAAAAAGCCTGAGTTTTGCCAGGGGAAAGTTCTTTTTGGCGGCAATGGCGGCGGTGGAGCCGAGACGGGCAGCAAGACTGACCTTGGGACTGTTGAAATCCTGCAGACGAAACCCCTTTGTCATCCTGATGTTTGCCAGCAGCCCCTGACTTGAATAGTAATAGGGCCGGGTAAAGTTGATCTTCAGGTTTCTTTTCGGGGTAACGCTCATGCCGCCGATAATGACATCGAACTTGCCGGCGATCAGCGCCGGAATAATGCCCGACCATTTGGTGGGCACGAACCGGACCTTGACGCCCATGTCCTTTGCCAGCTTGCGGGCCACGTCAATCTCCATGCCAATGAGTTCGCCCTTTTTGTTTTTCATGGCCCAGGGCACAAAAATATCCATACCCACCCTGAGGGTGCCACGTTTGACCACCTGTTCAATAACGCTGTCGGCGGCTATCTGCTGGTGAATCCCGGCCGCCGTTACCGGCAGGGCGCAAAAGAGGATGATGATGGTGGTCAGAATGGTTCGCAGTTTCCAGTTGTTCATTGTTCCCCCGCTGTTGTGTGTTTTATTCATTATTTTTTTTAAGAGCCCTGATTTATACGAGCACCGACCTTCCTCATAAAAAGATTCCATGCATATCGGTCGGATTACATGGAATTTCCTTACAAAATCTGTTGTAAAAATTCCCTGGTGCGGGCGTGCCTCGGATTGCGAAAAAAGGTTTGGCTCTCCCCTTCCTCGACGAGACGCCCCTTGTCCATAAACAGAATCCGGTCACTTACCTCCCTGGCAAACCCCATTTCATGGGTGACCACGACCATGGTCATCCCGTCCCTGGCAAGCTGTCGCATCACATCCAGTACCTCGCCGATCATCTCCGGATCAAGAGCCGAGGTAGCCTCGTCAAAGAGCATGATTTTCGGCATCATGGCCAGGGCCCGGGCAATGGCCACCCGCTGCTGCTGGCCGCCGCTGAGCTGATGCGGGTACCTGTCTTCCATGTCGGCAAGTCCCACCTGCTCAAGCAGGCGGCGGGAAAACTCCGCTGCCTGCCTGCGGCTTTTTTTCTGGACCAGCCGCTGGGCCAAGTCCACATTCCCAAGCACCGTGAGATGAGGAAAGAGATTAAAGGACTGAAAGACCATGCCGATCTTTCGCCTGATGGCCAGTCTGTTGGCCTCGTTTTCATCCAGGGAAATACCATCGATGCGGATGGTACCGGCATCGATCTCTTCAAGGCCGTTTAAACAGCGCAGAAATGTCGACTTCCCTGACCCGGACGGCCCGATAATAACCAGCACCTCGCCCCGCTCGACCGTGATGAAGAAATCCCTGAGCGCGACAACCGGTCCGGGAAAAATTTTCTCTATTCTCCGAACATCGATAATGGGAGAGTTACTCTCCTGTTTTGCCTGGTCGTTCATGAAATCCGCAGATATTTTCCGGCCTGATCGGCGACAAAAGAGAGGAAAAGCGCCACCACAAGATAGATGGCCGCCACCGTGAACCAGACCTCAAATGTAAGAAAGGTCTCGGCAATAATCGTTCGCCCCTCCATGGTGAGTTCATAGACGGCAATGGTGCTGACCAGGGCGGAATCCTTGAGCAGCGAGACGGCCTGGCTGGTCAGGGGCGGCAGTATACGCCGCATGGCCTGGGGGATGATCACGGCCCGGTAGGTATCAAAACTCCGCAGGCCAAGGGCATGGGCGGCTTCCCACTGGCCAATGGGCACGGCCACGATGCCGGCCCGGATGATCTCCGAGGCATAGGCCCCTTCAAACAGACTGAGCGCCAGCACACCGGTGGCAAAACGGCCGATGTCGAGAATGGGCGCCATGACAAAATAGAGAAAAAATATCTGCACGAGAAGCGGGGTATTGCGGATGGTTTCCAGGTAGACCCTGGCCAGCAGACGACCGACAAAGGACCCGGAAAGGCGAAGCAGGGCAACGCCAAGGCCGATAAGGGCGGAAAGCAGCAGGCTGAAAAAGGTTATTTCCAGGGTGACCAGCAAGCCCCGCAACAGCGGCCCCGGCCGCAGATGTCCCCCGTCAACCGTCAGCAGGTAGGAAGGGATGGTTTGCCACTGCCAGTTGTAGCCGATCCCGGCGCTGCCGCGCAGGAGCAGATAGGCGCAGGCCGTCAGAACAACAACAAACTTTGCCACATCAACAAGGCGGTTTTCGACGCGCGGACTCCATTTCATGATAGGCAAAGGGACACAACCGCTATGAACGGGTGCTGCAACCGGTTGTTGAAGTGTTTTTTGTCAAGCAGTACTGTTGTGGGCATCAAATCCGGAAGTTTCTCATCTTTGAAATAATTAGCACATGGTAAGAATCCATGATGGATTATGACAGGAAAACATGCTATTCAATTTGTTCTCCTATTTCAAGTTACAGTTTCCTCTTTTCACTGTTGGCCGCAATCTTCAGGTTGCCCGCGCTCTGGTCATGGAGTAGTCTGTGACGGACAGGAAAAAACTCGGGCCTGCTGCGTTGCGTGTCCGGTTTTCCATGACCATCATTTTCCATGACCGTACAAATATTTTCCCATGGATCCATTACTCACCCTTGACAGGCTCTGCCTTTCCTTCCTCTCCGATCAGGAACCGGACGGGGCAAAGGAGGTACTGCGCCGGGTTTCTTTTCAAATAGATCCAGGCCAAACCCATGCCCTGGTCGGAGAATCCGGATCCGGCAAATCCGTGACCGCCATGACCATCCTCCGTCTTCTTGAAGAGACCAGCCGCATCACGACCAGCGGCAGGGTGGTATTTGCCGGCCGTGACATTCTCAAGCTCCCCATGGATGAGGTGCGCCGTATCCGGGGCAATGATATCGCCATGGTCTTCCAGGAGCCCATGACCTCGCTCAACCCGGTGTACACCATCTCCAACCAGTTGCTGGAACCGCTGCTTCTGCATCGCAGGATGAGCAGGGACGAGGCATGGGAGCAGGGGCTGCAGCTTCTCAGGCGCTGCGGCATCAGGGAACCTGAATACCGGATGAACGCCTACCCGCATCAGCTCTCCGGTGGCCAGCGGCAACGGATCATGATCGCCATGGCCCTGGCCTGCAGGCCGAAGCTGCTGATTGCCGACGAGCCGACCACCGCCCTTGATGTCACCATCCAGCGCCAGATCCTTGACCTGCTCATGGACATTCAGGCTGAATACCACATGAGTATCCTGCTGATCACCCATGACCTGCCCATGGTCAAACGGATTGCCGATTCGGTTTCCATCATGTACCAGGGCCGGATTGTCGAACAGGGGAAGGTGACAAAGATTTTCCAGAACCCGGAAGATCCATATACCAACCACCTGCTCACCTCCCTGCCCGATACCACAAACACGCCGCGCCCTGGTGGCCCCACCATTCTCGACCTGCGGGACATCCATTGCCGTTTTACCCTGTCCAGGGGAAAAGGGCTGTTTTCCAGGGGCAAAAAAAATGTCCTCAAGGCCGTGGACGGTGTCAGCCTGAAAATTGCCGAGGGCACCACCCTGGGCGTGGTCGGTGAATCGGGTTCCGGCAAAAGCACCCTGGCCCTGTGCGTGCTTCGCCTTATCTCCTGCCGGGGCAAAATCCTGTACCACAGGGGAGATGCCACCATTGATCTCGCCACCCTCACCGGCTCCGGGATGCGGCCGCTGCGCAAAGAGCTGCAGATTGTCTTCCAGGACCCCTTTTCCTCCCTGTCACCCAGGCTGTCGGTGGAACAGATCATCGGCGAAGGCCTGAAAGTGCATAAAATCGGCAGCAAACAGGAACGAAAAGCGCTCGTGGCCCGGGTCCTGGAAGAGGTGGAGCTTGAACCGGATATGGCGGCCCGCTTTCCCCATGAATTTTCCGGGGGCCAACGCCAGCGCATCGCCATTGCCAGGGCCCTTGTCCTGCGGCCCAGGCTGCTGATTCTCGATGAGCCGACCAGCGCCCTGGACATGACCATCCAGGCCCAGGTAATCGACCTGCTCAGGCGGCTGCAGACCCGCCACAACATGACCTATATCTTCATCACCCATGACCTGCGGGTGATCCGCTCCCTGGCGGACACCATCGCGGTTATGCGCCATGGCAGGATCGTGGAACACGGACCGTGCGACCGGCTGTTCGCCGCTCCGGAAGACCCCTATACCAGGGAGCTGTTTCTGGCCGCCTTTCCCGACGGCGCCGTTCAGCCCCGGGAAATGATAACCGCATGACCAGTAAACAGCAATCCCCGGCCAGCGCCCTGGACGCCGCCTTTCTCACCACGGTCAGCCACGGGCCGGGCGTGTATCTGATGCAGGGAAAAAGAGAGGTCCTGTATGTGGGCAAGGCCGCCGATCTTCGCAAACGGCTGGCCCAGTATGCCCATTTTTCAGGACCTTCGCACTCAAAGACCGGGGTCATGCTCAGCCACGTCCGCAAGGTGGATACCATTCTCACCACCACGGAAAAAGAGGCCCTGATCCTCGAGGCATCCCTGATCAAAAAACACCGGCCCCGCTACAATGTCATTCTCAGGGACGACAAAAACTATCCCCTGATCAAGGTGACGATCAAGGAAAAATGGCCCCGGGTGCTGGTCACCCGCAGGCGGATCAGGGACGGCAGCCGCTACTTCGGTCCCTTTGCCTCGTCAAGCGGCATGCGGACTACCCTGAAACTGCTCTTTTCCATGTTTCCGCTCAGGCGCTGCAAAACGATCCGCAAACGTGAACGCCCGTGCCTCAACTACCAGATGGGAAGATGCCTTGCCCCCTGCGCAGAGCTGGTTGACCACAGTGAGTACATGGCCATGGTCGGGGAGATTATCCTTTTTCTTGAGGGCAAGAACCGGGACATTATCGCAAACCTGGAGAAGAAGATGCACAGGGCCGCGGCCGAGCTGGCCTTTGAAGAAGCCGCCCTGCTGCGTGACCGGGTCATAGCCCTGCAGCGGACCCTGGAACACCAGGTAATCGCCGCCGAACACGGGCTTGATCAGGATGTCTTCGGTCTTGCCCGCAACGGCGCCTCGGTGGCCATTGCCCTGCTCTTTGTCCGGGCCGGCATGATCACCGGTTCCCAGAATTTTTTCATTGCCGACCCCATCGGCGACGATAGCCGCATATTGAGCCAGACTCTTATGCTCTACTACTCCAGCCGCAGGCATCCGCCCCGGGAACTGATGCTGCCCCTTGCCATTGACAACGAGACGCTTATCCGCGAACAGCTCAGCGAGCTCCGGGGAGGACCGGTCAGGATCAGGGTGCCGAAACGCGGCAAACGGATACAGCTCATGCGCATGGCCGCCGCCAATGCGGAGCAGGTCTTTTCCAAAGAAAGCAAAAAGGCCAAGGCCTGGCGGATAATGACCAAAACCCTGGTCCGCAAGTTGCGATTGCGCAATTCCCCCGACCGGATAGAATGCCTTGATATCTCTAACCTCGGCGGCAGGCAGGCCGTGGGATCACTGGTCTGCTTTGTCCGGGGGGAACCTGAAAAGCGGGGCTACCGTCATTACAGAATCACTGGCAGGGATGAACCTGATGACTATGCCATGATGCGCGAAGTCCTTAAGCGGCGCATGGAAACCGGCCTGGCCAAAAACAACCTGCCCGACATGCTCCTGCTCGACGGCGGCAAGGGGCAGCTCTCCATCGGGGTGGAGGTGCTGGCCGACTTTGACCTGCTGGAGCTGATCGACCTGGTTGCCATTGCCAAGGAAAAACAGGATGAAGGAGAAAAACTGTTCCGGCCCGGCCGGAAAAATCCGATTTTCCTGCCGGCCCATGCCCCTGCCCTGCTCTACCTGATGCGCATCCGGGATGAATCCCATCGCTTCGGCATCACCTTTCACCGTCGTCTTCGCACCGCCAATACCCTGCGCTCACCCCTGGACAAGGTCACCGGCATCGGGGCGCAACGGAAAAAGGCGCTCCTCAAAACCCTTGGCAGTTACAAACGTATCCAATCGGCAACTGTTGACGAGCTGGCAACGGTCCCCGGTATCGGGCCTGTCCTTGCCGAAAATATTTTCAGACAACTGCATCCGGAAGATAAAAAAAACCATGCAGCCCGATGAAAAAACACTGGCCCGCCTCAAGCCGGGGTGCATCTGCAAGGGGATCAGGCTCATCCGCCTGATCGAGGCCATTGAAAACGGTGCCGACACCTATGAAAAAATCGCCCGGGCCACCGGGATCGGCGGCGGATCCTGCAAGGGCCGGCGATGCGGGGAAAAAGTAGCGCAACTCCTGAAAAAATTGTAACCTCTGTCGTCTGCCGATACCCACCTGCCTGTAACCGCCGACCGAAAATATTCAAGGCCGTATCTCCTGCGATTTATTGGGTTGCGGGCAAAGCTCGCCTTGGTGGTATTCATAAAAAACCAGCATGGCTGGACCAGATTGGCCAACCACAACGAATGATGAAAATAGTCTGATATGACTCAGCTACGCGGGCTATTTTCGGATAAACCAGCATGCCTTGGCGGCACAACAAACCATGAAAATCAACAGGTTACGCTAAAAAACAGTAACTTCTCAATAAGTGGTGATATAAGTCTGGATCCCCGCCCAACAGACTGCGGGGATGACGCTCTGAATTGCCTGCAACTGGGTCATTCCGGCAG
>WFZC01000059.1 GCA_015489765.1 Desulfobulbaceae bacterium
GCCGCTACTGTTAAACAGGTTCGCAGAGATCCTCACAAAGCGGATCACATCAGAGGTATTGTTCCAAATTTCACCCACAATGTGCAGGTAGTTAATGCTGTCGGTATAGGAAGAATAGTTATCGAGGAGAAAGACCCCTGGTTTTGTCGATGGAGGTGGCTGTTGCGGCTCCCGGTGTCCATGTCCGGCAAGTATGGCCGGCATGTATATGAGCATTGAACCATTGCTGCAGGCGGCTGGTTTGGCAGTGGCAATGCCGATGATCAGGCAAAAGAAGACAATAAACAAGCGCATGATTTTGCTCCGGGCGGACATGGGTAATAGAACCTGGGCGAGCGGTGGGTATGGGATATCCTCGGCTCGGCCCGGGATGTCAGGGACAGTCGGCAGATGGAGCTGTTTCATCCCCATTCAAACGGAAATTAACCGCCATGAAAGGCGTACAGGGATGAGATCGAAAAAAATAGGCGTCTCGGGATGTTTTTCCCGAGACGCCCACCCAGCACAACGATGGTAACCTGTCAGTTTCAGGTGTGCCGCGGTTCGACGGCGATGCGGCATTCGGCCATTTCGGCTTCCCGCATATTCCGGTGAACATCGATGATGATGGCGGTGTTGCGACGGCCAGCTTGGACCATGTGGCCAATTCTGGAACTGATTTTGCCAAGTTTCACCCTCAGGACAGCATCGAGCAACCTGGCAACAACACGAACGGCCAACTCGGACCGAATCAATGGGGTATAAGCGAGAAATCCCTGACAATACGCCAAAAACGAGCAGAAATACAAACACTTGATCTCTTCGTTGTCGGGCAGGGACATGGGCTGCCTCGAAAAGGATTCGATCTTACGGGCCCGCTCGACGAGCTTACGCAAATTGAAGATGATGGTTTTATGGGAGTTATACCTGTTGATCACATGATTCATGGTAACCAGCAGCTTGCGCACGGCCAGATATTCTTCCCTAGTGAGGGTTTCCCGGTTTTCCCACAGGAACTGGATAATATCCCTGCGGCACTGACACAGCGAGTAGAGGATGGTGTCGTGCTTTTTCAGTCCTCTCAAGTAGGCAATCATCACGATGGAAAGCAGGGCGCTCGGAACAAAAAGCAGATAGAAAAACATATCACTCACCTCCTTCTGCCTCCCTCGGTAGATGGAGACTGCCTCTTTCCAAGTCTTCCGGACGGATATCGTGGCGCCTGTCCATCAATACCAGAAAGCGGTCCCGGTATTCCCGGTTTTCCCGGGCCAGGCGGTTGATTTCCCTTTGCCGGTCCTTCAACCGACCCCGATAAAGGCTGTAGATCCAGCCATGGGCCATAAAAAAAAAGAGAACAAAGGTGCCCTTGACCAAGCCCAGGCGCGCCAGGACATTGACAATGTCTTTGGATGAAAAAGGCACCCTCTACTCTATATTTTAATACAGTTTATGAACCGTTCAAGGTCGATGGAGCGGCAAGATGCAGCCGCCGCCCGTGGACACCAAGTGAGGCAGCCCATGACCACGGGCCGAATTTTTCGAGGAAATGGGACGTTAACCTTCGATTTTTCTACCATCGCCCCTTGCGGTTGTCAACCGTTAAAAAAATGACGCCAGGTGAAACAGCGGCTTGCGGCGGCCTGTCCTCTCTGTCCCCACCTTTCCCTTGACAGTGGATGTCGAGACATGGAAAATAGGGCCGAGGGCTGCCCCGGCTGGCCAATAATGGCGAAACCATAGAAAAAAGGAGGGGTTATTATGCAGGCAGGGTCTGGAATATTTATCATTTTTTATCTGTTCCTGGTTGTCGTTGGCATCATGTCGCTCTTTATCCCGTTTTGGGTGCTGAGGATCAGGAACGAGATAATTGCCACCAACAGGAAATTAGATGAGCTGATCAGGATCGGCGGGGGGACACCTCCGGCGGATAGGCCATTATCCGGCTCAAACAGAGAGAGCCAGATCATTGGCTGATGAAACCGGAGGGGACAATGCCACAACTCACATCGCAAATGATATCGATATTGCTCGGGATTATGGGCGTTTTCCTCATCACATCCTTGGTCCTGACTATCTTCATCCCATTCTGGGTCATGCAGATACGCAATGAGGTCCTCGCAATAAACAAAAATCTTGAACAACTCGTGCGCCTTATCGGAGGGGATGAGGCAGTGAAGCGAAAAAGAATGCCGTGATCAAAACACATTGACAACCGCCCGGGCTTCGGGCTATCATGTCCCTGTCGCGGCAAAATCCGCGGCCGGGTTTGCAAGCCCGAAGTTCAGAGGCGGACAGACCGCCACTTGTGGCGGTTTTTTTCTGTCCAATGCATGGCATCGCTCGAGCTGGGCGGGCCGTGCGGGGGGCCTCGTGCCCGCCGGTTCCTCTGACCCGGTCTTGCAACCCGCATGGTCCGCCCTTTTTGCGTTTGCAAGCGCGGGGTGGGGAATTTCCAATTCCAGTCAGAGGAGGCATGTCATGTATTCTGACAAAGCAATCCAGGAGTCGATCGACACCACCATCACCATCAACAGCAAGGGGCAGCCGGTGGTCAGTTCCCTGGCCGTGGCCAAGCACTTCCACAAGCAGCACAAGCATGTGCTCCGCGACATCCTTGACCTTGAAGTTCCGAAGGAATTCAATCGGTCCAATTTTGGACCCATCTCTTATGTGGACCAGATGGGCAGGGAAAAACCCGCCATCGAGATGACCCGCAAGGGGTTCGTGCTCCTGGTCATGGGCTACCGCGGCGCCCGGGCCATGGCCTTCAAGATCGCCTATATCGAGGCCTTTGACCGGATGGAGCGCGAGCTGCTGTCCGGGCAGGCTGCCATGGACCGTGTCGAGGGGGTCCTGGATATCGTGGCCAGGGCCTGCCGCAGCGGCTACACGACATCGTTTATCCCGGACCTGGTCAAGTATCGCCGCATGGGGCTGTCCTATGAAAAATGCGCCACCCTGCTCAGGGTCTGCGCCAGCACTGCCCACAAGTGGTCCAGGCTCCTGGGCGAGGCCGGGGTGGATATCACGCCCCGGTGCGATACCGGCCGCAGTGCGCCGCGCTCCAGGCGTGAGACCGGCGGGATGCAGCTGCCGCTGTTTGGCCAGGAGGCCCACTGATGGCCGCCGGGACAGCGCCACCGGTCTTTGCCGATGATCCGGGATCGCCCCAGGTCGACCTCCTTGATAATGCGGCCTGCGTGATCCGTTTCCTGGCCGAGGTCTCCCCTGCCATTGGCAGCGACCTCGGCCCCGGCCTCAGCGAGCGTGGCACGCACGGACTGACCCTTATCCTTAATGGCCTGGAAAATACCATTAACATGGCGTTAAGCCGGGCCTGATCCATTCTCACCCCGGGGGGCGGCACCCGCCGCCCCCCGGGGTGAGAA
>WFZC01000060.1 GCA_015489765.1 Desulfobulbaceae bacterium
AAAGACAACCCAGGGCAGGACAGGAGGGAAAACCGTTTATCGTTTAACCCGAGACGCCGAACTGCGTCCTGCTGGCCAACCGGCTGGTTTTAAAACGATGTTTTTGGCTGGTTTTTAGACCGCTGATCACAGGCATGATAAATGGCAAAGGGGATAAAGAGCAGGCCGGGCTGGTAGATATGTTTATCATCCTTGTCGATGATGGTTATGGACCACTCCTTTTGGGCAAGCTTTTTGCGCAGCTTGTTGGCGACCATGGTTCCCGCACATCCAGCACCAAGAATTACCAGTTTTTCATGTTCCACCCCCTGTTGCAAAAGAGATTTGTTACAGTTTTTTCCGGAGAAAAAACCATATGACATGACCTGGACCGGCCATAAACAAAGATAGTTTTGAAGTTGAGCGGCAGCTAAGGATCAAGGATTTTTGATATACATATCATTTATATTGACATAAGAAAATAATCGAGCCAAGGGTTTTCACCACCTTGTGGCATAAGCTGTCAGCAATAAAACATTTTTCTGCTATTCAGATGGGTTTTCAACAGCTGGGTGAGTTGGAAAGCAAATAGCGGGAGTGCTATTGTGTGGGGTTGCTCCACCCATTATTCAGGTAATGCAATTGGCGGACAAAGGGGCTGAACAAAAAAGGTGGGACCATGACCGGCTCAATAAAAGAAGCCGGTTGCCGGGGATATCGTCAGGGCATAAAAAGACAAGGGCCAGGCCGGGTTTTCTGTTTTACCCGGAACAGGGAAAAGAAAACGGAAAAATCAGGAACGAATAAAAAGAATCTGCTTTTCGGGAATGACGAGTTGTACCTCCTCGCCTTCGTGATAGATTTTCTTTCCGCGCTGGTGATTTTCCTCGGCCAGAATGGAGGAGTTTTTTACCTTGACCCTGTAGCGGACAGTGGAACCCAGAAATTCAAGGGACTCGACAATGCCCTGGAGCCTGACAACAGCATCCGGGGCCGATTCCGGATTCACAAGAACGGTCTGCGGCCTGAATATCACCGCACCTTTATCGCCATCAACCGGCGAGGGCAGGGAAAATACAAGTCCGTCCCGGCCTGCAAACACTATTTTTCCGTTCCTGGAGCTTACCTTTCCTTCGATCATATTGGTAGTGCCGAGAAAATGGGCGACAAATTGATTGACTGGATAGTCATAGAGCTCCATGGGGGTGCCGACCTGCTGGATAATACCCTTGTCAAGGACCGCCATTCGATCGGATATGGTATTGGCCTCTTCCTGATCATGGGTAACAAAAATAGTTGTTAATTTGAGTTTACGCTGCAATTTACGGATATCGGCACGCATCTGTACCCGAAGATTGGCATCCAGGTTGGAAAGCGGTTCATCGAGAAGCAAAAGACGGGGCCGGACAACTATGGTCCTGGCCAGGGCCACCCGCTGTTGCTGTCCGCCGGAGAGCTGGGATGGTCTGCGTCCGGCAAGATGGGCAAGGCCGACCATATCAAGGGCCTCTTCCACCCGGGCGGCAATCTCCGCTTTCAGCACCCGGCGCTCTTCAAGGCCAAAGGCCACATTCTTGCGCACTGTCAGGTGCGGCCAAAGGGCATAGTTTTGAAAGACCATGCCCACATCACGCTGCCAGGGAGAAAGAGGAATAATATCTTCATCGTTAATCAATATCTTTCCCTTTGGCATCGGGCCAAAACCGGCGATGGCCCGGAGAAGGGTTGATTTCCCGGAACCGGAGGGACCCAGAAAGGAAAAAAACTCTCCTGGTTTTATGTCCAGGTGTATGCCCTCAAGTACCTTGGTTTGACCAAAAGAAATATGGACATCTTCGATTTTCAGCCGCACCGGCTGGACTTGGGTAGTTAAACTCATCGTTACTTTCCTGGTGCAGTGACCTGCATCCGTTTATTTCGTTCAATAAAATGATGGGCAAGATAACTGCCAAGGGCAACGACCACGACAGCGATCAGACCAAGGGCCGCCCCCGGGCCACGACCGGCGGCGCTCTGCATGAACACATAGATACCGTATGAAAGCGGGGCATCGGATTCAGACGTGACCAGCATAAGCGTTGCCGACAGTTCAACAGCGGCGGTGGCAAAGCTGGTGACAAAGCCGGCGACGATGCCGCCGGCCATGAGCGGCACCACAATTTTTCGGACTATGGTCGGCCTGGCAGCTCCAAGATTTTCGGCCGCCTCTTCCAAAGAAAGGGACACCTGGTGCAGGGCGGCGGTGCAGGAACGAAGTGCATAGGGCAGTCGCCGCACGGCCAGGGCAATAACGATAATGACCCACCAGCCGGCCAGAGGTTTACCGATAAAGGGAACATTAAAATCATTAAAAGTACGCAGATAGCCGATACCGAGAACAACGCCGGGAATGGCCAGGGCGCCGGTGGCCGTATAGTCGAGCCACTTCCTGCCGATAACGGTTGTCCGGGAAACGACATAGGCAATGGCCACGGAAAAGGCGACATCAAAAGATGCGGCCAAGCCTGCATACAGGAGAGTATTTGTTATATATCCCCTGGCGGTGTTGAACACCTCGACATAATGGGCGATGGTAAAGGCGTCCGGCAGAACACTGTAAGACCAGATTGTGCCAAACGAGAGCAGCAGCAGGGCAATATGCGGCGAGAGCACCAGCACCAGAATCAGCAGGATCAGGGCATAGGCGCCTGCCTTTTCCCAGCCTCGCATATCCCTTTTCAGCAGACCGCTTGCCCCTTTGCCGCCGCCGCTGTAATCCTTGCCCCTTGACGCCAGCATGGAGGCCCAAAGGGAAAACAGGGAAAAGATAACCAGGATCACCGAGATAACATAACCCATGGGATCCGAGATGCCGATGGAGGATATGCGCAGGTAGGCCTGGGGCGCCAGCATGTTGTTGACATTGAGAAGGAGCGGTGTTCCCAGATCATCAAAGGCCTTGAGGAACACCAGCGATGCACCGGCAAGATAACCGGGCAGGGCCAGGGGAAGAACGATGCGGCGAAAAAGCCGCATGCCGCTGGAACCAAGATTCTGGGCCGCCTCTTCCATGGACCTGTCGATGTTGTTGAGCGAGGCCGAAAGATTGATCAGGATAAAGGGAAAATAATGAATCGACTCCACCAGGATCACGCCGTTTAATCCCTCCATGAAGGGAATATTGATGCCAAACCATTGATCAAGCAGCAGGTTGACCGAACCGTTATTGCCAAAAAGCAGCTGCATGGCAACTGCGCCGACAAAGGGCGGCATGATCAGCGGCACGATGCCGAGGGTCTGGATGAGTATCGAACCGCCGAAATTAAAACGGGTGGTAAAATAGGCCAGAGGCATGGACACCAGGCTGGCGATCAGAACGGCCATGCCGGCCACATACAACGAGTTGAAAAACGACTCCTGAAAGAGGGAAGTTTTGAAAAAATCTATAAAGTTAATCAGGGTCAGGGCGCCGGTTGATGGGTCCTGGAACGCCACGTAGATGACCTTGCCGACAGGGATGACAAGAAAAATCAGCAGGAAAAGGGCCAGTGACGAGGCAACAAGGTATGAGGAACGCTGACGCAACATGGGATCCGGAGCCTGGAATACAATCTTGATCCTGCATGTGTCCGGCATTAGAGCACCGATACAGGCACATCTACTGCATTGGATTCACGAATTCCGTACTCGATTGGCAACGCGGTACACCTGTGCCGAAATGCGTGTTCTTCCCTGCACCTGTCGTAACGTTCCCGGTGCCCGAACAACTTCAGGATTAAGGTAAAAAAGAATCCCCGAAGGAAATTCTCCGGGGATATTTTTACCGGAACGAAGAATTAGAGCATGGACTTGGCCTTGTGGGCAAGCTCAACCGCCTTGGCATAGTTTGCCTTGACCATGGCATCCCATTGCTGTTCCACCTCTGCCTGCCGACCGGTGACCTTGTCCGTGGCCTTTTTCCTTTTCTTCTTGAAAATAGTGGAGAACTTCTTGTCCAGAGACTTGGCCTCATCAATGGGTACGGCGGCAATAAGGGCCCGGGCCTGGCCGATAAGCTGCTCAGCCTGCGGATTTTTCTTGCCTGCCAGCGCCTTTTCAGCATCCTGTACGGCCTTGGTAGCCTTTTTCAGGTCATCAAGACGATAGGTGATCATGACATCAAACATGGAATTGACAAGATTGTAGCGATTCTTTGATTTGACGACATCAAATTTCACCTTGGAGCCGATGGAATTGTCGACAAACGGGTTGGGAAAACCCTTGGGAGCCTTGGCATAGACATCCGGCCGGACCGGCAGACGCATGATCTTTGGATCAAGCAGCATTTCCTGGCCCTCTTCCGAGAGAAGAAATTCGATAAATGCTGCCGCGGCCTCTGGGTGGGGCGCATTCTTTACCATGGCAATGTTGGCCGGGACCAGGGTGGTTACTGTTGGGTAGACAAATTCAACGGGAAAACCGGACGCCTTGGATGAAAGACCAAAAAAGTCGATAACAATGCCGATACCGAACTGTCCGGAATTGACACCGTCCGGCACGCCAAAGCTGCGTTCGGTAACGGTATTGAAATTACCGGCTATCTCCTTCATCAGCTTCCAGCCGTTTTCCCAGCCTTCACCCTGGAGAATGGTTTCGACGGTAAGATGGGTCGTTCCGGAACGGGACGGGGCCGACATGCCGACATGATTGAAATAAACCGCCTTGGTCAGGTCTTCCCACTCCCTGGGCGCGGGCAGGTGTTTGGCCTTCAGATAGCGGGTATTCCACATAATACCATAACCGGAGCCGGCAAACCCCTTATAAAAACCATCCGGATCATTGATTGGATAGGAACCTATTTTTTCCGGAATACCCGTTGCCTTGACCTTGTATTTCTGCAGCAGTCCATCACCCTTTAAAACCTCAAAGGCGTCTGGCGCCGAGGCCCAGAACAGATCAGAGTTGTTATTGGATGCGGTTTCCTGAATGTATTTTACCCCGGCCGTGGTCTTTTTCTTCAGCATTTCGACTTTGACATCGGGATATTTTTTTTCAAAGGCCTTTTTAAAGGCTATCGTAAGATCTTTGGGGTATGAGGTTACAACTGTCAACTGTTTTTCAAGGGCCAGGGCCGGCAGGGCGAGGCATGCCAGCAGACCGATGGCAAGAGCCAGGCCGCCGGATAATGGGCGATGATTTTTCTGAAACAACATAACGTCCTCCTTTCTCGTGGTGGCAGGGTCCCGGGACCCCTAATCTTGAAATAACGTACCTGTATCTATACCGAACCGGAACAAAAAAACAATCTTTTTTGCCCTTGGATGTCAAGCTAACCGCTCTGTACCAGAGTGTATTTATTAGAAAAGTTTCCAATAAAAAGAGATGATATATTTCTTGAACCCAAAGATTTACGGGTGTCTGATGCCAAAATCAGCTGTTCTGGATACAGGGAGTGAATATTTTTTTATTTTTTTATTGCAAAACAAATTACACCCTGTATAGTGAATTGTTTCTACTACCAGTTAAGTAAAGCACTTTCTTTCCCGACCCGTCGGGTCCCGGTTGTCCTTCATGTTTTTCGGATGCCAATAAAGTTTCTGCTGATCACTTATCAAGGAGCAGCAAAACGGAACTTTTTTCGGCAATTTCTTCAGTCTCTACCTTGTGATAAATTGTTGATTTACCTTGAGCTGCAACGCGACCGGTTGCATTGCACGATCTACGACCGGCCATTGAGTGCAATCAGGTTGATATATATAAATAATCACTGACGGGACGTCTTTAATTGTACAATTCGACAGAAGAAAACACGCGGTACCGGATTTCCATTTCCGTAGGTATCTTTCTCTTCGCGGACACCATATATCCATTATAGAAAACCAGTTCAGCATGTATCCGGTAAATGACCGGTACAATAAAATTCGGCCTTCAATCACCGTTTCTTCACTCAATCGAAGTCTAAGGCGGAAGGTGACACTATTTTTCAAGATTTATTTCAAGGAGTTACATGACATTTCATCAATTTGATTTTCATCCGGCCATAGCAGAGGCTATCGCCAAATGCGGTTACACCGTCCCCACGGCCATTCAAAAGCAGGCCATGCCGCATCTGCTCAAGGGAAAAGACCTGTTAGGACTTGCCCAGACCGGGACGGGAAAAACGGCGGCATTTGTTTTGCCGACTTTACAGAATCTGCAGCAAGGGCCGCGCAAAAAAATACGGGCACTGATACTCACCCCAACCAGGGAACTTGCCGAACAGGTGCATGAAAATATCCGGCAAATGGCCGGCACAACAGGAATCAGGAGCTGCGCTGTTTACGGTGGCGTCAGCAAAAATGGCCAGATTCATACATTGCGACGCGGCGTCGAAATCGTCGTTGCCTGTCCGGGACGCCTGCTCGACCATATAAACAGCAGGACCATCAACCTTTCCACCGTTGAAGTACTTATTCTCGACGAGGCGGATCAGATGCTGGACCAGGGGTTTCTTCCCGATATCCGACGCATATTGAAACATGTCCCGCAGAAACGGCAGTCCATGGTTTTTTCGGCCACCATGCCGGGAGAAATACGGCATCTTGTCGAAAATATCCTCACCGACCATGTAACCATTCAGGTTGATCATGAAAAACCGGCCGAGACGATCAGTCATGTCCTGTTTCGTGTTGCCCAGAACCGCAAAACGGCCCTGTTGAAGAATATTCTCAAGGAACGGGACATGGCGACCACCCTGGTCTTCACCCGGACAAAATACAAAGCGAAAAACCTGGCCAGGCAGCTGCAGAATGCCGGCTACCGGGCGACATCACTGCAGGGGAACATGTCGCAGGCGCAACGTAAAACAGCCATGAACGGATTTCGGGCCGGAAAATTCAATATCCTGGTTGCAACCGATATAGCTGCCCGGGGCATTGATGTTTCCGGTATCTCCCACGTGGTAAATTACGATATTCCCGATACCGTCGAGGCCTACACCCACAGGACCGGACGCACGGGCAGGGCGGAGCAGACAGGCGAGGCGCTGACCTTTGTCACCGCAGATGACGGCCGCCTGTTACAGGCCGTTGAACGCCGCCTGAATAAAAAAATCCGCCGGGAAAACCTTGCCGATTTTGACAGCGGCTTTGATCAAGCGTCGTCTCGGTCAGGCAATAGCCGAAAGTCCCCATCTTCCAGAGGGCCGCGACGTCACAAGGCATCGACCCGGGGACGAAAAGGGTCGGCGCGAAAAAATACCTCATCTTCCCGTTATTAAAAAGTACAAGCGGGAATGTTGCATGATAATGGGATGAACCGCTGAAATACAAGGATGATATTTGCGCTCAGGCGATAAAAAATCATACCTGGTATTGACGGCATGTTCAGAACCGCAGTCGCAGGACTGCACGCCGGATTTCACAAACCGGAATCCGGTTATTTTAATAATGGTTTCACAAAGAAACCATGGAACAAGGAGTACTACACAATGGCAGAAGGAACAGTAAAATGGTTTAATGATTCAAAAGGTTTTGGTTTTATTGAGCAGGATGGCGGCAAGGACGTTTTCGTCCATCATTCCGCAATCCAGGCCCAGGGCTTTAAAAGCCTGCAGGAAGGCCAACGGGTAACCTTTGACATCGTTGACGGCGCCAAAGGACCGGCCGCTGAAAACGTTGTTGCCCAATAGTTCAGGCGCAATACCCACGAAAAACCTCGCATTATGCGGGGTTTTTCGTGACCCTTTACCAACGTTCAACACAGGAGACGAATTTGGCAAGAAACAATTATTCCTATGCCAAAAGGCAACGGGAACTGGCAAAGAAAAAAAAGAAAGAAGAAAAAAGACAGCGCAAGCTGGAAAAGAAAAACAGAAAAACCGAACAATCCCCGGACACGTTACCTGCAGAAAAACAGGAGGCCTGACGAAAACGGGCCTGTTCGCCGACCCGGTCAATAGCCGGTTACCGTGTTGGCCGCTGCAACAAAAGCGCGGCCCATTCGTCTTCATGCATGGATGCAAGCACCTGCAGCCCCAGCCCTTCGTAAATTCGAATACAGCTTTTCTCCTGTTCCCCCTTAAGGATGCCCGCCAGAATGATTCTGCCCTCCGGGGCAAGTAATTTCCGCAGAAGCGGCGCCATCGCCACCAGAACATCATGGACGATATTGGCCGTAATCATGGAAAATGTTCCCTCCACATCAACAAGGTCCGTACCACTGACCA
>WFZC01000061.1 GCA_015489765.1 Desulfobulbaceae bacterium
CACCATGGCCGCGGAACTGCTGACCGTAGCTGCGGAAAAGGAACTGGGGCAACTCGATGAAAAGCTCTTTCTTAATTTGTACGCCCCGGCATCAAGAAAAGCCGGATCAAGATGAAGTAAGAAAATATCCCATGCCGGCCATGGGCAAGAGATCCGGGGAAACGGAAGCGAGCTCTGCTGAGGAGCAACTCGCCGAGGGATAACCGGATAGGCGACGACGAGATATCGTCTTCGAGGGGAGTCTTCGGGCTCCCCGTTTTTATGAGGACTGATATCTCAGAGGAGCCTCTATGCCTTGAAAACCTCGGGGTCTGGGGCAGAGCCCCAGGACGGGGGTGGATAATCTTTCGATGGTTGGGTGTTCATCAGATAACCTGGAAATCACTCCATCATTTATCGAGATCAGGCTCTGAATCAGAATTGCTGGAACTTGTTTCAGCAAAAGTCAAAGAAGTCATAGAGGAAACGCGCAACACCAGGATCAGACTGGACAGGGCCCTGGAACGATTATCCATGGAAACAACCTGAGGGGAAGCTGGAAAGACCTGTTGATTGACTGCCCAAACTCACGGATGAAGTGAAACGTTTGAACAATAGCGTAGAACGGCTGGAATCATATACCGGCCAAATGGATAAACCAGCATGGCTGGACCATATTGGCCAACCACAACGAACAATGGAAATCTCCGGCTCCGGCATGGGCAGCCATGACCTTTGTGGGTGATTTTCGGATAAACAAGTTGTCCGTCTGGAGACGATTATCGAAATAGCCAGAGCGCAGGGGCATGCTCCTGTGGGCCAAAAGAAAATTCAGTGATGTTGTTTGGTTATCTTGCCTGTATGTAACTTCTCAATCAGTGGTGATATAAGTCTGGATCCCCGCCCAACAGAATGCGGGGATGACGCTCTGAATTGCCTGCAACTGGGTCATTCCGGCAGGTTGTTGGCCGGAATCCATATAATTAGCAGCAACTTACCATCAGTTATTGAGAAGTTACGCATGTATAATATAAATGTTGTACATGCCTACAGGGGGGTATTCGCCTGAGAAAGGCGTAATTTTACCTGGAATGTCTCCCACAAGGCGGCTGAAGCCGTCCCTGGGTTGTGAGCAAAGTCTGCCTTGGGTCAAGGCTGGCAGGTCTTATATCTTCGGCAGGGGTCTATCGGTTTTGCCGGGATATACCCCGGTAAAATTACTTATGAATTTGCCATACTTTTTTCCTGGATGACTTTTCAGAAAGTTCTGGATTCAAGCAAGTAATGCCCGGCGTAATGTTTTATGACATTTACACCGATTTCATCCTGAAAATCACATCTGGGTATCCAGCAACCACTACCGTTTTACCATAATGATGGGCCAGTCAATTGTCCAAAATGAGCAATATCTTTTACGCATAGTGTCAGAACGTTGTACTCCCGTGATTACAGGTGAAAAAATGGCGCGCCCGGCAGGATTCGAACCTGCGGCACCCGGCTTCGAAGGCCGGTGCTCTATCCAGCTGAGCTACGGGCGCAAAGATGAGAGAAGTATGTTGTAGATCTGAAAACAGCCTACAGAGGAGATGGCTCCTCGTACTGGAGTCGGATTTTCATTGGTAGTTGGGCTGGTCAATCCGGAGTTTTTACTACGTTCCGTTCACCAGGTCCAGCCATGCTGGTTTATACAATGATATCCAGCTCACTGCATCCATTTTTTAGAGCGGGATGATGGAATTTATCAGAGGCAAAAATCAGATATGCAGTTTTGATATTTTGTCGAACATATGCACCAGCCCGGCGCACAGGGTGTAGATGGCTTTAATATGCAGGTTGACTCCGCAGCAGGCATCAAAAAATATGGTGAGTTGTGATTCCAGATCTTCCTCTGGCGCCTGATAACAGATGAGAATGGGAAAATGGGGCAGAGGGTACAGGGTCAATGCTATATCAGCATCAAAGGCTGTGGTCTGCCTGCCCATGAAGAGATCGATAATATCCCCAAGCAGTGCAGGGTGGTCATCGGCAAGGCGCTGCAGGGGACGTTCGCAGCGGCTGGTAAACAGTCCCTGCCATTCTATTCCCCCGTTGAGTTCACGAAAGGTAATCCACTCGCCGGTAATCTGCTGGTGGATTGTATTGGTCACATAGGAGAGCATTGGCGCCTTGACCCAGGGGATGATATGACATTCGGAGTGCAGCCCGCCCTGTCTGTCAATAACAAAATCTTTCCCCAGGGAGTTGATCACCAGGCCGTCATTGCTGCAGGTCGCGCCGATGATTGGTGCAATTTTGGAAAAATCTGTTGTCCGGATTTTTTCTACCAGCCGATCAATAAACCGTGCCTGGTCAGGTTCGGTTGCGGCCCGTGGTTGCAGGCTACCACTGAGTTGTTCCTGTTGTTGTTCTGAAATATATGGACAGTCCGAAATCTTTTTGCCGCCGGCAACAATGGCGGCAGCAAAGGACAGGCAGGATGGCAACAAACACCTGCCGCAATTGGTCTGCGGCAGGTGTTTATAGAGTTCCAGCGGTGTCATGGTTGGTTACCATCCGGTGAGGACGTTCCGGCAGACAGCCGGTCAGTCGCAGGCGCCGATGCGCTCTCCTTTCCAGGAGGTTGTTATCTTCATGGGGCCGGTGGGCATACCTGGTATTCCCTGGGCTCCCTCCATCTTCGGCATCTCCATACTCATTTCCATGGAGCCGGAGACCGTGTTCCCGTGAGCGCTGAAATGTCCTTTTCCCTTGCTGGTCATACCCTTTTCGTTGCATTCCATTTCAAAATCAAGATTTGCCCCATGCATCTCTTTTTTGGTGATGGTGCAGTTTCCCACATCGACCAGGTTTGCCAGGGGGTCACGCTCTGCCTCTTCCTTGCTGACGCACTCCGTATTGGTACTGACCTGTGGGGCGGGCAGCATGGGCATAGTGACAGTGGTGGTGAATTGCCATTTTCCCGGATTCATGGAATAGCCTCCGGCCAGAGCAGCGGCAGGAAGCAATAGACAACAGCAGGCCAATACGAGTATACTCTTTTTCTGCATGATACTCCTCGTGATTATTTTTTGTTTTTCAAGGTGGATTGGTTTGTGAAAATCCTTCAAAATAGCAGAAGAATTGGATGAACGCCAACAAAACCTGAACCGATATGCAAAGATGTCGTGATGCCGCCGCTGAATTTTTCGGGCTGTCGCCGGACCAATGGCCTTCTGATACTGTTTGCCGGCAAGAAATAGCGCCGGATGGGTCCCAGCGGATTTTTGTCCGTCTGATCGGTCCGGACAACCGGCGGCTGTTGTTTATTCAGCCGCCAAAAGATGATGAATCCGGTCTTCTCGAGGCCCGGTCCGCCTGCCAAATAGGACAACATCTGCATGCTCGCGGCGTCCCGGTTCCGGAAATATACGGTTATGACCCGGACAGCGGCCGCTTGTGTGTTGAAGATCTCGGAGATAAAAGGCTGCATGATCTATTGGCGCAGGCACCGGAACAGGAGCAGCTGTATTGGTATAAAAAGGTGATAGAGGTCCTTGTCCGGATGCAGGTTCGGGGTGCGGACGGTTTTTCCCCGTCCTGGTGCTGGGACACGCCGCGATATGATCGATGCCTCATGCAAGAGCGCGAGTCCGGCTATTTTTTGCAAGCCCTGTGCCGGGATTTTTTCGGGCTCTCTTTTGATCGGCAGAAGATTGAACAGGAATGTGCTCTGCTGGCAGACAGGGCCTCCCGGGCGCCCGCCGATTTTTTTCTGCACCGGGATTTCCAGAGTCGAAATATTATGATTACCAAAGGCACTGTCCGGATTATCGATTACCAGGGCGGCCGTTTCGGGCCCCTGGCCTATGATCTGGCCTCCCTGCTCATCGACCCCTATATGGGGCTGTCCGCGCCGGTGCGGAAAACATTGCGGGACTGTTATTTTTCCATCCTGGAGCAGTTTGTTCCCTATGACCGGGAGCGGTTCGAGCGGGAATATCTAATGCTTGCGCTCCAGCGAAATCTCCAGATTCTCGGCGCTTTTGCCTTTTTAAGCAACCAGCGGGGCAAGGTCTTTTTTTTCCGTTTCATTGAACCTGCCCTACACAGTCTGTGCGGCCTGCTTGCCAAACCGGACGCCGCCGATTATGGTGGCCTGCGCGAGCTGGCCCGATGCTGTCTTATACACTGTAAATCCC
>WFZC01000062.1 GCA_015489765.1 Desulfobulbaceae bacterium
GTTGCTGCTCGAAGAGCAGCCCTTTCTGTTGGAGACCCTGCTTGATAATGTCTACTCAACCATGATCGGCCTGGCCAGGGACAAACAGCTGACCCTGCTCATTGACCGGGACGAAAATGTGCCCGATGCCTTTATCGGTGATGCCGTGCGATTGGGACAGATCCTGATCAATCTGGTGGGCAACGGCATCAAGTTCACCGACCAGGGAGAGGTCGGTATCCATGTGTCGCTGGACGAGGACACGTCAACAGAGGAGCGGGTCGTCCTCCATTTTGCTGTCAGCGATACCGGCATCGGCATCCCGGAAGACAAACAGCGCCGGCTCTTTCAGAGCTTCCAGCAGGCTGACAGTTCCATCTCAAGACGGTACGGCGGTACCGGCCTTGGCCTGGCCATTTCCCGACAGCTGGTCCAGCTCATGGGCGGCGAGATCAGTCTGACCAGCACCGAAGGCCTTGGCTCTACCTTTTCGTTTACCATAGCCCTGCCATCCTGCTCCACGGAAAAGGTACTGAAGGTCTGTCAACTTGACAGGGACCAGCGGAGCAAAGTCACCGGCTTGAGCGTTCTGTTGGTAGAGGATAACGAGGCCAACCGTGAGCTGGGGACCATTCTTCTGGAATCGTCCGGCCAGAAGGTACAGGTGGCGGAACATGGGTTGCGGGCCCTGGAGCTGCTCAGCGATACCGATTTTGACGTGGTGCTGATGGACGTGCAGATGCCGGAGATGGATGGAGTGACAGCCACCCGGGTCATCCGGGCCGTGGAAGAGGGCAGGCAGCCGGAGACACGGCTTACCGGTGAGCTTCTCACAAAATTACAGCAGCGGCTTGGCGGAGGGCATGTGCCGATTATCGCCATGACTGCCCATGCCATGGATTCCGACCGGGCCAGGTGTCTGGATGCGGGTATGGATGAATACCTGACCAAGCCCTTTCAGCCGGAACAGGTGGTGGAGGTCTTGCAGAGGTTCGGGGGGAAAGGGAAGTCGGCGGATGCTCCGCCCGCCGCCGATGACCCGGTATCTCCGGCGGCCGATGATCCAGGGATAAAAGAGGATCTCGGCAGCCGGGTCCGGGCCCATTTGAGCGCCACCTACAAATTGCAACCCGAGCAGGTTGATCAATTACTGGTCACCTCGGCCCGGAGCCTGTCCGAGCATCTTGACAAGGCCCTGGCGGCATTGGCGGCAGAGGACAGTGAACTGTTGCGCGAGGCTGCGCACGGACTCAAGGGCAATCTGCTTAACTTAGGGTTGTCGGAACATGCGCAGACAGCGGCAATGATTGAACAGCAGGCCGCCAATAAGGAGACCCGGTCCTGCCACGGCCCGCTTGTTTCCCTGCAGACCGCCCTGGCAGAGCTTACGGGATAGGAATGGTAATGATGAAGTACTGGAAAAAATCAGAGCTCTGTCCAGTAATCCTCCGGCATCTCCCGCGCCAGCTCCAGGGCGCCGTCGGCGCCGCTGAATAGAGGGTCATCAACCATCCTGACCTTGGTCGGGCCATACTCGCCGATGGTTGTTTCCAGATAATCGGCCAGTCCCCTTATCTGAGAACCGCCACCGGCCAGAATAATATTCTCCCGTATGGCATCCTGGTATTCCGGGTCAAATTTGGCTATGAGTTCCAGGGTGGACTCGACAATCGCCGGCAGAATGCTTTCGCAGGCCCGTTTGATCTCATCGGTTATATTGTGGACTGTTGACTTGCCTTCAACCGGTATTTCCACTTCAACTTCCTTTTTCGCTTCTCCGACAAAGCTGTGCTGCTCCTTGAACCGTCGAATCATGTTCAGGTTAAAATCCGCTTCCGGATACCGTTCTTCAAGAAAGGTAAAGAGCTGCTGGTCAATATAATCTCCGGCCGTGAGTACCGTCCTCTGGTCTTCTTCCGCGGGAACGGTTCCATGCATGATGCAGAAGTCAACGGTTCCGGCGCCGATATCGATAACCAGGGCGTTATCCAGCGCGCCAACGCCATAGGCCACGGCAAAGGGTTCGGAAACGACAAAAAGCGATTCGGCAAATTCAGCCACGGCCTTTTTCAGGGCGACTTTATTGACCTTGAACGATTCCGCCGGCACACCGACAACCGCCCTGATTTTGTCCGTTTCTTTGTCGTCCTGAACAAGGGTGATCAGGTGACGGATCAACTCCTTGACCGCCTCCTCGTCTCTGGCCGTTCCCTCTTTGATAACACCGTTTTTCAACGGTCGATACATATCAAGGGAC
>WFZC01000063.1 GCA_015489765.1 Desulfobulbaceae bacterium
ATCGGGGACTATCGGCGGCCGGGCGTGGCTGCTTGTTACCTTGTCCGGGATCTGAACTTCATGCAGGTTGTCCAGGGCGCCATCGACTGCCGCAAAGTTGAGTTTGACGACCTCCTCGCCTTTGTGGGCATAAGTTTTTTCAATGGCCTCCTTGATTCTGGTCATGGCCAGGTCCGGATCAATGATTTTGGAGAGAGCAAAAAAACAGGTCTGCATGATCGTGTTGATGCGGACCCCGAGTCCGATGACCTGGGCCACCGCATTGGCTTTGATCACATAGAATTTGATCTTTTTGGCAATCAGTTCAGTCTGCACCTCTTCTGGCAGGTGCTGCCAGACCTCATCGGCAGCATAGGGTGCATTGAGTAGAAAGACCGCGCCTGGAGCGGCATATTTGAGGACATCATATTTTTCCAGAAATTCAAAGCGATGACAGGCGACAAATCCGGCTCGCTTGATAAGGTAGGCGGAGCGGATGGGGCGTGGTCCGAACCGCAGGTGGGAGATGGTCATGGAACCGGATTTTTTGGAATCGTACTCGAAATATCCCTGGGCGTAATAGTCGGTCTCGTTGCCTATGATCTTGATGGAGTTCTTATTGGCACCAACCGTGCCGTCAGCGCCAAGGCCGAAGAACACAGCCCGGTGGACGTCATCGGGTTCGATATCAAGCTCCCTGTCATAGGGCAGTGAACCATTGGTTACGTCATCCTCAATGCCGACACTGAAGGAGTGCCTGGGTGTCGGTTTATCAAGTTCATCGAAAACGGCCTTGACCATGGCCGGGGTGAATTCTTTGCTGCCCAGTCCATAGCGGCCACCGATGATACAGGGCTGTCCGGCAAAAGGAGACCTGCCGGCCGTCTCCATCTCGCGCAGGGCGGCTGAAACATCAAGATACAGCGGTTCGCCTATGGAACCCGGTTCCTTGGTCCGGTCCAAAACCGCGATTCTCCGTACCGAAGAGGGGAGGGCGGAGATGCAGTCCCTGCCGGAAAAGGGCCGGAACAGGCGAACCATCAGGACACCGACCTTGTCGCCTTGTGCGTTCAGGTATTCCACGGTTTCCCGGGCGACCTGGGCCCCGGATCCCATCAGGACAACGACTTTTTCTGCCTGCGGGTCACCATAATAATCAAAGAGATGATACCGGCGGCCGGTTTGCTCGGCAAAACGGTCCATGACCCGGGCGACAATCTCCGGACAGTCGAGGTAGTAGGCATTGGCTGCCTCCCGGGACTGGAAATAGGTGTCCGGATTGTGCCAGCTTCCCCGCAGTACCGGGCGTTCCGGGCTTAAGGCCCTTTGCCGGTGGGCCTTGACCAGGTCATCATTGATCATAAAGCGGAGATCATCATCGCCAAGCGCCGTAAATTTGGAGACCTCATGCGAGGTGCGGAAGCCGTCAAAGAAATGCTGAAAGGGAATCCGGCTTTCAAGGGTTGCGGCCTGGGCAATACAGGCGAAATCATGTGCCTCCTGCACCGAGCCGGAGGCCAGCATGGCAAACCCGGTCTGACGGCAGGCCATGACATCGAGATGGTCCCCGAAGATAGAGCTGCCGTTGGCGGCCAGGGAACGGGAGGCGACGTGCTGCACAAACGGTGATAGTTCACCGGCAATCTTGTACATGTTGGGAATCATTAAAAGGAGTCCCTGGGAGGCGGTAAATGTGGTTGCCAGGGCGCCGACCTGCAGGGCGCCGTGGACAGCACCGGCTGCCCCGCCTTCGGCCTGCATTTCAGTAATGGAAACCACATTGCCCCATATATTTTTCCTGCCTTCGGTGGCCCATTCGTCGAAATGTTCGGCCATGGGAGAAGAGGGCGTGATCGGGTAGATGACCGCCAGTTCGTTTGTCCGGTAAGCGACCGAGGCCACCGCTTCATTTCCATCAACCATTCGTATCTTTCCGGTATCCATTGTTCGGGCTCCATGTTGAATTGATCGTGTGCGCAAGGCGGAAACGACAGGGAGTAGTGCAATATACAGAAAGGAGAATAAAGGAAATATTCCACTCTTTCTGCCACCCAGGTTACAGTTTTCATTTTTTTCAGTGATCTGAAAGCAGAGATGGTGAATTAATGCGAAAAAATACGAAGATTGTTCCTGGGCGCCATAAGGTGGGCGGACCTCATAAACGTTTACAGGTTGGCATTATTGAAGAGCATGGAACCCCTGCTGAACGGTCAGCAGGGGGCGGTGGTCTGTAGAGTTGATGATGTCTCCCCACACCATGATGAAAAGTAAGAAGCCTCTCTTGTCGGGCAATACAAAAGGCCTCAGACGCTACAATGCAGAGCAGTCCGGGGGTAAGGAACAAGTCCTGAGTACGGGTGGGTTGTCTGCTATCCTGTTGTTATAAATGGAGGAAAATTCAAGGCACACCATTGCCTGCAGATAGCAGGCAATGGTGTAATCATATGTGGAATTTTTAGTGATTGTGGAACTCGGGTTGGATACCCGGCCCCCTTTGCACCGGGGCCGGGTAGTACATCAGATTATCAGGTCATAGCCGCTGTTTTTCCAGGCCGTTATGCCCCCGGCAAGACTGTGGACATGCTGAAAACCCTGCGATTGCAGATAACTGGCGGCAATATTCCCGCGATAACCGACCCCGCAGGTGACTATTACCTCTTCATCTTTGGGAATATCCGGAGTTTTATTGAGCAGCTGATTAAGTGGCAGGTGTTGTGCTTCTTGAATATGGCCACTGCTCCATTCAATATCTGATCGTACATCAAAGAAATGGGAGATGTTGCCGGTTGTAATTTTTTCATGCAACCGGGCGGCCGAAATCTGCCAGAGCTGTTCAATAGGCAGTCCGGCTTCCTGCCAGCTGGTCATTCCGCCATAGAGATACCCTATTACCCTGTCGTATCCTATCCTGTGCAATTCGACGAGCATTTCGCTATATGCCTCTTCACCTGTGACAACCAGAATCAGTTCAGCATCCGGTTCAATGACCATGCCTATCCAGTTTGCGGTCTGCTTGGCAAAACCGATGTTTATTGAGCCTGGAACATGAACTCCGCCAAAAGAGGCGGTGTCTCTGGTGTCGAGCAGGACCACGCCCCGGTCGAGCTCTTTTTTGACCTGCAGCGGTGTCAGGTCCCGTACGACGGGGCATCGATCAAGCAACGGCACGCCGGATTTGTTGGTTGTAATAATATGGGTAAAGCTTTTGGGGCGGTCAGGAAAGCTTTCGGTCATGGACAGAAGAAACTCTTTCTTGCTCAGTTTGAAAATGGGATTGCTGTCTTTTTCATATCCGACCGTGGAACTTGATTTGGAACTCATCCCTTTGCCACAGAGCGATCCTTCCCCATGCGCAGGGAAGATTTCAATACTTTCCGGTAACCTGGTCAACTTGTTAAACAGCGAGTCGTAGAGATTCTCCGCCTGCTCTTGGATCAGCTCTTTGCCTGCCAGGTCCGGTCTGCCGACATCACCGACAAACATGCAATCACCGGTCAGTATCATCCATGGTTTGTCATTTCGCGCAGTATCCGTGACCAGCAACGAGATGGAGTTGGGCGTATGGCCCGGGGTGGAGAGGGCCTCAAGTTTGACGCTGCCGAATTCAAAAATGTCGCCCTCGGCAACCGGTTTGAAGGCAAAGGTGGCAGGGGTTCCCGTCCCCATACAGATTTCCGCTCCCGTTCGTGACTTCAGCTCCATATTCCCGGAAATATGATCAGCATGGACATGGGTTTCAAAGATGTGGGTGATCTTTAAATTATTTTCGCGGGCAACCTTGATATAGTCATCCACGTCCCGTTTTGGATCAACCACACATGCAACTCCGGCCTTTGGACATCCTATGAGGTAGGAAAGACACCCCATCCCCGGCACTGTAAACTGTTTGAAAAACATGACGATTCTCCTGAAAATTTTATCTGATTACCATCAATCCTCAGAAACGAGGGATACCATCGCTTGGTAAGGTTAAGGATAGAGAACCTTTCCGTGCAACAGGTGAATTTTATGTCAAATCCCGTAGCGGATACCGAGCGATGGTATCCCTGATACTACTTTGCTGAGCTTTGGTGGTAATCAAGTTCTTTTTTGCAAAAAAACTACAACTGTAACCTTTTTGTAACCTTTTCCCTGCTAATAAGTGATCGGAAGTGCGAATTGTGATGGCGTCGTAAAAA
>WFZC01000064.1 GCA_015489765.1 Desulfobulbaceae bacterium
ATAATGTCCTTGGCGCTCACGCCTTTTGGCATATCCCCGACCACCTCTATCTTCATGGAGCGGGGCTTTCTGAAGGCACAGACCCCCTTCAGGATGCCTACCTCAAGATCCGTGGTGCCGACACCGGCGGCAAAGGCGCCGAATGCGCCGTGGGTACAGGTATGGGAATCGCCCATGATCACGGTGTAGCCGGGGCGGATAAACCCCTTTTCCGGAAACAGGGCATGACAGACGCCGTTTGTGCCGATATCAAAAAAATCCTTGATCCCGTGCCGCCTGGCCCAGTCACGCATGATCTTTGCCTGGGTGGCAGTTTTGGAATCCTTGGGCGGGGTGACATGGTCAATGACCGCTTTAATCTTGTCGGGATCAAATACCCGGTCCATCCCCTTGTCCATCAGGTCGACAATGGCGATGGGGGTGGTGATCTCGTGGCACATGACCACATCTATCCCCAGCACCATGTTACCTGGTGTCGGTTCATCGCGCAGATGGGCGGCAAATATTTTTTCGGCAATGGTCTGGCCCATGATATCCTCCGTAAAATAAAAAATGTCCCTGAACAGGAATCAGGGATTAAATGTGTTGTCTTATCTGCATGGGATTGGGGAGCAGAGACTACACCCAAGGCCGGCATCCGTCAATTTTTTTCCAAGCCGGCCTTTTTCCTTGCCGGCGGATATGGGGCCTGTGGCTGCGGCAGTTCCTGTTTTCCGCCCTGCCGCCAGGATTTTCAGCACCCGGCAAGCTGTTTTCACGGGCTGAAAAAATTTCACCGACAGAGAAAATTTTCCATGACAAAGGTTTACAATTATGAGAAGTTACCTCCATGTCCACGGGCGGTTGCTGGTTAACGCCCTAAAATGTCGTAGTTTTCGCCGACAGACGATGGCCTCGCCCCCAAAGCTCGGCAAGATGTATATTGAAATTTACCCTTAAATACAGGCCCATGCAATACTATATATCTATTCTTTTTTTCCTGCTTCTCCTTGCTCCCGGCCAACTGCTGGCCGCCCATGGCGTCTCCATTGACGGCACCCTGAAATACCCGCCCACTTTTACCCGTTTTGCCTACACCTCGCCTGCGGCGGTCAAGGGCGGCCGCCTGGTATTGCACGATCTAGGCGGTTTTGACAAAATGAATCCCTTTACCCTGAAAGGGACGCCCCCCTTTGGCCTGGACACCTTTATCTTTGAAACCCTTGCCGTGCCGAGTCTTGACGAGCCCTTTGCCGAGTATGGCCTGATTGCCCGCGATATCAGGCTGGCAAAGGACAAAAAATCCGTTACCTTCACCATTGATGGGCGGGCAAGGTTTTCCGACGGCACCCCGGTGACGGTCCAGGATGTCAAGTATTCCCTGGACATCCTCAAATCACGGCAGGCCCATCCCTTTTATCAGATCTATCTCCAGGACATCTCCGGCGCTGAAATTCTGGACAAGCAGAGAATACGGTTTCATTTCCGGCGGCCAAACAGGGAATTGCACCTCATTGCCGCCCAGTTACCCATCCTCAACAAGGCCTTTTATGAAAAAAACGGCTTTGACCCCTCGGACCCGCAAAAGGTGATGCTGCCGCCGATCGGATCCGGCCCTTATACGATCAAAGAAGTCCATCCCGGCAAATCAATCACCTATGTCCGCAATAAAAAATACTGGGCCAGGGACCTGCCGGTGCGCCGTGGCATGTTTAACTTCGATACCATCACCATCAAGTATTTCAAGGACCAGATAATAAGCGTTGAGGCCTTCAAGGCCGGTGAATTCGACTTTATGAACGTCAATATCGCCAAACAGTGGCAGCGGGACATGACCGGGCCAAAATTTGCTGATGGTGAGCTGATCAAAAAACGTTTCCCCCATAAAAACGATGCCGGCATGCAGGGCTTTGTCTTCAACACCAGGAAAAAGATTTTCAGCGACCCTGTGGTCCGCCGTGCCATCGGACTGGCCTTTGACTTTGAATGGACCAATACCACCCTGTTTTTCAACCAGTACACACGCTGCAACTCCTACTTCTCCAACTCCTATCTGGCCGCGACCGGGGTCCCCAAGGGAGAAGAGCTCACCCTGCTGGAGCCCTTCCGCAGCAAGCTGCCGCCCGAGGTATTTACCACGCCGCTCACACCGCCTTCCACCAAACCGCCCTCCAGCCTGCGGAAAAACCTGCGCCTTGCCCATACCTTGCTCGCCAAAGCAGGGTGGCGCCTGAAAGATGGCGTTCTCCAGGATGCGGACGGCCATAAACTCTCTTTTGAAATTCTCCTTGTCACACAGTCTTTTGAGCGGGTAATGGCGCCCTTTGTCAAGAATCTGCGTAAACTCGGCATCAGGGCTACCTATCGCACCATTGACGCCGCCCTCTATGTGGAGCGGGTAAAAAAATTCGACTTTGACATGGTGGTCAATGTCTATGGTCAGTCCCAGTCCCCCGGCAACGAGCAGCGTGATTACTGGTCCTCCTCTTCCGCCAATCGGCAGGGATCACGGAATATTGCCGGGGTGGCAAGCCCTGTGGTGGATGCCCTGGTCGATAAAATCATCTATGCCGCAACCCAGCATGATCTTGTCCTGGCCTGCCACGCCCTTGACCGGGTACTCTGGTACGGCTATTATGTGGTTCCCAACTGGTATCTGGCCGCCCATCGTCTTGCCTACAGAAATATATTCAAGCAGCCAAAAACACTGCCCCTGTATTATACACCCTATCAGTTCCTCTGGACCTGGTGGACAGCGCCTACTGCCGGAAAATAGCTGCGGACGATCGCCATGGAAAACGATAATCAACAAGCTGTTTTTTTTGCGGAAAAAGACAAAATTCTCTTTGTTGACGACGATCCCGTCAATACCGAACATTTTGTCTTAAGTTTTGAGGAGGAGTATGACATCATAACCGCGACCTCCGGGGAAGAGGCGCTGGAAATTTTTCACCGCCAGCCAGAGATAAGTGTGGTTATTTCCGACCAGCGGATGGACGGCATGACCGGTGTTGAACTTCTTTCCACCATTTATGCCCGCCATCCGGATACGGTACGGATTATTATCACCGGCTACGTGGATGTCTCTGACATCATAGATGCAATCAACAGGGGCCATATTTACCAGTACGTTCTTAAACCCTGGGACATCGTCCAGCTGCGCCTGATCCTTGAACAGGCAACCCAGACCTGGCGTCTGACCCGGGAAAACCAGCAGCTCGCCGATGCCCTGCGCGAAAAAAACCGCTTGCTTGAAGAGGCGAATATCCAGCTGACCAATTCAGAGACCAGGTTGCGCAACCTTTCAGGTAACCTGCTCCATGCCCGTGAGGATGAACAAAAGCGGATCGCCCTTGAACTGCATGATGAGCTCGGCCAGTCCCTTGCCGCCCTCAAGCTGCAGATCAGGGTTATTGAACAGGAGCAGGCAAGCGCTGCTCCGTCCTCGCGGGAAGAGCTTGTTATCCGTTTGCAGGAACTGCGTAATGCTATTGCGGAAATCATTGAAAATGTGCGCAGGCTGTCAAAAAATCTCAGCCCTGTTATTATCGACGACCTTGGCCTTGATTCAGCCATTGAATATCTTGTCGATCAGTTTACCGATCTCTACAATATCCAGTGTCTGCGCAAAGGGCCAGCTGCCGGAGTCATATTTCCTCCGCGGTTTCATCTTCACATCTACAGGCTTTTGCAGGAGGCCCTGAATAATTGCGGCAAACATTCAGGGGCAACCATGGTTGAACTGGTCATTCAACCGGAGGATGACTGTGCCATACTCATCATCAAGGACAACGGCAGGGGCTTTTCCAAGAAGGAGGTTCTTGCCATCCCGGTAAAAGAACGGGGGATAGGTTTGACGGTCATGACGGAGAGGGCAAAGATGATGTCAGGCACCATTGCTGTGCATACCGCCCCGGGCCAGGGAACTGAAATTATCTTTACCCTGCCCAACACACATGCCGGCACCGACGGGAAACCGGGCCAACATGGTTGATTCCCGTACCAGCCAGTATACTTTGGATATCGACGGCCTGGAGACAATGGCAACATTTGGCCGCCAACTGGGCGCTTTGCTCATGCCGGGCGATGTCCTTCTTCTCTACGGCGGTCTCGGGGCCGGAAAAACCACTCTCACCCAGGCCATTGGCCATGGCCTCGAGGTACCGGCGGATTACTATATCAGCAGCCCCTCCTTTGCCCTGATGCATGAATATCCCGGCCGATGTCCCCTGTACCACATTGACTGTTATCGACTGACCGGCGAGGATGATATCGAAGGCGCAGGTCTTGCTGAATATCTTGAGCCCGAGGAAGGGGTGTGCGTGGTGGAATGGCCTGAAAGGCTCGGCGCCCTGACCCCGGCGCAACCGTTGCGGATTACTCTTGATATTTTAGGAGAGGAACAGCGGCGTCTCGTGCTCACCTGTCCGTCCGAACACTGGTTCCAACGGCTGGGAAATCTTTCGGCGCAGTTTGATTAACCCACATAACCGGACCGTATTCTCAGGTACAGCCACAACAGATTGGCCCGGAGCTTGAACAATAAAATTCAGTACTGTAAGTTCGCTCGCTGCTGAACTCAAACCTTATGAATAAAAAAATCATTCATCTTCACCCTTGTCAAAAACAGTATACCTTTGATCAGGACAAGGCCTGTTCACCGGAGGAGACCGTGCGCCGTTTCAGGCGCAGACTGGAAGAGGCCGGCCTTGATATTTTGCGGGAAGTCAAGCGCATCGACAATGGTCGGCTTGATATCCCCGTCTATTTCAGTGTCTGCGGCCGGGACGCCCTGGATGTCATCGGCACCAAAAAACAGATGGGCAAGGGATCGACCCCGGCCCAGTCCCGGGCCAGCGCCTGCATGGAACTGGCCGAGCGGTACAGTTTTTTCAGCTTTCTGCAACAGGAGGACAACTTTATTGTCGGTGATTATGGACAGATGCGCCAACAGGGCTACCCGGTCCCTGATACTGGTGTGCTTTTGCAGTCGGTCCATGACCAGACCCATTCGCCGGACATGCTTGAACAACTACTCGCAGACATACCCCTGCGCTGGACCTGGGCCAGAAACCTGAGCCGGGAAGCGGACATCCTGGTCCCCTTTTCCTGGTTTTATGCCATCAACGAGTTTAACGGCCCCTCTGCGGGCAATACCTATGAGGAGGCCATTCTCCAGGGCATAAGCGAGGTGGTGGAGCGGCATGTCTGCGCTGTTGTCAATCGTGACCGGCTGGCAACGCCTGCCATTGCACTTGATTCAGTCACCGATCCCGTGGCCCGCGGTCTCATTGAAAAATTCACCAACCAGGGAATAGAGCTCTATCTTAACGATTTTTCCCTTGATACCGGTATCCCGACCGTGGCGGCCCTGGCCTGGGATCCGGCCACCTTTCCCCATTCCAGTGAGATTGTCTTCACCGCCGGCACCACCCCGGATGCCAACAAGGCCCTGATCCGCGCCCTCACAGAGGTGGCCCAGCTGGCCGGAGACTTCAACAGCAACGCAAATTACGTGGCCTCAGGTCTGCCCAAACCGACCAGTTTAGACGAGGTCCGCTACATCATCGACAGCCGGCATCACATCGCATTGGCAGACATGGCGGACGTCAAGGATGATGATATGTACCGGGAAATCATCAACTGTGTCCAGGCCCTGGACCGTATCAACATGGAGGTGCTGGTCATTGATACCGCCCATCCTGGGCTGAACATTCCCGCCGCCTATACCATTATTCCGGGCGCCCATTTCCGGGAACGGGCAAGCGGGGGTAATGCGCCCCTTTTTGCCGCCAAGCTGGCGGCCCGGCTTCTGCCCGAGGAACAGGTTATCGGTCGCCTGGCTACCATGCAAAAACAACTGCCTGATGCCTATTATCTGCCCTTTTACATGGGCCAACTCCTGTATGAACAGGGTGACAGCACGGCTGCCAGTGAATATCTGGTCCAGTCCCTGACCATGCGGCCCCTGGAAGAGGACCTGCCCTATATCTACTCCTACCTGGGAAGCTGTCTGCGTGATCTTGGCCGCTATGACGAGGCTGTTGCCATACTCAGACAGGGGCTTGACCTTGATGAGAGGCGGCCTGATATCCACAACACCCTGGGGATCTGTTTTTTCAGGCAGAACCGATTTGATCAGGCGATCATTCATTTTACAAGGGCGGTGGAGCTCAATCCCGCATCAGCCATTGATTATGCCAACCTGGCCCTGAACCAGGAAAAGGCGGGCCTTGAAGACGCGGCCCGGGAAAACTACCAAATCGCCCTGTCCCTGGACCCTGATATCACCTTTGCCGCTGCCGGACTTGACCGGTTGCAGAGCAGGACGGACGGGGAATAAATTGCCGGCTACCAGGTTTTCACCAGGAAGCGGAACAAGGAACAAGAAAAATGCAGAACTTTCCTAGCAAACCGGCAAGACTCCTTGTCCGCTCCACCAACTGGATCGGGGATGCGATCATGACCACCCCGGCAATTCGGACCATAGGAGAAAATTTCCCTGATACTGAAATCACCCTGCTGGCCCTGCCCTGGGTAAGTGATGTATTTGCTTCCTGTCCGCATATTGATCGAATTTTCATCTATGACAGGGATGGCCGCCACCGGGGGCTGTCCGGCAAGCTGCTCCTGGCCCGGGACCTTGGCCGGGAAAAATTTGACGGAGCCATCCTGCTACAGAACGCCTTTGAGGCAGCCCTGATCACCACCATTGCCCGCATTCCGGCTCGGGGCGGTTATACCACCGACGGCCGGGGAATGCTGCTCACCCACGGGGTAAAAAAACCGGTGGATATTGACCAAAAACACCAGCTCCATTACTACCAGCAGATGCTGGCCGGTCTTGGTCTGAACACCGGCCCCAACGAGCTGGAGCTGTTTATCGCCCCGGAGAAACTGGCCAGGGCACGGCAGACGCTTGCCCAGGCCTTTGGCGCCGGGGGCAGGGTGCCGGTGGTCGGTTTTAATCCGGGCGCCGCCTATGGGCCGGCCAAACGATGGCCGGCGGAAAAATTTGCTGAGCTGGCCAAGATGCTGCATGAGCAGACAAAATGCCTTATCCTTGTTTTCGGCACCAGGGCTGACTTACGGGCAGCAGCCGTAATCCGGCAACCATTGCCGGACCGGAAACGGTTCTTGGATCTTACCGGCAAGACCGATCTTGGCACGGCCATGGCCTATATTTCCTGCTGCGATGCCTTTGTTACCAATGATTCAGGGCTCATGCATGTAGCAGCAGCCGTCAATACACCCCTGGTAGCCCTGTTTGGCTCCACCGATCATGTTGCCACCGGTCCCTACTCCAAACGCGCGGTTGTGGTTCGCAAGTCCCTGCCGTGCAGCCCCTGCCTGAAAACCCATTGCCCGGAAAAACATTTTGCCTGCATGGAAATGATCTCCGCAGAAGAGGTATGCGCTGCGGTACGAACGATACTTGAAAAATACTATGGAAAAGACAGGTAACAAAAAGGCGGCCGTCTTTCTTGACCGTGACGGCACCATCAATGAACAGATGGGCTATATCAACCATATCTCCCGCTTCCAACTGCTTGACGGGGCCGCCAAGGCCATTGCCAGGCTGAACCGGCTGCGCGTCCCGGTGGTTGTGGTTAGTAATCAGTCCGGTCTTGGCCGGGGATATTTTCCGGAAGAGCTGCTGGAGCAGGTGCATGAAAAAATGGCCCGATTACTTGCCGCCCACGGCGCCCATGTCGACGGGATATACTGGTGTCCGCACCATCCGGATGCAAAGGTTGTCCGCTATAAAAAGGAAAACTGCGGCTGCAGAAAACCGGACATCGGCCTTCTCAAACAGGCGGCCGGGGACCTGAACCTGGATTTGGCAAGTTCGTTTATGGTGGGGGACCGCTGGTCAGACCTGAAATGCGGCCGGATGGCCGGGGCACGATCCATTCTGGTGCTGACCGGCTATGGCCGGGGTGATCTGGAATACATCGGCCCTGGCCAACAGGTACAGCCGGATTTTGTGGCCGAGGATTTACCAGCTGCCGTTGACTGGATTGTACCCAAAATCAGCCCGCAATATAAATGAAGGACGCGTGGCAGATTTAGGGCACCCCTACAACAGGGTGAACCGGACGTTCCAGCCCCGGGCCAGGATACTGTTGAGCAGGGGTGATTTTATCTCAGCCGGCCGAAAGGAAAAATCAGATGGCGCCATGTCGCCGTAATGTTCAATTGTCATGGCCTTTTTCGGCTGCAGACCAAAACACGGCCGGGGCAGGGCAAGAAGGCCTGTTCTGACCCGTACAGGACAGAGGTCAAAGTTGACCTTGCGATAGCGATCGCTCATATGGACGGTATGGGTTGCTTCGTTGAACCTGAGGCGCAGTTCATAGAGCCTTGATACATGGGCGGCAACCATATATTCACACCATTTTCGATCATCGTAACGCCATTGCGCCACCAACTGTTTTCTCTTTTCAGTGATCCGTATGGGAATGTTGAGTTCATTGATGGCAAGCAGGGCAATGCGCAGTTCTTTTGCCGGCAGCGGTGTTCCTTTGCCGTGAAAAAACCATATCTTCTTCAAGATTGTCGAAACCGCAGGCACAAAGGAAAGCGCAACCAACACTCCCCAGACAAGCAGGGCCTTGCCATAGGCGGCCATGCTCAGGTGGGAGCGGACAATCTGCAGGGGCAGCAGGGTCAACAGGTAGCCGATGACCAGCAGAAAAAGGGCAATCAGGGTGAGCAGGTACCGTTTGATCATTTTTGCCTTTTCCCCATGCCGCATGCCAGCTCCGGGTGCAGGCCAAGGCTTCCGTCAGCTTCCATGGAGGCAACCATGCCATAAGGCAGGGCATGATTACGCATGCCATGACCAAGGGGAAAATTGCTCCATACAGGGTAACCTTTTTCAGCGGTCAACTCAAGAATCCGCTCTTGCAGCAACTGAAGCTGACCTTCATCAAAATCTGCCCCCTGGCCGGCATCAAAGCTGCCGATAATCAGGCCAGCCAGTTGCTTGAATTTTCCTGCCAAGGCGAGTTGGGTCAACATCCGGTCTATCTTGTACAAGGACTCTCCGGTATCTTCCAGCACCAGGATTGCCTCATCAAATTGAGGTTCATAAGGCGTACCGATCAGATGGATCAGGGTGGTCAGGTTGCCGACTATCAGAGGGCCTGTTACTGTTCCCTGACGAAGAATTTTCATGGTACTGTTGCCGGAACAGGAGGAAAAATCACCGGTCAGGCGCGCCAGGAGGCATTGCCGGGAACTCCGGTCACTGGAGGCAATGGTGGAGACAACCGGTCCATGCAGACCGATCAGCCTGGTCTTGCGATGGATCGCCGCCAGCAGGGCGGTCAGGTCGCTGAAACCGATAATGAGCTTGGGATTGTCACGAAACATAGTGAAATCAAGCAGCTCCAGAAGGCGCAGGCAGCCGAATCCACCACGGACAGCCATCAGGGCGGCAACCTCGTCATCCTGCCATAACTGTTGCAGCTCCCCGGACCGGTCAACATCAGGGGCGGCAAGATAAACATTTGGGTCGCTTTCCTGCCTGAACTTGCGGCTACATTTTACCCGGAACCCCAAATTCTGCAGGCAGGCAATACCCTGTTCAACGGCCTGCATATTGCGTATCGGTCCGGCCGGACAAAACAGGCCAATGGTATCTCCTGGCTGAACCGGGGGCGGCAACAGGGGCAGGGGATGATCAACCATTGCAGTTTCTCTCATAAATCAACAGGAGTCCTTCCAGGGTCAGCAGGGGGTTGATGACCGTAATTGTCCGGGTATAGGGCTGGATAAGACGGGCCATGCCGCCGGTGGCAACCACCTTGACCCGCTGCCCGTCTTCCGGATCAAGTTCCCGGCTGAGCAGGTCAACCATGCGGTCGACCAGGCCGGCAAAGCCATACAACATGCCGGAATGGATGGCAGATACCGTGGTTGTGCCGATGATCTGTTTTGGCGGACAGTCAATGGACACCCGCGGCAGCTTGGCGGTCCGACCGGCCAGGGCATCCAGGGAAATGCCGATACCCGGATGAATGGTGCCGCCGACATATTCGCCCTGATTGTTGACGCAGTCAAAGGTGATGGCAGTGCCGAAATCAACAACAATGAGGTTGCGGTGATACATTTCCCAGGCAGCCACACTGTTGACTATCCGGTCCGCTCCCACTTCCGGGGGATGTTTGGTCCGCACAGTTATACCGGAATTGGTGCGATGGGAGACAACAATGGGCCGGCAGCGGAGCTGCTCGGCATAGTATTTTTCGGCATAGCTGATCCAGACCGCTTCCAGGGAGGGGACAACCGAGGAGAGGATAAAGCCGTTAATCTGCTCGGAGCTTATACCGGCCAGCTGGAACAGGGCATGGTAGCGAATGGCCAGCTCATCGGCGGTCCGGTCCCGGTCCGACTTGAGCCGCCAGTGGGCAACAAGGTCGTTGTTTTTAAAAACTCCGGCAACTGTATGGGAGTTGCCGACATCAATGGCAAAAAGCATCTTTTTTATAAAATCCCTGGTTGCCGGACGTTAAAACAGTCCAAGTATTGTAATCAAGCCAGGTGATGGCACGAACATGGAAACCAGCATGGTTGTGAAAAAACAAAATATTCCAATGGTCCAAAAAAATCGACCGGAAAAATATGCTGGAGAAATATTTATGGTCTGCTACCATGGAATATGCCGTAAATCATCCTGCCCTCAGGGGCGCACAAGGTTTTTTTTTGCAGAGGGAGAAAAACGTTGATGGATAATTTTATTCAGGTGGCGACAACCATTGACAGCAGGGACAAGGCCGAAAGACTGGCCCGCAAACTACTCGCACAACGTTTTGTTGCCTGCGTGCAGATACTTGTATGCGATTCCATGTACCACTGGCAGGGCAGGATCGAGAGCAGCCCTGAATATCTCTGTCTGATGAAAACCAGGGCAGACCTGTTTCCGGCCCTTGAAAAAGCCGTTACCGAGCTGCATCCCTATGAAGTACCGGAAATTCTGGCAACTCCGGTGCTGGCTGTCAACCCGTCCTATCAGGATTGGCTGAACCAGGAACTGCAGCCAGAGGAAAGAGATTGAAACATCATGGATAGACAATCGATAACAGGAAAACGCCGCAGGCGTGGGAAAAACAAAAATTATCGCTGCCACTGCTGCGGGCAGGAAAAACCATTTTGCTGGAGCTGTGTCTGCGGTTTTGAAATCTGTCCCGAGTGTTTCAGCGACAACAAATGGGGATTATCTAATGGTCCTACCTGGATATGCCCGGACTGTGAACGTATCCATATGATGGAATAATTTTTTCCCCTTTGTCCCCTGCGGCAAACAGGGGCGACTCGACCGGACAATAGACCGGCCCTGGCCTTGACCGGCACAGGATGCCTCAGGTAATAACCTGTAATCACGATGTAAATACAAATTTTCTCTTCCTGGGCCATGAATCACGGGCATCGGTGTCATTGACTTCATTGGTCCCTGCAGGTAAGATATAATATTTCAATTCCCACATGAGCGGCATGAGCTCTGCCTGCAAACAGCAAAATCTTTTCTGCAAAAGGACCAGAAACACCAGGGACTTATGACCAGCGCGCATCAATACGACGAATCAAAAATAAAGACACTGAGTTCGCTTGAACATATCCGCAAGCGGCCCGGCATGTATATCGGTCGTCTCGGCAACGGTTCCCATCCCGATGACGGTATCTATATTCTGCTCAAAGAGGTCATTGATAATGCCGTTGATGAATTTATCATGGGCTTTGGCACCAGGGTTGATATCAGCCTGGATGAGGATGGTCGTTGCAGTGTCCGGGACTATGGGCGGGGTATTCCCCTGGGCAAGGTGGTGGAATGCGTTTCCGTTATCAATACCGGCGCCAAATACAACACCGATGTGTTTCAGTTTTCCGTTGGCTTAAACGGTGTCGGCACCAAGGCCGTCAATGCCCTGTCCGAGCGTTTTGTTGTCTGTGCCTTCCGTGAGGGACAGTATAAAAAGGCTGTTTTTGAATATGGCAGCCTGGTCAGCGAGGAAGAAGGGGAGACCGATGAAAAAAACGGCACCCTGATCGAATTTCTTCCCGACAGGGAGCTCTTTCCCGGGTTTGCCTTTGATCCTGAATATGTTGACCAGCGGTTGTGGCGATATGCCTATCTCAATGCCGGCCTTAGTCTCTACCTGGGCGATAAAAAGTATTACTCGGAAAAGGGCCTGCTTGACCTGCTGGCCCGCGAACTTGACGGCAAGGGTCTGTACCCGCCCATCCACAGCGCCCAAAAGGCTTTGGAATTCGCCTTTACCCATACCGATGATTATTCCGACACTTATTTTTCCTTTGTCAATGGCACCTACACCTCAGAAGGCGGAACCCATCTCTCTGCCTTTCGTGAAGGGATCCTTAAGGGGGTAAACGAGTTTTCCGGGAAAAAATTTACCGGCAAAGACGTGCGCGACGGCATTGTCGGCACCCTGGCCGTCAAGGTCCAGGAACCTGTTTTTGAATCGCAAACCAAAAATAAACTCGGAAATACAGAGATCAGGGCATGGATAGTTAATGCAATCCGTGAGGCTGTTGCCACCCATTTATATAAATACCCGGAAACAGCCGATGTCCTGATGGACAAGGTGCAGCGCAACGAACGGGTGCGCAAGGAGCTGCAGTCCGTGCGCAAGGAGGCCAAGGCCAAGGCCAAAAAGGTCGCCTTCAAGATTCCGCAGCTCAAGGATTGCAAATACCATCCCACCCGCAAAAAACCCTCACCCGAGGGCCGGGAAAACATGGTCTTTATCACCGAGGGCCAGTCCGCTGCCGGCTCCATTGTCTCTTCCCGCGATCCCATGACCCAGGCGGTCTTTTCCTTAAAGGGCAAACCCATGAATGTATTTGGGCATCGCCTGGATCTTCTGTATAAAAACGATGAAATGTATTCCCTGATGCGGGCCCTGAACGTGGAAAATTCCATTGCCGACCTCCGCTTTGACAAGATAATCCTGGCAACGGACGCCGATGTGGACGGCCTGCATATCCGCAACCTGCTGCTCACCTTTTTTCTCCATTACTTTGAGCCGTTAATCAAGCTTGGCCATGTCCACATCCTTGAAACACCGATTTTTCGCGTTCGCAATACCAGAAAAACCGTTTACTGTTATTCAGATGATGAAAAGGAAGAGGCCATCCGCACGCTCAAGGGACGGGCGAGCGCCAAATCGGTTGAGGTGACCCGCTTTAAGGGATTGGGCGAAATTTCGCCGCCCGAGTTCAAGCAGTTTATCGGCAAGGATATGCGTATCCGCCAGGTGCGGATCGATTCCCTGTCCGAGGTGGGACGGGTGCTTAAGTTTTACATGGGCAAAAATACCCCTGACCGCAGAAAATACATCATGGACCATCTTGTTC
>WFZC01000065.1 GCA_015489765.1 Desulfobulbaceae bacterium
CAGCGTCGCCGCCAACGGCGATGGCCCCCTTTTTCGGGGCCAGACCCATGATGCGGGCCGGATTGGCGGCGATCAGCCGGGTAAAGGTTTGCAGGTCAATACGGTTTTTCAGCACCCCCTCTGAAAAGAGCAGCGGCACCCTGGTTTCTATGCCTGGAATGCCGCCCGGAGCGGCAAAAACGTCGTTTTTCCCCCTTTTGAGTTTTTGGGCAAGGGAAAATGAGCAGTGATCGGTGGCAACCACGTCAATGGTGTTGTCCGCAATCCCCTGCCACAGGGCCTCACAGTCATCCTGCTTTCGAAGGGGCGGGGCCATGATGTGCTGGAGGCCGCCGTTGTCCGGCTGCTGGTAGCGCTCATCGGTGAGCAGCAGATACTGGGGACAGGTCTCGGCATAGATCTCCCGGCCCTGCTGTTTTGCCTTTCGGATAATCGCAAGGCCGGCGGCGGTGGAGAGGTGGACAATATAGATCGGCGCCTCTTCGGCGGCCCTGGCCAGGGCAATAAGCCGGTTAATGGCCTCTGCCTCGGCATAATCGGGGCGGCTTTGCGGAAAAACAGCGCTGTCGGCCCGCTGGTCCGAACTCCGGAGCTCACGGGTCCGGGACGAGACAATGGCGTGATTTTCCGCATGAAAGGTGACAAGCACCCCTGCCCGCCGGGCCGCTTTCAGGACCTCGATGATTGCCTCATCCTCCAGGCGGCCGGAGTAGGTCAGGTAGACCTTGAGGCTGGCAATACCGCGCCGCGGCAGCTCGGCAATGTCTGCAAGTATCCGGTCATCAACGTGCTGGGCAACCGCATGCAGGCCATAATCAATGACAACCTCCGGATCGGCCTGCTGCCGGTACAGGTCAACCTGGTGATGCAGGCCGCAACCCGCGGGCCCAAAACCCGGATGCTCGACCAAACAGGTGGTGCCGCCATGGGCCGCTGCCACTGACCCGTGAAAAAAGCCGTCACTGACGGTTTGATCGCCGACCGTGAGGTTGCAGTGGGTATGGACATCGATACCGCCGGCCATAACGTAACAGCCGGAGGCGTCGATGATCTTTTGCGCGCTCGCCTGGTCAAGGCCGGGACCAACGGCAACAATCCGGCCATCTGCAATCAGGATGTCGGCTTGCAGGATTTCGGCGGTCGTTACCACCGCGCCGTTTGTCACCAGGGTCTTCATTGCTACTGTTTGAGCGCCTCCCAGAGCCGCAGCCCCTGCTCGCGGGCATAACCAAGGATTTCCTCCTCGTTGACAAGGGTGGATTTCCGGTTTTCGATAATCACCCTCCCCTGGGCGATAACCGTGTCAACGTGCAGGGCTTCAAGGCCGAACAGGAAATGGCCGTAAAAGTTGTCGCCGCTCAGCTCGGTGGGAGTGTCATAGTCAAGGATGACCAGGTTGTTTGCGCCGTCGCCGATGCCGGGAAACTGGGAGAGGTAGTTGTGGACATTACGGAAGCGGCGGTACACCTCATCGTAGCCGACACCGCCGGTGGTGGAACAGCAGAGATGGTGCGCCTTGGCCGAACGGAGCATATCGTTATGCATGCCGTCGGTGCCGAGCATGATGTTGTCTAACCAGTTATAATCGGTCAGGCCGACATTGTTGTTCTGGTTGGACTCCACGTTGGAGACCACCCAGACCCCGGAATCGGCAATGATTTTTCGCTCCCTGTCATTGCAGTGCACGCAGTGGCCGAGAATGGTTCTGGGGCTTTTCAAACCACCCAGGTCCTGCAGCCGCTCCGCCACCCGTTTATTATAGGTTGCTTCACAATGACGCTGGTCGGCAATATCTTCGGCCACATGGATATGGAGGCCGGTGTTGTACTTGCGGGCCAGGTCGACCGATTTTGTAAAAAGATCATCACCCACCGTGAACGAGGCATGCAGGCCGATGAGGCCGGCACGGCCTGAAGAGAGGTAGGACTCGTGCTCGGCCAGGCTTTTTTCCGCTGCCTCCGGACCGTTACGGTCAGAGGACTCGTGGCACATGAGATGGCCGATACCGCAGCGTTCAAAGGCCCGGGCAATGGTTTTCAGGCTGCCCTCCACATGCAGGGGCGAGGCATGGTGATCGATACAGAAGGTCACCCCGCGCCGGGCCATCTGCAGACCAGCGGCCAGGGCGCTTGCCTCGATCATGTCATGGTCAAGGCGTCTGTCCACCCGCCACCAGATATATTCCAGCACCTCGACAAAGTTGGTGGGAACTCTGGGAGGCGCGGGCATGCCACGGCAGAGGGCCGAATAGATATGGTGGTGGCCGCCGCCAAAGGCGCGGGTCACAAAACGTCCCTTGCAGTCGATGACCCGGTCTTCCGTCTTACGCTCGGCAGCAGGCGGCAGGGCATCAATTGGTGTTACCGCGCCGTCTGCGCCTTCTTCAACCGCAAGATGGGTGCTGGAAATGGCAAGGGTATCGGGATCGATATAGCGGATATTTTCCAGGTAAATGGTCATGGCATCAATCCTCTTTCGGTTTAGGCCTTTCCAGCGGCAGGGAATACCTCCTCTTGCCGTCAAAATGACAGAAGGCGTTGGCAATGGCCGGGGCCGTCGGAATGGAGCCGATTTCCCCCACGCCCTTGGCGCCAAACGGCCCTTCCGGATCATCGGATTCAACCCCGATCACCTCGATTTCAGGCAGATCATTGATCCTGGGCAGACCAAGGGCCCGGTACTTGCCCGAGCGCAGGTAACCGTCTTCAAGGGGAACCTTTTCGCTGAGGGCATAGCCCACGCCCATGGCCACGCCGCCTTCGATCTGGCCTTCAAAGAGCTTGGGATTAAGGATCTTGCCCGCGTCATGGGCGGCAATGATCTTTGTCAGATTGCCCTCCTCATCAAGGATGGCGAGATTGGTGGCATAGCCGTAGGAAATATGGGAGATGATCTTGCCCGGCTCACCCTCTGCCTGGGTGTAATCACAGAGATATTCACCCTCGTATACCCGGCCCGCAAGCTCGGCAAGGGAGTGTTCCTGAAGGTCTTTTTTCAGTTTTTCCGCCGCCTCGATAATGGCCCGGCCAAGGAGCAGGGTGCCCCGGCTGGCCGTGGTCGGACCGCCAACGGCCCCGGAACCGGTGGTGACAAAGGGAGTGATCAGGTCAATGTCCTCAATACCGGTGGCCTCGCACAGAACCTGGCGGGCAATGGTGTGCACGCCCTGGCCCATTTCGGTCCAGCCATGGTGGAGGACTATCCTGCCGCCCTCGTGAATCTCGATCTTGACCCGGCTCAGCTCCGGAATGCCGTTACCAACGCCGCAGTTCTTGACCGCGCAGGCAAGTCCTTTGTATTGGGCCTTGTCGTAGGCATCCTTGACGGCGAGCAGGGTCTCTTTCAAACCGACACTTGCGGTCAGCACCTGGCCGGGGGCAAGCATGGAGCCGATATCAAGGGCATTTGCATAGCGGAATTGCCACGGGTCAAAGCCCCCCTTTTCGCACAGCTCGTCGATCAAGCCCTCCAGGGCGAAACAGGCCTGGTTGACGCCGAACCCGCGCATGGCGCCGCAGGGGATATTGTTGGTATAGACGGAGCGGGCCTCGATGTCCACGGCCGGAAAATGATAGCCGCCCGAGGCATGGGTCCCGGCCCGGTCCATGACCGGACCGCCCACCGAGGCATAGGCGCCGGTATCGCCGAGGATACGGGCATAGAGGCCGGTGAGTTTTCCGTTGTCGTCGCAGCCGATTTCATATTCCAGGATGGTCGGGTGCCGCTTGGGATGCATGCGGATGGACTCGGGGCGGGAAAGCTTGTATTTAACCGGCGTCTTCAGAAGATAGCAGGCCAGGGCGGCATGGCCCTGCACGGTCATGTCTTCCTTGCCGCCAAAGGCGCCGCCGCAGTCAATGACCTCGACTTCGACCTGTTCTTCGGTAAGGGCAAGCTGGTGGGCGATCTCGTCCCGTTCCCGGTATGGTCCCTGGGACTGGGTAAAGACCTTGATGCCGTCTCCCCTGGGGATGACCACGCAGCATTCTGTTTCCAGAAATCCGTGGTCAATGGTGGGGGTGGTGAAGGTGCCCCGGGCGGTGTGGGCGGAGGTCTGCAAAAGTTTTTTTGCCTCGCCCCGTTTGATTATTTTTTCACCGAGCAGGTTACCGTTTTCATGCACCTTGATCGGGCTGGTCAGCGCCTTGCGCATGTCAACAAGCGGTTCAAGCACCTCATATTCCACCTCGATCAGCTCCACGGCTGCCCTGGCCCGGGCCTCTGTTTCCGCAACCACCGAGGCCAGCACGTCACCGATATAGCGGGTGATTTCACCCTCCTTGATCATCAGGGGCCAGTCCTCGACAATGAGGCCGGAGTTGCGCTGCCCTGGAATGTCTTCGGCCAGCAGTACCCTTTTCACCCCCTCGACCTTCTCTGCAC
>WFZC01000066.1 GCA_015489765.1 Desulfobulbaceae bacterium
GGTGTTGAAAAGTATTATTCCAGAGTCAGTTTTCAGTCATTTCGAGCTGAAAAATCAGCCTTATTTTTGTCCGGTTTTCCTTACCGAAGCTTGGTGCCTGGAACTTACCGTCGTAAAGGTAATACCGCCTACAAAAGGACTCTAAGCTACGATAGAGTAATGGGTGGAGCTTTTTCCTCAACCATGACCGGGCGTTTTAACCAGCATTGTGTATCGCCCGTCACAGCTACGAAATATATCAAGATGTTCCAGTCATAAATACCGCTCTAGGATTAAGTATTGATCAGTTCTGTTGTGCCTTCAATATGGCCAATCCATTCCATTCTTGTTTGAATGTATCAAAAAACGTTGCAATAATCTTTTGATTTTGCTTCTTGACCACAATATTCAATCCCCTGCGATCCGGCGATACATTTTGGCCATTAATGATAATTTTCGAGGTGTTTCCCGTATCTCGACCGGCGCTGATTATTTGATCAATTCCGCGATTCCTCAGAGGTTGTCCTACAAGGATTACCGGAGAACTGTGGCTTATCTTCCAGACCAGTGCCTGGCCCTTATCAAGTACGCAGGCAAAAGAGTCACGGAATTTCAGTTGGGTGAGTGGAATGCCGAGCTGTGAAAAAAATGCACGGCTTTTTTTGCTGAGATGCTGTGACGCGTCATCTTTGGCCGAGATTATTATGGTGTCATGCAAATACTTCCGGAGAAAATCGATCAGCTTATGACCTGCCCTGTAAACATTCAACTGATAAGCGGGATATATGGATCGGTCTTTTTCTATATCCCGTGACAGGAAGAAAAAATTTGCTTTTTTCGGAACGGAACGTACACAACGGATGCCCCGTTTCTTGATCCATGGCATTCCTGCGTAAATGTTTGGATACTTGCCATACCTTCCTCTAATGACATAGACCGTGCTGTCATCCGGAACCTCATCAAACATCCATACCATTTCCTGGCCAAGGATTTTTGTGAACAGGTGACGCATATTGGTCTCGTATTGTTGCGGCGAGGAACTTTCGTTCGTGATTGCAGTCAGCTGTTCTGGCGAGATGTGCAGGCCTTCCTGCACTCTTTTCACCTGTATCATGCCTCCCGGTTTTCCGGACGCTATACAGTATCCCGGTTTTGTCCCGGCCCCGGCAAGGAACCACATGCTGGAACACGGCTCAGCCAGGAGAAAGGGAGTGTCGGCCCTTTGATCCAGTAAGTACTGCAGGAGAGATTTGTATTCGCTGCCATAGTAGTACGTGGCCTTCAGATTGTTATCTCCGGTGATCAGCAGTGGCAGCGGGTAGCTTTTTCCTGCCGCCAGGAGTCTGTGTTTTTCCCCATCGATCATCAGGGGTTCGTTGAAGGCGGGAAATTCCCACAGGGCGAGAAAATGTTTACGCCAACCCGCCAGAAGAGTATCAAGATTCGGGGTCTTGGTTACGAGTGAAGGGACTTCTTCCTTTGCCAGTAGATCGGTACCCAGTCCCAGCCGTCCTTGAAAGCCAAGAATGTGCAGTAGCGTGGTGCCGACATCCAGGCTGGTGCCCGGGCGATTGATTGCTTCCCGTCTGTTTTGGGTAGGGTCGAGAATAAGAAAAAAGTCCCTCCTTGGTTTCTTTTTGAGCAGATAGGTCGCCCTGTTTTTCATGGCCAGGTGATCAGAGAGCAGAACAACAATGGTCTTCCTCCCCCATGAAGATTGCCTGATTTTTTCTACAAAGTCAGCAACCAGCCTGTCCGCACAGGCAACGGCATTAAGCATGGGGTTTGACCCGTCCCCATATTTGATGTTACGGCAACTGGACGAGGGGAACCCATTGGGATGGTGAGTATCAAGGGTAAGCACGGATAAGACAAAGGGCTTTTGAAGGTCGGCAAGATGCTGGAATTTGCTCCAGGCGAGATCTAGGAGTTTATCATCGTGTATACCCCAGCCACAGAGCTCATGCGGTTGCATATGAGCGGCATCAAGTTCCCGTGAACCAAGTGTGAAATCAAAACCATGGGTTTTGAGAAAGGCACCCTTGCCGGCGAACCCCAGATCGGCCCCGCCCATGAAAGTAAGGCTGTAACCATTGTCCTTGAGGATGTCACCCAGGCAGGTGGCCCCCTGGTAAAATTTTTGTATACCCGACATGGAATTTCCATGAGACGGGGTAACCAGGGGAATACCGCATTGGCTGGCAACCATGCCGCCAATGGTCCACCAGGAGGAGTTGAGTTGACGGATATCGGTGAAGGTAATGCCCTGACTTTCCAGTTTGTTGAGTCTGGTAATCAGATTCGGAAAAATCTGCTGGTCAAAATAGGTCCTCTCCAGGCTCTCAAGATAGATGAGAACCAGGTTCTTTCGGACGGATCCGGGGAGGAGATACGGTGTTTTCCGGGGAAGCAAATCCTTTAATTTAAGCGATTGCTGTCCAGATGAGTCAAGATGTAGCCCATGGGAATCAAGGTAAATTTTTCCGAGATGGGTAAAAAAAGGGTGGGTGGCCAAGGCCAGAACGAGGATGATGGAAGAGGTTGCAGTCGTTCGTAGAGGGGAGAACGGCCTGGAGCAATCTTTTTTTACGATAAGGCCCACCATGGCGGATAAGGCCGTGATGAGTGCTACACTGCCGGCAATAATCAGATTTCGGTAGCTGCCAAAGTCTGCGCCGTTCAAGCCGATGCGCAGGTGATAAAGTACGGACGGCGTGAGCCCGTCGTCTGTAAAATAGTCACAGGCAAGATGGAAAACCGTGGCCGCCAGATACAGAAAGAAGCCGGTGGCCAGAAAAAAGAGGATTAACCTTCGACAGCGTATTCTGAAGAGGAAAAACAGGAATCCAGTAAAGAAGATGGTTGAGATCAGCATGAGCGGCAATGGTTGTTTTGAGATTGATGACGATACAGCATGGGGTTATTCATATCACAGATGATTGATCCTTAACACCGATTTTCGCAACCACTTCCGCACCTAACATCTCAGCCCTTAACGGCATGACCAGGAAAACGTCAACCAGCCTGCCGCCTCGCTTACCACTTGTCTCTCTTTCCTATAAAAAGAGGAACTGTTAGTTAAAATGACGGTAAATATTCTCTATCGAGCAAGTTAAAACAAATTCTGCCAAAACAAGACTACGTAGCCCTGCCGACCTAATGCCTACATAATTCTTTTAAATTCCAGTGGTTGTCATATATAATCCTCGAGAGCCAGGACGTCGGCTTA
>WFZC01000067.1 GCA_015489765.1 Desulfobulbaceae bacterium
AATCCGGACCGGATCGAACCTGCGCCCGCAAACATGAGTGGAATCCAGGGCTCTTTTTTCACCGGTGTTTACAAGACCGAAGATAAACTCATCGGCATTCTCAATGTCGATGAGGTCCTGAAAATGGAGAAGGAAGGCCATCACCATCACGGGCGGGCTGGAAATTTTGACAATTGAACCATGTATGTGTCAGTCAGGCGAATAAATTCGCCCCTACAGGAAAAGGCAGTAGCTACCTTCTGTCCGGAAGAGTAACGGATTACGTCTAAGGCGGATTTTACCCTCAATCCAAGACGTAGGAGCGGCTTCAGCCGCGAATTTTTCATGGTTATCCTGGTAATTGGGAGAGCTCTATTCGCGGATAAATCCGCTCCTACAATGCATGCAACAATTATATTTCATGTAAAAAACGAGACAACCTATTAAAATAATTTCTTTTTCATCATGAAAATTTCTCAGAGTCTACGCTTACCTGTTTTTTTATGACAGGAATTCAGGAGCAGGAGACCAAAGAACTCGTTCCATCGCTCTGCAAGTAAGTAAATAAAAAATCATTTTTTTCACGCAAAAAATAACATCTACTCATGTTTGCAAAAAAGATAAAAGTCCTTGTGGTTGACGACACCATTGTCTACCGCAAGGCCGTCAGTGATGTTCTACAGGAAATCCCGGGTGTTGAAGTGGTTGGGGTTGCCCATAATGGCAAGATAGCCCTATCAAAGGTGCGGACCCTCAAGCCCGATCTTCTTACCCTGGATATTGAGATGCCGGAGATGAACGGCATCGAGGTCCTGGAACATTTGAAAAAAGAGGCGCCGGAAGTCAGCGCCATCATGGTTTCCACCCTGACGGCGGAAGGCGGCCACATGACCATGAAGGCCCTGGAGCTTGGCGCCTATGATTTTCTGCTCAAGCCAAGCACCACCAATATCGTTGACTCCAAAAAGGAACTGCGCACCCTTCTGACACCTCTTATCAAGGCCTTTCAGACGGGCAGAACAACCGTTGGCTCCATGGGAAGAACAACCAGGTCCCGCAAGCCTCTGCCTGCGCGCACCCCGCGTCCGACCGCCTCCAGAACGCCAGCTGCCTCGGCAAGGATCCCGGTCAGGCGCGGTAAATCGGAGATAGTGGCCATCGGTATTTCCACCGGCGGACCCAACGCCCTTGGACGCATGATGCCCATGCTGCCCGGAGACCTTGGCGTACCTGTTGTCCTGGTCCAGCACATGCCGCCGGTTTTCACAAAATCCCTGGCCGCAAGTTTAAATAATAAATGCGCCCTGACCGTGAAAGAGGCAGAGGATGGTGAACCGATCTTACCCAATATTGCCTATATTGCCCCTGGCGGCAAACAGATGAAACTGGTTGCCTCAACCGATGGCCAAAACCGACTGATCAAAATCACCAATGATCCGCCGGAAAACTCCTGCCGACCCTCGGTTGACTATCTCTTTCGTTCTGTTGCCGATTATTATGTGGGCAGAACCACGGCCGTCATCATGACCGGCATGGGTTCTGATGGTACAAAAGGACTTGAAATTTTGAAGAAAAAAGCCGCTATTGTCATCGGTCAGGACCAGGAATCCTGTGTTGTTTACGGCATGCCCAAGGCGCCGGCCGAAAAGGGGCTGGTTGACATTGTCGCGCCCCTGGATAAAATTGCCTCTGAAATCGTCAAGACGGTCAAAGGGTAAGAAGGCAGCCACCGGTTATGATTAAAATCACTCCCGAAGAACTGAAGATTATCACGGGATATATCCACGATATTTCCGGAATCCATCTTGATGCCTCCAAAAAATACCTCCTGGAAACCAGGCTTTCGGTTATTGCCGAAGAACATGGATGCACCAGTTACAGGGAACTCTACAACAAGGCAAAACGTGATCCCCGCAAAGTCATCGAAAAACAGATCATTGACGCCATTTCCACCAACGAAACCCTGTTTTTCCGGGACAATGGCCCATTTGAACTGCTCCGCCATAAAATTCTGCCGGAACTGATTGATGCCCGGACGCCGAAATCTCCCCGCCTGAAAACACCGATTCGTATCTGGAGCGCCGCCGCATCCACCGGCCAGGAGGTCTATTCCATAGCCATTGTTTTAAAAGAACTGCTTGGCGACACCTCAAAATACAATATCAAGCTCTTGGGCACAGATATATCGGATGCGGCCATCAGGCAGGCGAGTATTGGAAAATACAATAAATTTGAAATAGAACGCGGCCTGCCAAGGGACAAGCTCAACAAGTATTTCACCCTTTCCGGCGGCTTCTGGAAGATCAAGGATGAGATAAGGATAATGGCCAATTTCCGCAAGCTTAACCTCATGCTTCCCTTTGCCGGTCTGGGCAAATTCGATATTGTCTTCTGCCGGAACGTCGCCATCTATTTCACCCTGGAAGACCGAAAAAAGCTGTTTAACAAGATTGCCGATATTCTGGAACCTGACGGCTATCTCATTATTGGCTCCACAGAGTCGCTGACCGGTGTCTGCCCGCGTTTTACGCCTAAACGACATTTACGTTCAATCTACTACCAGCTCAAATGACAACCTGGCCTTCTAACAAGAGAGTGGAGTACAAGCTATGTGTATGTCAATTCTGATTGCCGACGATGACCCGGTTATCCGGCGTCTCTTTGAAAAAAGGCTCCTTGACAAGGGGTATGATGTTCAGGTGGCAATTGACGGCGTTGAGGCTGCAGGCAAACTGGCAAGCTCCCATTTTGACGTGGTCATTACCGATCTTGTCATGCCGGGCGATGTTGGCGGCATCGAACTGTTGCAGATTGCCAAGGACAGGGACCCGCTTACCGAGGTTATTGTCATCACCGCCCATTCATCCATTGACACTGCCGTCGATGCCATGAAAAAAGGGGCGGTTGATTACCTGGAAAAACCGATCAATTTTGATGAACTGTTTCTCAGACTTGAAAAAATAGCCCAACTCAAGTCACTGGTACGCAATGCCGATGACCTGAGGAACGCCATGGATATCACCGAATCATCCGCTGCCCAGACCATCCAGAACCTGGAAATAACCGCTGCTGATCTGCAGTTGAAACTGGACAATATAGATAAAATCCTCAAAACCAATAGTCTGCCGGACGATGTAAAGGTAAAGCAAGTCCGCAATATCCTTGATACCTGATTGCATGAGCGGGGACAAAACAGCCGGGCATGCATTAGCCGGGTTCCTTGACATCATAACCCGGCTGCGAGCAGAAGACGGATGCCCCTGGGACAGGAAACAGACGCCGGCCTCGATAAAAAAATATCTGTTTGAAGAAACAGCCGAACTGGCAGAGGCCATCGATGAAGGAGACCCGACCCATATCTGCGAGGAAATCGGCGATATGTTGTATATTCTGGCCATGCTCTGCCAAATGTTTCGGGAACAGGATGAATTTGATCTTGATCAGGCGCTCTCGACAATTTCCGAAAAGATGATTCGGAGGCACCCCCATGTCTTTGCCGGCATGCCGACCGGTGACGACAAGGCGTTAAAACAACAATGGGAGGCAATCAAGCAGCAGGAACGACGTCAATAAACAACCCAGTAGCTCCAAGCTGTTACGACACCATTAAAATTCAATTCCCTTCCCGGCCTTGATACCCCAGGCGTATGGATGTTTGATTTCACGCATCTCGGTCACCAGGTCGGCTGCATCTATCAGGCCCGGACTTGCATTGCGACCGGTAACAACCACATGCATCTCCTTTGGGCGCCGGGCCAGGCCGGTCAGCAATTCCTCTTCGCCGATCATCTTATAAGTAATCAGATAGGTAAGTTCATCCAGGATAACCAGTTGGTGACGATTTTGCTGCAGGAGATCGCAGGTAAACTGCCAGGCCTCGCGGGCCTTGGCGATATCCTTGTTCAAGTCGTCGGATTTCCAAGTAAATCCCCGGCCCATGACATGAAAATCAAGCTGGCCGGAAAAACGTTTTGCCGCCTCCAGCTCTCCACATTTCCAGCTTCCCTTGATAAACTGAATAACGGCAACCCGCATGCCGTGGCCAAGGGCCCTGAAGGCCTGGCCCAGAGCTGCCGTGGTCTTTCCCTTGCCGTTACCGGTGAAAACCAGCAATAATCCTCTGTTCTCCGCCGCACTCTTCTCTTTCATCGTCTGCTCCTGCTGGTAATGGCGGCCGGGGACTGTCGCAGCCCTTCAGCGGCCGGTCGGCCATAACAGCGGACATACTCATACAAGGCAATGGAGGCGGCGATACTGACATTGAGACTCTGCACATGGCCCCACTGGGCAATGGAGAGGGACTGAATGCCCGGATAATCCGTCCGGTCGAAACTGAGACCAAACTCCTCGTGGCCAAAGACAAAGGCTGATTTCTGCGGCAACCGCTCTCTGCCAAGCAGCCTGCCCTGGCCCGGTTCAAAGGTTATGCAGGTATAGCCGCGTCCGGAGAGCTGTTCAAAACAGTCGGCAAAGGTTTCATGGTGAAAAAATGGCAGCCAGCGCACCGATCCCTTCGCCGGATCGGGATCAAAATAGGCGATATTGATCAGATGAATTTCCCGGATACTGAAGGCCTCGGCGGTCCTGAAAATCTTGCCGATATTGAAATCCGGTTTCAATCCGTCAAGGACAACAATGCAGGAATGGATACCAGGGACGGCATCCACCCGGTTTCTACGGGCTGCCTTGATAAAGCGGGCCTCCATATCAAGTCGGCGATTATATCTGCGGCGCATGGTTTCACTTGCAAAGAGAGGACTTTTCTGACACATTATGGACACAAAAAACTAGACGTGTACTACCATAAATGGATCACTTTCCACCAGACGATTTTTTGTGATCATCTGTGTCCACACCCAGCCCAGGAGCAACCCCTTGTCCGAGACCACCAAAGAATGCTGCGCCCTGTGCGGCCAGCAAAAGAAACTGCATTCCACCGGTAACAGAAAACTCTGCTCGACCTGCAGGGCCATTTTCGGTCATGTGAAAAACCATCCGGAAGAGATCAAAAAGGTGTGGTGCGAGCTGTATGACGAGCCCATTCTGCCCCGGACCAACAATGGACACCCGATTAAGGATGAAGGAGAACTGCCCAATGTCCTGGACGGTAAACGATACCGGACCGTCGACCGGGAGAACAACAAGTGGTATCTGTCGGTAAGCGAGGTTGATGGCAGGCCGGTGGAGGTCTTTGCCTCAACCGCCTTTGACCGTGACAATGAACTGCAGTCGCGGATCTCAAACCTGACAACCATCACCCGCCTGATCTCGCTCATGCTCCGCCATATATTCATGGGGGAACGATTGACCTTTGAAAAATGCCTGAAACAGATCAAACGCAGTTCCCGTCAGCGGGACGATCTGCCGGACATGTTGTACGGGGTCCTCAGCAGGTATACGGAGAACAGGAAATACGTAGACAAAGATGGGGCACAAATGACATCATAAAAACCTCAACGACAGGATACTACTTTTGCCCGGAACCCTTCTCAAACAGTTGCAGATACTCCCCATACCCCTCTTTTTGCATTTCTTCCTTTGGGATAAAACGTAGGGCGGCCGAATTAATACAATAACGCAAACCGGTGGGTGCGGGGCCGTCATTAAAAACATGCCCGAGATGCGCGTCCCCGTGCCTGCTGCGGACCTCGGTGCGGACAAAAAACAGACTCTTATCTTTTTTTTCAACAATATTTTCTTTGGCAATCGGCCTGGTAAAACTTGGCCAGCCGGTGCCGGACTTGAACTTGTCTGTCGAGGAAAAAAGCGGTTCACCGGAGACAATATCCACGTAAATTCCTTCAGTGCTATTATTCCAGTAGAGATTATCAAAGGGTGGCTCGGTTCCATTTTCCCGGATCACCCGCCACTGCAGCGGCGTAAGCCTTTTTTTCAACTCGGAATCAGCTGGCCGTTTGTATTGATGCGGAGTTGGAACCTCCCGCCCCTTCCAGGTCTTTTTCTGGAAGTCGGCCCGTCCGGAACCCAGCTTATACATGGCATAATGCATGGCATGTTTTTTATAGTAATCCTGGTGATACTCCTCGGCCCGGTAAAAAGGAGCAGCAGGCAGGATAGCGGTAAGCACCGGTTTGTCAAAGATGCCGGAATCATCCAGGGCCTGTTTCGAGGCCTCGGCAAGCCTTTTCTGTTCCTCATCAAGATAAAAGATTGCCGTAAAATACTGGGTGCCGCGATCGGCAAACTGGCCGCCATCATCGGTTGGATCAATCTGTTGCCAGAATACTTTCAATAACTGGTCATAGCTGACCTGCTCCGGGTCATACACCACTTCCACGGCTTCATAATGGCCGGTTGTGCCTGAGCTGACCTCCCGGTAGGTGGGATTTTTCGTTCGGCCACCAGTATAGCCTGCCGTTACCTCAATGACGCCTTTGGTATTTTCAAACGGTGGTTCCATGCACCAGAAACAGCCACCGGCAAATATTGCTCGTTTCTGTTCGGCCATAGTCACTTGCACTCCCGCTATCCATAAAAAGAAAAATATTAAAAGAACGACAAGATGGAATTTTCGGCTGGTATTCATTGTTCCTCCATGGTTACATGTACCACAAAGTATTCATCGGCACCCAAAGATGCAAGTTTTTTTTGCTGTACAGAGACCTTGTCCGGCTGGTAGCCCATTTTTTCAAGCGTCTCGCTCTCTCTTTTCTTGCCGGCCGGCACAGCGGACAAGATAAATGAGCCAGCAGGTTCCCGGCAGCAGGAAAAGAAGCGCCAGGCGCGCAACTATTGTCCTTGGATCGAGGCCATGATCAAGGGCGACACCGGTCAGCCAGGTGGAGATACTGAGGACCAGGGTCAAGAGCCCCATTTCCGCGGCAAATACCCGACCCCGGAACCGATAATCCACAAGCCGGTGCAATAAAGTTGTACTGAAAACCCATTGAATTGACCCGCCGATATGACCGATAAAAACAAAAAAGCCGGCCACCGCAATATTCGGCGCCTGGGCAAAGAGCAGGTAGGCAGCCGCGGAAATAAAAAAAGCGGCACCAATGGCCCGTCGCATGGCTGGCAGTCCATCGCCAAAAATCTTCCAGGCCACAATCGGCCCCACGGCCGCACCAAGTCCGCGCATGGAATAAAGCACCCCAGAAAGGCCGCCGCTGCCGCTGCCTGCAAAAACCTGTTCGCCAAAAACCGTTAACATAACCAGGATACCGCCCGACATGGCCCAGCCACTTTTCACCATGAGCAGGGCGGCCACATCCCGGTTGCATCTGACATAGCGCACCCCTTCAACCAGGTCATGCAAACCGGTTATGCGGGCAAGAGAAAAAGCAGCCTTTTTCTTTTTTGTCAGGGGTGGTATTTGAACTGTCACCATCACCAGGGCCGACAGGGCAAAGGATGCCGCATCGATGCAAACCGCCGTCCGCCAGCCAAAGGCCGCAGTGACAAAACCGCCGGCAGCCGCTCCCAGGGCCAGCATTATCGACCAGGATGCTCCGGAAAGACCATTGGCAATACTGAGCTCTTCTTTGACACAAATATCAGGCAAAACCGCCTGCCTGGCAGGATGCCAGAAACTCCAGAGAGACTCCTGGACAAGGGCAAGTACAAAAACCAGGTAGACCTGATTGGCATTACTTATAAGAAGATAGGCCAGGACAACAAAGATGCGGGCGATATCACACAAGATTAGAATGGCCTTTCGACTGAATCGATCGGCAACAACACCTGCCGCCGGCCCTAAAACCGTGGTTGGAATAAATTTTGCTATCAGAAACCAGCTGACAGCCTCGCCAGAACCTGTTAAACGGGTGAGCAGGACAAAAATGGCGATGTAATTGAACCAGTCCCCGGCCTGGCTGATGATACCGGAGATCCAGAATCTGCGATAATTGGCATTGCGCCGCAGCAGATAGAGATAGGAACTCAACTGACCGGCGGACATGGAGCTACCGGCGGGATTGTTTGTTGTCTGATCGGTTTTTTGCTGGTCGGTCATACATGCAACAGGATTTTGCGGGCACGCCTGCATCCTGATCTCCGGTAAGGTCCTCAACACATAGGCAAATTACAGGCAGAGTAATTATCACACAATGAAAGTCGGAAAAAGCCGACTCGCATCCTGACCCAACCGGGCACTGGAAACCATCATCGAAAAAATCTCTTCATACCACAGACTATCCCATGGCCACAGTTGATGCCCTGAAAGCGCTCTACGATTTTTATGATCGTTTTATCCATAGTTTCTCTTTTGCCTGCGGCCCCGGATGTTCAACCTGCTGTTCAGTCAATGTTGTGATAACCAGCCTCGAGGCCGACTACCTGGGCCAACATCCGGCCCTGTCAGACAGGCAAGTTCAGCGACAAATCAATGCCGCGCTCCGCCGATCCCATTTTATTCCGACAATGACAACCAACCGGCTTGCACGCTTTTGCCTGCACCGGCAGGAACCGCCGGAAGAACAGGGAACACATGCGCCGGGCCAATGTCCTCTTCTTGGCCGGGACGGATGCTGCCTGGTCTATGAAAACCGGCCCTTTTCCTGTCGGGCCATGTCGTCTGAACAGAAGTGTCAGGATGATGGAGAAGCGGTAATGCCCCCTTTTCTGTATACAATCAACCTTGTCTTTTACCAGTTAATCGAGCAGTTAGACAGCAAAGGGACAAGCGGCAATATGCTGGATATGCTTGCCGGTAATAATGGAAACAGAATAGACAACACCCCTTTTCCCGGTTTTCTTATAACCGACACAGAAAAGGCCCCATTACAACGGCTCTTGACAACAATGAAAAATTATCGGGTCAACAAGAGCCATCTTGCGGATTTCTTTCCTTCGCAAACATTTCAACTTGAATAAAAAAAGGAATTTCAGGCAAATCCCCTGAAATTCCTTTTCAAACAAGTGGTCGGGAAGAGAGGATTCGAACCTCCGACCCCAGCGTCCCGAACGCTGTGCTCTACCAGACTGAGCCACTTCCCGACGATATATTCCTTCTTATTCTACACAATCCTCCTGATAGAGGAAAAGAGAAAAATTGAGAAGACAAAAAAAATAAAAACAGCAGACAAAGGCCTGTTGTTTTTATTTATACAGCAGCCTGCCAAACGCCTTTACTGTTTCACTCCACATGCAAAATCATCTCGAAATCATGTGAAAACCACAAACGAAACAGAATAAAAATGTGCAATTGGGGTTATCTTGGCTGCTTATTTATTTCTGGCCATCTTGAAAAATTGTCGCCGGATCTCTGCGTCACAGAAAAATGAAAATGCTCACATATGTCTAATATGCTGCCTTTTTAATCTTCCTGCTCCTTGACCTCGAACGAAAATTCATATTTTTCAGGGCCCCCTTCTGTAAATTACTTGACGGCTTCAGCCAACTTGCTGCCTGGTTTAAATTTGGCAACCGTTTTCGCAGGGATATTGATCATTTCACCAGTACGGGGATTTTTTGCCTTCCTCTTGGAACGTTTGACCGTGGAAAAGGTGCCAAAACCCACCAGCGTGACCTTGTCTCCTTCGGAAAGCGCTCCTGTTACAGCGGCCAGCATACCGTTCAATGCCTTTTCGGCGGCTGCCTTACTGATGTCTGCTGCATCTGCCATTGCCCCTACGAGTTCTTTTTTGTTCATTCTTCCCTCCAGAATTAAATTGTGTGCCGGTATTGATCAGACCAACAGTCTGACCCGCTCCACTGCGTGAACAGCGGAATTAAAATAAAGATGACTTGTTTTGTCAAAGGAAAAAAACCATTTTTTCCCGTCTACTGGCAGATTGCGGCCAAAATACCTTTTCTTTCGACCCATAAAATAGCCTTTTCTTCGGAAAGATTTATCAACAGCATCAAAAAAAGAATAAAAACCGGAAATAAAAAACAAAACGACGCATTATGCCGACATGACAACCGATGCCATCTCTCTTCCCTGCAAATTCAAAAAAATATCGCTGATGCCGGATTTTTGAAAAAGGCGGACAACAGCCTGCCGCATCCCGGGCCGGGCAAATCGATCAAAATCACGATGGAGAATTTCCAGAAACACGGCGTCGTCCCGTTGCGTATGCAGCCGGACACGGCAGCCGGCAAAACCAAGGGCACGCAAGCCCTCTTCATATAATGCAATCTTTGTCAATCGATCCCTGGTTATTGTAACGCCATGGGGAATACGGGTGGCAAGACAGGAGGCCGAAGGAATATTCCAGGTATCAAGCCCCAGGTCCCGGCTGCATGCGCGGATGTCGTTTTTGGAAAATCCTGCCTCTACCAGCGGTGTTTTTACTCCAAGTTCATGGATGGCGGACAGTCCGGGCCGCCGGTCTTTCAGATCATCGGTGTTGGTACCATCAAGGAGAATCTGCAGGTCATGACGATGCATAACTGATAAAAATTCCTTATACATTCTAAGCTTGCAGAAATAACAGCGCCTCTCGCTGTTTTCCACAAACTCCTTCCACAAAAGCGGTTGCAGGTCCATGGCCAGCAACTCAACCCCATGTATGCCATGCCTGGCCGCCCAGTTATGTGCCTGTTGCCGCTCCGGCAGAGCGACAAGGCAACTGTCTGCATGAAGGATGAGCACATTGCCGGCGCCCAATACGCCTAACGCGGATTTTAATAAAAACGAACTGTCAACTCCGCCGGAAAACGCCACCGCCACCCTGGCGTATTCCTGCAACAGATCATGGAGTTTTGCGGTTTTTTGATCAAGAGACAGCAAGAAACTCTCTCCAACACAGACACCGGCTATTCATCAAAAGAAAAATCCACTGTCGGAAACGAGGCCACCGGTTCGGCAAGAAGAAACGAGCCCTCAAGTATTCTTTTTTTCAACAGTTCCGCAATTTCAACGGCTTTGACATAGGAGGAAAGCGGGGCAGTGGGCACCTTTTTACCGGCTACCTCAATTGTGCCGCTCTTGAGTTGGGCATAGCTGACCTCCCCGTAGGTGCGGGCAATGCCGTTGGTGTAATCATGGCCGTAATCCACCACCTGGGTGAAAATTTCGGCATCGGAAACTCCGGTGAACCGGGCCATTTCCTCGTTCAGGATCGGGATCGGCACCCCCAGCCCCACGGCCAGTGAACAGCCATACCCCTGGATACTGACCCCGCGCAACCAATCGGCGGACATCTGCTTGAGATCACCCTGTACCATCATGGTGCCGGCCGGCCGCAACGGTACTCCGTTTTTTCCCCGTGGCGCTCCTGGGTTATGCTGACTGCCGTGCCAGGTAACATAGCCAATACCGCCGCCAAGAAATATACGGGTGCCAAGGCCAATGGTCCGGTAGAGGGGATCGTTGAGCAAGGGACTCAGTTGACCAGCGCTGCAGTAATTGGCATTGCGGCACTTGGGCTTCAAGGTCCCCATATAGGTATAGACAGTCTTGTCCGACAGGTTGACCGCGCAGTTATAATTCTGGTACCCGTTGCGCGGGTTGCATAACAGGGCATGGGGAAAATCAGCCAGGGTCATTTCCCTTTTGCATTTGCGGTTGGCATAACAGTCGGTGGGATAGGCCTTGGCCTCGAGAAAAACCTTTTTGCCGGCAACAAGGTCCTCGATGATGTGGCCGCCGCCATACCTGAATTCTCCCGGATATACCTTGTTCAAGGGATCATCCTCGGCCGGTTCCGTGGCACCGAGATAAAAATCTATGGCCGCAAGACCGGCATAGGCCTGCACCTTGTTGACCCATACCTTCTGGGCCTTTATAGTCGGAACGGTCTGGCCGAAGTTAAAAAAAGCACCTGAAGAACACATGGTCGAAAAGGTGCCGGTTGTTACGACATCGACCTTGCGCGCTGCCTCGACCGGGCCATCTTTCTCTACAATGTCTATCATCTCCTCCGCCGTTACCACCACGGCCTCACCGGCCTTGATACGGGCATTGATTTCGGCATAGGTTTTATTGACCACAAATTCACTCATGATAAATTCGTAAAAAGTCTGATTAATTCTTAAAGATGGCTATGTAAAAACACAGATATACAGGTAAGCGGAGCGAAGCGTAGACTCCGAGGAGTAGTGTTCCGGGGCGGGTCTCAACTATACAGGTAGTATGTTGTGAATCGCCCCGGGACACTCGACGCAGTAGATCGAAGTTTTTACGATGCCATCACCCATGACATTCTCTTTTGTTTGGTTGCCCGGCTATCCATAAAAGCCGGTCGGCCATGTTGAACCATGAAAAAAGTATCGCAAGCACATTGAATTCAGTTACCATTCCGGCCACACCTCAATGGCGGGAGCGGATTTTCCGGCCTGGCCGCCCGGCCCGGAAAACAGAAATTGTATATTAGTAAAATCATGGTCGGACGCAACTCTTTTTCATTTGATCGACTGAAATTATGTTTTTTTCTTTGCAACTCCCAAAAGATGATTTAGCATGTATGGTTCCGTTGCCCGATTATAATCATCAATAACATCCTGGATTCAACAAATTTATCCAAACCTTCCCCAGAAAGTTGACAAGCCGGTAGAGCACCATCCCATGAGTAACGATACACCCACCATTCCCAAACTGCGGAAACGTATAGACGAAATAGACGACACCATGCTTGGCCTGCTCAAGGAGCGTCTTGCCTGTGCCAAAACAATTGGCAAGCTGAAGACCGGCGCCAACCGGGCGAAATGGGACCCGAAACGGGAACTGGAAATTTATGAGCGGCTGCTCAAAAATAACCATGGCGAGTTCCCCGAGCGTGCCCTACGATCCATCTTCCATGAAATCATTACCACCTGCCGACTTTCCCAGAAAAAAACCGCTGTCGCCTACCTTGGTCCGGAAGCGACCTATACCCACCTGGCAGGTGTCAAATATTTTGGTCAGTCTGCTGAATACATTGCCATGGAATCCATTGACGATGTCTTTCACGAAGTTGACAAGGAACGGGTGGAATATGGCATGGTTCCTGTGGAAAATTCCATTGAAGGCGCTGTTTTTTCCACTCTTGACGCCTTTATGAAATATAACGTCAAGATATGCGGCGAACTGCAGCTTGCCATATCCCATAATCTTGTCTGTCAGTCGGGAAATATTGCCGACATCCAGACCGTTGCCTCCCATTCCCAACCCCTGGCCCAGTGCCGGGAATGGCTCCGCAAACACATGCCCGACACCCCTACCCTGCCCGTGTTTTCAACCGGGGCCGCCGCCAAGATGGCCGCCAACAATCCCAATATCGGCGCCATTGCCAGCTCACTTGCCATTAAAACCTATAATCTGCAGGTGGTTGTCAAGGGAATCGAGGACTATCAGGGCAATACCACCCGGTTCCTGGTCATTGGCAAACAGTCACCGAGCAAAAGCGGCAATGACAAGACCTCCCTACTCCTCAGCCTGCTGGTGAACAGACCGGGGGCATTAAAGGAAGTTCTCTCCGTTCTCTCGGACCGCAATGTCGACCTGACAAAAATCGAATCACGGCCCATCAAGGGCAAGCAGTGGAAATATCTCTTCTTCCTCGATATCGCCGGCCACATCGAAGACCCTATCATCCAGGAATGCTGCGATATCCTGCAAAAGACCTGCGCCTTTTATGAATGGATAGGTTCCTACCCAAGGGCGGACAGTCCCCAGCTAGGCCTGGATTGAACCAGTTTTCCATGATTTTTCAACCGGGATGATCCATGTCTCCTCTTCTCAGCGGCCGGGATCTTGGCAAGTCCTTTGGCGCCCAGAGCCTGTTTACCGGTATAGATATTGTTCTGCACAGGGGTGACCATGTTGGCCTAATTGGCCCGAACGGGTCCGGAAAATCTACCCTGCTGAAAATTCTGGCCGGGCTGACAGAGGCGGACTCAGGCCGGGTTTTTCTTCCCAAAAACACCAGGATTGGTTATCTGGCCCAGGAAGACAGATTTGACAAAAACGGTTCAATCATCGACAACCTGATGGCCGGACTTGCCGCCATCCCCCATACCGAAGACGAAGCCTTAAACAGGGCCCACACCCTGGCGAGCAGGGCGGAATTCCCAAATTATGACTGTCCGGTCAGCCAGCTTTCAGGCGGCTGGAGAAAACGACTTGCCATCTGCCGTGCCCTTATCGCTCATCCCGATGTTTTGCTCATGGATGAGCCTACCAATCATCTTGATATTGAAGGCATACTCTGGCTTGAAAAACTGCTTGGGTCCCGCCTGCCGGAAAGTCCTGCCGCCTTTCTCATGGTCAGTCATGACCGCCGGTTTCTGGAAAATACGGTAAACCGGGTCATGGAACTGTCAGCCGTGTATCCGGACGGATCACTGCAGACCCGTGGGACTTACAGCGATTTCCTGAGTAAGCGCCGGCAGTTCCTTGAACAGCAGCAGGCCCTGGAAACCCGGCTGGCCAATAAGATGCGCCGGGAAACAGAATGGCTGCGGCGTGGCCCCAAGGCAAGAACCACCAAGGCAAAATACAGAATCGATGCCGCAGGCGACCTGGCCGGGGAGCTGGAAAAAACCAGGGCCAGAAACCGGGCAAACGGCCAGGTGCAGATCGACTTTACCGCCACCGGCAGAAAGACAAAAAAACTGCTCACCGCCCACAAGATAAGCAAGGGATTTGCCAGCCGGCCATTGTTTAGCGACCTTGACCTGGTCCTTACCAATGGCTCCCGCCTCGGCCTGCTTGGCGGCAACGGTTGCGGCAAATCAACGCTTATGCAGCTGCTCGCCCATGCCGGCGACCGGTCCGATCTCTTCAGGCCCGACAGTGGAACCATAACAACCGCCGACAATGTACGGATAGTATCCTTTGACCAGCGGCGTCAGCAGCTTGATCCCGATCAGACCCTGAAACAGGCCCTGGCCCCTGATGGTGATTCAATCATGTACCGGGACAGGTCCGTCCATGTTGTCACCTGGGCAAAACGGTTTCTCTTCCGGCCTGACCAGTTGGAGACTCCGGTGGCCAGGCTTTCCGGCGGGGAACAGGCGCGAATCCTGATCGCCCGGCTGATGCGGCAGCCTGCGGATATCCTGCTGCTGGACGAGCCGACCAACGACCTGGACATTCCATCACTCAATGTGCTGGAAGAAAGCCTGCTCGAATTTCCCGGTGCCCTGGTCCTGGTCACCCATGATCGGTTTCTCCTGGAGAAAGTCTGTGACCGGGTCCTTGGTTTTAACGGCCGGGGGCAAACACGTTTTTTTGCCGATTACAACCAATGGCTGGACTGGCTCCAGCAGGGGAAAGAGCTAGAAAAATCTTCTCCAAAAAACAAAAAAACGCACAATAAAGCCAAAAGAAAGACACAAAAACAAAAACTTTCCTACATGGAGCAGCGGGAATATGACACCATGGAAGAAAAAATACTCCCGCTTGAAGAA
>WFZC01000068.1 GCA_015489765.1 Desulfobulbaceae bacterium
GCATTAAAGATCAACGAAGGAATAACAGCATGAGAAAAGTAGGCATAATTGGTTGGCGCGGCATGGTCGGCTCAGTCCTGATGGAACGGATGCGCGAGGAAAATGATTTTGCCGGTTGTGAGTATACCTTTTTTTCCACGTCCCAGGCCGGACAGGACGGACCGGTTATCGAGGGAAGGACATATACCCTCCAGGATGGTGGTAACATCGAACTGCTGCAAGCCAACGATATTCTTCTTTCCTGCCAGGGTGGCGGATACACCTCAAAGGTCTACCCTGAACTGCGTAAATCAGGGTGGCAGGGCTACTGGATTGACGCCGCCTCCACCCTGCGCATGGAAAAAGATGCAATTATTGTCCTTGATCCGGTCAACCGGCCGGTAATTGACCGGGGACTGGCCGCAGGAATAAAAAATTATATCGGCGGCAACTGTACGGTTTCGCTCATGTTGATGGGACTTGCCGGTCTTTTTGAACAGGGCTGGGTGGAATGGGTAACGTCACAGACCTATCAGGCCGCTTCCGGGGCCGGGGCCAAAAATATGCGGGAACTCGTCAACCAGATGCGCATCATCGGCGAGAACTGTGAGAACCTGCTCGATAATCCGGCAACCGCCATTCTTGATATTGACCGAAACGTTATCAATACCCTGCGGAACCCGGCCTTTCCTACCGAAAATTTCGGCGCTCCCCTTGCGGCCAGCCTGATTCCCTGGATCGACCGGGCCATGGAAAACGGTCAGACCAGGGAAGAGTGGAAAGGGATCAGTGAAACCAATAAAATACTTGGCAGGGAAAACAACCCGATTCCCATTGACGGCTGTTGCGTGCGTGTGGGTTCCATGCGCTGCCACAGCCAGGCCTTTACCATCAAGCTGAACAGGGACGTGCCCATGGCAGATATCGAGGCCGCCATTGAAAACCAGAATGACTGGGTGTACCTCGTTGCCAACACCAAAGAGGAAACCCTGCGGGAACTGACACCGGCCCGGGTCACCGGCACCCTGGACATTCCTGTGGGCCGCTTGCGCAAGATGAACCTTGGTTCCCGCTACCTGAGCGCGTTCAGCGTCGGCGATCAACTGCTCTGGGGCGCGGCGGAGCCGGTGCGAAGAATATTACAGATCATTCTCCAGCATATGGGATAGCTGTGGGGATGCCAGGAAGAAAAGTCTCCCGCTAAGGACGGGCACAGGTCCTGCAATACCCTATGAGCGGTATTTCAGGGGAAGATTCGCGCGGTGCAAGACAGACCCTGTTTTTCCCTTTTTGTTTTGCCAGGTACATGGCCATGTCGGCCTGGCGGATAAGTTTATCGGGACTTGTTCCGTTATCCGGATACAGGGCAACTCCGATGGACATGCTCAGGCCGCAGACCTTGTACTGATCGGCTATGTCATCCTGAACAACCCGGCAGATTTTTTGAGCCACCCTGCAGGCCATAGCGCTGTCTGCAATTACCGGCAGGGCAATAACAAATTCGTCCCCTCCCCAGCGGCAGAGAATATCGGATTCGCGCAGACGGTGGCGAAGAGATGTGGCAAGTTCAACTAACAACTCATCTCCGGCCTGATGGCTATAACGGTCATTGATCTGTTTGAAATTATCAAGATCAAGAAACAGCACCGCTGTTCGTTCCCTGTTTCGTCCTGACCGGCTCAACTCCTGCTTGAGAAGATCATGGAAAAGACGACGATTGGCCAGCCCGGTCAGATCGTCATGGTAGGCCAGGTGATGCAGTTTTTTTCTGGCCTTGTTCAAGTCGGTAATATCATGGAGACTGACAACAGCGCCAAGCTTGCGACCGTCATTATCATACATGGCCTGGCCGTTGACCCGTAACTCCCTCTTGTCGCCATTCCTGGATTGCACGACCATTTCCTGATTGTGAACATCCCGCCCCTGAAAGGCACGAACAAGTGGAATCTCATCTGTTGTTAACGGTGTTTCACCATCGGCGTGGAAGAGCTGATAAAAGTTTGACCACTCCTCCTGCGGGACCTGGGTCAGATCACAACCGTGAATTTCCCGACTGGCCCGGTTAAACATGATGAGCTGCCCCCTGGCATTACAGGCGACTATGCCGTCCTGAATATGCTCCAGAATGGCCCGCTGAAACTTCTGCTGCCGGACGATCCTGCGTTGCGCAGCCTTCAGGGAGGTAATATCCAGGAAATACCAGACCCGTCCATGATAGACCTCGCCGGAATACACGGGAAACGAATGACGATAAAAGACACTGCCGTCTTTCAGCCTGATCTCATCCGTACTGGACTGTTTGGGGTTCTTGTAAAGCTCATGCACCTGGGCCAGAAAATTTTCCGGGTCCTCAAGCTGGTCCAGCACGGTCTGCAGACTCTCGTTTTCATCCCTGCTCTGTTGAATATGCTTGGGAATATTCCACATATCCAGGAAACGACGATTATAGGAGATCATCTCCATCCTGTCGTTGACAAGCAGTATTCCAGCCGGATTATTCTGATACTGTTCTTCCAGAATTCTCAGTTTCCTGCATCCCGGTGAACAGCTCTTGTCCCGGTCATGTTCGGTCAACAGGAGCAGAGTGGTCCTATCCGGGAGCATGCGCAGGCAGACTCCAACCGTAATCGGGTTCGGATCACGGTTAAACATGGTGATGGTCCGCTTAACCCGACCACCTTCTTTTGCGCGAAAGACCGCCGCACGCAGAGCATCGGTTGTTTCCCGAGGACAGATGGAGGACAGCGCAATATTGCCGTCGTTGAAGGTATACTTATTAAAAAGCTGGGATGCGGCATCATTGGCCCTGGCTATGGAAAAGTCCTGTTCAAGGATAAAGGCGGGACAGGGCAGATGCTGGAAGAGTTCCATGGAATATTTTGCCGCTAAAAAATCCAATACAGTCGGACAAAACAGTTGCCGGGCAACCGGTCTGGCCGGATTATAAATACTGGTATCCAACCAAAAATGCCGAATACACCAGGTAGGTGTCCGGCCCGGGAAATTCCCCCATCTCCCCCATTTTACGGCTGAATTATAAAATAATACCATAGATACAACATGGCTGTCAAGGCAACGAATTATTTACGCTTTTCCGTGATTTCGCCTGCAGGCCAAGGGTTTTTCTGAAGTTTGCCGCCGACAAGAGAAAATTTTTTATCCATTTCCGCGGCAAGACCAAGATTATGGGTGACCATGATCACGCAAAGCCCAAGGGATCGGCAGAGTTCCTGCAACAGGGAAAACACATCGCTGCCGCTCTTCATATCGAGATTACCGGTGGGTTCATCGGCCAGCAGCAACAGCGGCTGGACAACAAGGGCCCTGGCCAGGGCCACCCGCTGCTGTTCACCCCCGGAAAGCTCACCCGGACGGTGATGCAAACGGTTTTCAAGCCCTACCCGGGCCAGCAACTGTTCCGCCCGCCGGGCCAACTCATCCAGCCGCTGTCCGCCGATACGGCCTGGCAGCATAACGTTTTCCAGGGCCGTAAATTCAGGCAGGAGATGATGAAACTGAAAGATAAAACCGATATTAACATTCCGGTGTCTGCTCAGTTCATCCTCGTTGCGCCCCAGCAATGAACGATCATTAAAGAGAAGCTCCCCCTCATCAGGTGCATCCAGGGTGCCCAGTATCTGCAGCAGGGTGGTCTTGCCGGAGCCGGACGCGCCGACAATGGCTGTCATCTCGCCGCGCCGCGCCGTCAGATCGACCCCCTGCAGCACTTCAATCCGGCCGGCCCCTTCCCCGAAACCTTTCCGCAGGCCCGTTGCCTGCAAAAGAGTATCACTCATAGCTCAGGGCCTCGGCCGGCCGGACCCTGGACGCCTGCCAGGATGGGTACAGGGTGGCGATCAGAGTGATGAAGACAGCGGAAACAGCGATAACAACAACGTCGATCGGCACCACCTTAATGGGCATGGTGGACATGGGATAGACATTTCTCGGCAGCTCGATGATCGGGTAACGGTGTAACAGTCCACAGAGGCCAAGTCCGCTCAGCACGCCCAGAACCGTGCCAAATATACCGATGACCATACCCTGATAAAAAAAGATACGGATAATGGAACGGCTGGTGGCTCCCATGGATTTCAGGATGGCGATGTCCCGCTTTTTTTCCATGACGACCATGACCAGGGCGCTGATAATATTGAGTGCTGCCACCAGAATAATCAGGTCAAGGGCAATAAAAATACCGACCTTTTCAAGTTTCAGGGCCGCAAACAGATTCCTGTTGATCTGCATCCAGTCACGGACCGAGTATTCCCGTCCCAGCCGCTTACCGATGGCACGCGCCACCCTGTCAGCGTCATCAATGTTGTTCACCCGCACCTCGATGGCATGGACGCCGCGGCCCAGACCGATCAGGGTTCGGGCCGTCTTCAGATTGACAAAAGCCATGGTGGAATCATACTCAAACATACCGGTTTCAAACATACCGGCCACCCGGCAGGTCATGACCCTGGGCAGGATACCCATGGGGGAAAGGGGGCCGTTGGGCGAAACAAACCTGACCCTGCCGCCCCGGCTCACCCGCAACTGCCGGGCCAGCTCAACACCGAGAATTACAGCCGGCAGGCCGTCAGAGGGGAGGATTTCCTGAAAGCTGCCGCCTTTCATCTTTTTTTCCAGCCCGATGACCCGGCCGGCCGTGGCCGGATCAACGCCGCGCAGGCTTACCCCGGTGGAACCGGCCCCGGAGCTGATCAATGCCTGACCGTAGATAACCGGAGTGGCGGCGGCAACTCCGGGGACCGACACAATTTTCCGAATGGCAGCTGCGGGGTTATCAATGGAGCCGGAAAAACGCTGCACCAGCACATGGGCATTGATACCGATGATCTGGTCACGCAGCCCTTCGGTAAAGCCGGTATACACGGACAGAACAACGATAAGGGCCATAACTCCGACAGCAACGCCGAGTACCGATATGATGGAAATCAGGGAGATAAATTTCTGCTTGCGCTTTGCCCGCAGGTAGC
>WFZC01000069.1 GCA_015489765.1 Desulfobulbaceae bacterium
ATACATAAACCGATGAGAATAGCACAGATTGTCTCCACCTATCCCCCATACCGGGGTGGCATGGGTGGAGTTGCCTATGAATACACTGAACGGTTGCGAGCCAGGGGCGCTGATGTAGAAGTCTTAACCCTGGAGAACAAAGATGCCCAGGATATTCCAGAATATGTTCACCATATACATCCACTTGTCAGTGTCGGTAACGCCGGGATAGCGCCTTCCATCTTTAGACGTTTGCGGGAATATGACATTTTGCACCTGCATTACCCGTTCTTCGGTGGCGCTGAACCTGTGGGAATCAGGAAACTCTGCGGTCGTCATCACGCCTTGTTGTTGACGTACCAGATGGACGCGGTTGGTGAGGGCTTACGCGGGTTGATATTCAAAATACACAGTAAAATTGTCTTGCCATGGATTATCAAGGCGGTGGACCGTGTTTTAGTTACCTCCATGGACTATGCGCGGACTTCTGAACTCCGGCATATCAAAGGCGTTTTTCAAAAGACAGAGGTACACCCTCTGGGCGTTGATCTGGCCCGATTCCATCCCGGCTCGGAACCAGAGATGAAACATCTGCTGGGTATTGCTCCAGATGTACCAGTTCTTGTTTTCGTGGGCGGCCTCGACACTGCCCATCATTTCAAAGGGTTGCCTGTGCTCATCAAGGCCTTGCAACATATTCAAAACGCACCGTGGCATCTGATAGTCGTCGGAGAAGGGAACCTCAAGCAATCTTTTATCGAATTGGCTGCCAGTGTCCAGCTCTCGGATCGGATCCATTTTCTCGGCGGAGTGGATGACGCGACATTACCGAAATGCTATCGTACAGCTGACATCCATGTCTTTCCATCAACAGAACGGGCCGAGGCGTTCGGGCTCGTTGCCTTGGAAGCGGCAGCCTCTGGAATCCCCAGTATTGCCTCTGACCTTCCAGGAGTTCGCACTGTCGTTCAAAATAATAGCACGGGGATATTAGTTCCTCCATCTGATCCGCTGAAACTCTCATCCGCTATCCTCACTCTTCTCGAGGAAAAATCACTACGGACAAAGCTGGGCAAATCAGCCAGGAAAAATGCCGAACTACAATATAACTGGGAGGACATCATTTCCAATTTAATGATTTGTTATCAATCAATACTGGCTGCTGTCCGTAAAAATTTTTCGATCAGCTGACACCTGTCTCAGTTCTGGGTGCCCCCTGTGTTCAGGCCTCCTGGAGGACGCCTGGCAGAGAGTCCGCGTTCCCTGCCCAAATGGACACATTGTCCCCACACATAACGATAATGCAACGACCTGAACAACCTGTAATCTGAGAGTTTCCGGTTCTCCCGCACCCATTTTCTCCGCCTTTGAATATATGGCCTTCTACCCCAAAGCCATCGCAATGCCCTTGCCTTGACCCGGACAAAGCCGCCTCCTCTCAAGAGTGCAAAGCCCCAGGTCATCAGCTCGGTACACAAAAGTAGGGGAGACAGCCAGATCCAGGTCAATGGCTGCAGGTAACAACAAAGCATCATGAGGCGGTTGCGCTCCAGAAGATAAAATTTTTCCGGATACATGGTCAGGAAGTAATCATGCACAACGCTGGAGGCAGGGACACAGTACAGTTCGTAGCCGCAGAGTTGCAGCAACCAGGAAAGGTTTACATCTTCATGGTACAGGAATCCGGTGTTCTCCATGCCGCCAATGGCCCGCAGTACCCTGGTACGCACCATGAAAGCGCCTCCGTGAATTCCCGAAACCCTGAAGGGATCTGCGGGCAAAGTATCGGCAACCATCCCCAGGTTGTTATTAAATCCCAACCCGGTCACATGAATATGCTGACCCGCGGCATTGACATGATCCTGATCGGGTAGAAGCAGTACGGGATTGACGGCAGCGACCTGTTGATTTTTTTCAAGAAAGGCAACAAGTGGTGACAACCAGTTCGACTGGACTATCAGGTCCATGTTCAAGATCGCCAAGTAACGCCCCTGCACCTCGGGAAGGACGAGGTTGACTGCCCCGCTGTATCCCAGGTTTTTATCGCTGTCAACCAGTCGCAACCGTTGATCCTGTTCACACAATGAAGCAATAAGGCCTGCAGAACCATCAGTGGAGCCATTATCCACGACAAGAAATTCCACTTGCAGATCACCGGGATCATCCCGCAACAGAGTAGAAAGACATTGGCCTATGCAGGCAGCGCCGTTGTAATTGACCACCACTACCGTGACATCCACGGATGTACTTGATGAACCGCCATGGTACCTGCCCCTGTTTTCTTTTTTCATGGCTGTCGTCTGGCCCTGTCCCACTCATCGGCCAATAGCTGAATCCGCCCCGACAGTTCCCGAAACTTTCGATTGACGGTGTGCAGAAAAATGGCTGACATCCAACAAATTGTCCCGATGATCCAGCACATGACAGCCAGCAGGGCAGACCCGATACGATGCAGGTTTCCCGTAGCCATAAAATCGGACAAGGCCCACAGGGCCGGAACAGCTCCGAGGATGCCCATCAACAGCGCACAGCAGGAAAAAAAAGAAAAAGGACGGTAATCCCGCCATAAGGCAACAATGGTCATAAGGATGGATAAACCGTCCCTGACATACCTGATCTTGGATTCACTGCCTTCGGGCCGAACCCCCAGATCCACGGGCACCTCAACAAGCTGGAAATCCTGTTCCAATGCCCTGATGGTCATTTCTGTCTCGGTGGCAAATCCTCCTTCAAAAAGCGGCATGCCCCGCACCAGTCGTCGACTGAACGCCCTGTATCCGGAAAGAAGATCCTCGATCTGAACACTGAACAACCTGTTGATGAACAGACGGAACATCAGGTTGCCGAACCGGTTTTTCCACCGGAACGCTGACCGGGAAACCCTGCTTAACCGTGAACCGATAACCATGTCGGCCCGCCCTGCAAGGATCGGCTCAATCAAGGCCCACGCCTGGTTCTCGGGGTAGGTGCCGTCCCCGTCTACCATGATATAGATATCGGCCTCCACCTGACGAAACATGGACTGAATAACATATCCCTTGCCTTGGCGCCCTTCATGACAAATCACGGCCCCCGCCTTTCTGGCATATTCAACGGTGCGATCCCTGGAATTGTTATCGTATACATAGACCGTAGCCTCTGGAAGTGCCTGGCGGAAACGACGGACTACATCTCCTATGGTCAACTCTTCATTATAACAGGGAATAAGAATGGCGATTTCCAGATCACCAATTTGATCAACGGCTGTCACTCGACTTTTCTCCCACGGTCGTGTTCTTCTTCAATTCCGTTCCCTCCAACCCATTGATACAGGGAGAACGTAATCTTGTTTTTTCCAGAAAGGCCTGGTTGACGGGATACCAGGCTATACGTTCCAGGTGTAGTTCCCCCTCCCCTTTTTCAATCCTGGCCAAGAGAAATGTCTGGCCAAATGCCTCGGCAGAGAGACTAAAACACTGGCAACGGACTCTGCCGACAGGCCATGAAAGAGTTGTTTCCAGCGCTGTCCTGCCCTTTGACGAAGAAAGCTCGGCCACGGCGAGTACAACCCGGGCTGTTCCTGTGATCTTACCTCTGGCACAGAACATCTTCTCTCCCGGGCCGCCGAACTGAAAGGGCGGAACCAGGGTAGCCCAACGCAATTGTCTCTGTTGCCAGTCATTCAAGGGAAGCAATGGCTGTGAAATAATATTACCCTCGGCCATTACTCTCCGTTTTCTGGTTGTTAGCTGCCCAATAGTCTGCGCGTGATAAAAATCCAGTCGATTATGGAAAACATCTTCCAAACCATAGGTTGGGCCGACGGTCAAGTGAGTGCGTACCGCCGCCCGTTTCAAATCAATCCGTTCCATTATTCCAGCATTGTAATCACGGGCGTACGGCCCTATATCTTTTCCCCTGTCAATATTCTCAGGGTGATGTGCGGCTGTAGCCATCATCACCAGAAGTCCTGCCAAGATCAAACCATCCCTGGGTCTGGCGGACTGCCACCAGACAGTCACAATGCAAACCAAGAAGAATAACGGCCCAAACCAGACTGTGCTAAAAGGATTGGACAATCCTGAAAAGACGGGGACAATACCGGCAAGATTACCACGGGGATCAACAAAATGCCGGTACATCAAGTCAAGATTTGCCAACATGAGAAAAAAGAAAATGCACGGTACCAGCCCAAGGAAAAGCCCAAGCCACTGAGCTGGCCGGGACAACCTGTTATAAACAAACGCTCCAAACGGCAGAAACAGGGGAGAGACCACCAGGAGATAACGTCCATAGGGACTGGACCCACCGCTCCAGCCGCCGAAGGAGCAGGAAGTGGCCAGAACCGTAACAAATAACAGGACCGCTATCACGGCCTCCGCTCTCCACTGTCTGTCATGGGCAATGATCCACAAGATGGTGCCGGTCAGCCAGGCAAAGAGCGGCAGCATATAAGTGATACTACGCCATCCAAAAACCACATACCACATTCCGGGGAGATACGAAAACAGCGTTGATTTAATGGGATATGGGGAACCTCCTTTGAACATCGAAAACTGGACAGCGAAAAAAAGAGCCGCGGCCAGCATTGCGATGAGGCAAAACAGCAGGCTCTGACGTATCTTCTCCTTGTTGCCATGATCTGAGGACCAGATTACCGACAGAAAAAAAATTCCTCCCAAAGCGGCAATAGGACCAAAACGTGTGTGAAACCATGGCAGCAGTCCGCAACACAAGACACCCAACAGCACCGATCGAACAGGTCTCGAGCGATACAGTATCAGGGCAGTCAGCAACCACGCCGTCAAGGTTCCACCAGCCGTCTCCGGCAGGGCCCGACAGGCGTAGACAGCCCAAAATCCAGAAAAACTGAACAATAATGTAAAAACGATAGAGATAGGCAAAGAACTACCAAGCAGGAGGCAAGAAGATAACATCGCTCCACAGCCCAGGCCAGCCACGATGCCCAGAACCAAATGCCTTCCCCCAAGACCATATCCCTCCAGAGTGGCCATCAATGCAGAGATACCAAAAGGATGCCACGAATAAAGATGCCCATCTTTTGCATAAGGACTGATATGCAGTTCTGACCGCCCGCCCGGTTTGGCCAGCCGCCAGTTATCATAGGGAGAAAAATTATTCCGAAGATCCAGGTCGTGATCCTGGTATAGACTAATGGCCTGGATAATATAATGCCCCTCATCCCCCAAGGTCTCCCCGGCATTGACACTGAAATACCAACCGACCAGCCAGAAAAAAAGGGACATGCCCAAGGTCATCAGCAGAACAGGTTTCCATAACAACGGGGCAGGACGACCTGGCTGCCTTTGTATCTTTTTCTCACTCCGTCGCAACCAATGATAAAGAACCAGTGAAAACAAAAAAATCGGCACATAGACAGCTATGTTTGAAGGTAGTGACAGGGGAAAAACAGCAGGGAAAAACAACGGCACAAGACTCGGCATTAAAAAGATCAAGGGGGCAAGATACCTGTGTGAAAATCGAAAATCTTTATCTACATGGTTCGTCCAGGCATACCAAGACAAAACTGGCATGAAGATCAGAAGGACCGAAACACTCCATGTCAACGAGGCAACGGGCCACACGATTACACTATTTTTTCCAGGGAAGATAAGGGTTTTACATAAATAAGGAAAACCGAGCAAGGCAACCACATAGCCTGCCAGGCACAATAGCGGTGGCCATCCTTGCAGGAGGCACAATTGAATACTTTTTTTCTTCACAATTCGTTCATCCTTTATCCCTACAACGATACTTGTAGGCGCTATTCGCGAATCACATTGTTTCGTCGATGCGAAAGATATGCAACATGGTTTTTACGCCGGATCCAGATAACGTGTTAGCACCGGCCAACCCTGGACCCACCTGACGCCGGGAAACGGACCCTCTTGACCGTTGTCGGTCTTCCTTCTCAAGGATAGCCGCCGGACCCACCCCTCCCCGCCGCAGGTTCACCTTTACCTTCCACACACTCTCTTTGCTCATTTGTTATACCTAAATCC
>WFZC01000070.1 GCA_015489765.1 Desulfobulbaceae bacterium
AGATCCTGATTAGCAAGGATGATCCGCAGACTTTTCTGCAGATAAAAGACGTCCCACCAGGTTTTGCGGGTTGTTTTGACAAGGTTCAACCGGGCCTCTCCCACCTGTTCAAGGGCGGCTTCCGCCTCAAAGGCTGCGCTTTGTTCTTTAAGCTTTAGTTTGCCGGGAAAGGGAAACTTCTGGCTGATGCCGATCTGCAGCTGGGTCATGTTTTCCTGGTCCAGATTGAAGGTATCCGTGGGCAGATTTAAACCAGCCAGCGAAAGGACGGGATCCGGCAGGGTTGAGCGTTGAGAGGGAATGGCGGCAAGGGCCTCATACCGGGTCTTGATAGCAGCCAGGTCGGGATTGCCTGCTAAGGCTGCGGCAACCGCCTGTTTAAGGGTAAGCTCCTCGCAATTATTTTGCGTCGTGGTAGCCTGAGCAATGGTGCTTACCAAGAGAAGAGAGAAAAGCAGCATCAGCCGGCATCGGCACGGGGGGCTCCATTTTTCTTTGTCCCGCATTGTAATCTCCGTAAAAGGTTGGGAAGAGAATGCCGAGGAAGTCGTGAATACCACGGTGTTCCATTCGGACTGGTGAAAGAAAAGCAGGTATTATGCCGGTTGGAAAATTTTAGGATAACTGGTTGAAAGAAAAGAAGATTGTGAAAATTGGCAGGAAATATTTGCCTGGAAAAACGGGAGAGCTGTCCAAAAACAGTACGCCTGAAAGGGTGATCGAGAACCCTGTTGCCTAATTTTCAGGCAGAAAGTTCAGGCTCGCGGCTTTAGCCGCGAATACGTGCAACGAAATGAAATTTCTTGTTTTGTGCCATAAGGAGCAGCTACCCATGGGGAGGCCATTTTTTCGGAGCAAACAACCAGGAAGCCGTCCTACAACCCATATTCCTTGATCTTGTTGAGAAGGGTCTGGCGGGCAATGCCAAGGAGCTTGGCGGCGCGAGATTTATTGCCCCCGGTCTGTTCCAGGGTGGCCCGAATTGCCTCCCGCTCCATGTCTTTCAGGGTCAGGCCGTCGGAGGCAGGTACCGGCCCGCCACCAAGTTGAAAATCTTTGGGCAGCATCTGCGGGGGCAGTTCTTTGGGGGTGATCTGTTCACCGAGGCAGAGAATCACGGCCCGTTCAATGGTATTTTCCAGTTCCCGGATATTGCCGGGCCATGGATATCGTGCCAGCAGCATCAGGGCCTGGGGATGAAATCCCTTGATGTCTTTTTTGTTCTTTTTGGCGTACCGGCGGAGGAAAAAGTCGGCCAGTACCGGGATGTCCTCTGTTCGCTTGTTGAGTGACGGCAGCTCAATCGGCACCACAGACAGGCGAAAAAAGAGGTCCTGGCGAAAGGTTCCCTCATCCACCATGGCGGTCAGGTCCTTGTGGGTGGCGGCCACCAGACGTACGTCCACCTTGACTGTTTTGCTGCCGCCCAGCCGTTCCAGTTCGCCTTCCTGGAGAACCCGCAGGATCTTGGCCTGGGTCTGCAGCGACATATCACCAATTTCATCGAGAAACAGGGTACCGTTGTCGGCCAGTTCAAACCTGCCCAGCCGCCGGCTGTCGGCGCCGGTGAAGGCCCCTTTCTCGTGGCCGAACAGTTCCGATTCCAGCAGGTTTTCGTGCAGGGCCGCGCAGTTGACCTTGATAAACGGTCCCTCTTTGCGATGACTGTTCTGGTGCAGGGCCGAGGCGATCAGTTCCTTGCCGGTACCCGACTCGCCGGTGATAAGAACCGTGGCATCGGATGGCGCCACCAGGGAAAGCGTTTCAAAGACCTTCTGCATGGCCGCGCTGCGGCCGATGATGTTGCCGAAATCAAACTGTTCACCGAGCCGTTTTTTCAGTTCCTGATTTTCCGTTCGCAGGGCCTCGAAATCAAGCGCCTTGGCCACCACCAGTTTCAGGGCCTCGATATCAATGGGTTTGGTTACATAGTCCATGGCCCCGTGTTTCATGGCTTCTACGGCCGATTCAACAGATGAAAATGCCGTGATCACAATTACCGGCTCCGGCCGGCCCTTTTCCCTGAGCAGCCTGATGGCCTCCATGCCGTCCATGCGCTGCATCTTCAGGTCCATGAGAATCAGATCAATGTCCTGCTCGGCAAGGATGGGCAGGACCCGGTCGCCGTCATCGGCTTCCACAATTTCATATCCGGCCCCGGCCAGGTTGACCTTCAACATGGTGCGGTGGGCGGTGTCATCATCAACGATCAATATTTTTTTCATGGCGTATCTCTTAGGCCTGTACGGTGTTTGGGAAGAACAACTGTTATGGACGTCCCCTTGCCGGGCTGGGATTTGATTGCAAAATGGCCGTCATGCTGTTCGACGATCTGATGACTGACGGCCAGGCCAAGACCGGTCCCGGCGGTGCGGGTGGTAAAAAAAGGATCAAACATCCGGCTCTGTTCCGTCTCGCTCATGCCTTTGCCGCTGTCGGCCACCGTAATGCGCAGGTTTTCCCCGTCATCATGGCATAAGAGTTCAATCGTCGCCCCCTTTTGGCTGGCGTTGAGCGCATTTTTGAGCAGATTGAGCAGGACCTGCAGGAGAAGATCTTCATCGGCCTCAATAGATTGCGCACAATGAACGGTTTTTTTCAGGCGGATCTCTTTTTCCCTGAAATCATATTCCAGCAGTTTGACGGTTTTGTCGAGCAGGGCCTCTGGGTCAACCGGTGCAAATTCCGGTTCCCGGGGCCTGGAAAACTGGAGCAGGGAAGAGATACTCTCGTTGAGACGGTCCACCTCCCCGATCATCAGAGCGCTGTATTCCCTGGCATCATCGTTATCGGCGCGCGAGCCGAAATACTGGGCAAACCCGCGCAGGGTGCCCAGTGGGTTGCGTATTTCATGGGCAATACCGGCGGCCATTTTTCCCAGGGCGGCAAGACGTCTCGCCCGGTCAAGTTGATTCTGCATGGATCTGATCGAGCGAAGGTCACGAAGAAGAAACACCGCACCCAGTGTGTTGCCCTGATCATCAAGCAGGGGAGAGCTGCTGATTTCAACCGGTATCTCGGTCCCGTCCTTGTGGACAAAGGTGTAGGAAAAAGGTGTTCCCTGTGTGTGCCGGGAGTCAGCCGGCCAGCCTGCAAACAGGTCTTGCGGGCGTTTGCCCTTTAACCCGGCAAGGTCCATTTCGGTAAATTCAAGCGCCCTGGGATTGCAGGAGACAATCCTGCCTCGGGAATCCAGGGTAAGCAGGCCATCGGGCATGGATTCAATGATATTTTTGGTGTACAGCTTCATGTTGGCAAGGGTCGCCCTGGTAACCTGCATGCCCTGGTAAAGAAAAAGGAAGTAAAAACCGGCGCTTCCCACCAGGACAAGCAACCCGCCCATGAACAGGGAATGGGTGATATCCTGCCTGCTGGCCTTGATAAATTCCGCAGTATAGAGGCCAAGGTGGACGACGGCCCGCCCCTTTTCGAGCTGGATTGTCTGCGCTGTTTTTCGTCTGAAATGATGCCTCCCCATCATGCCCATCATCGGCGGTTCTTTGGATGGCAGGGTCTGGAAGATGGCCGCTACTTCAAAAATCGGCGCCTTGCCGTTGTTCGGAACCATGATGGTTACCGGTTGGCGCGTCCTCAACACCTGTTTTGTGATATTGCGGTCGATGGCAATATCATGTCCACCTGCACCGGCCACAACGGTTCCGTCTTCGGTTACGATGGAGATGTAGGCTATTCGGTCTGTTTTCGCCGTTTCCTCGACCAGGGTAACCAGAGGTTGGCTGTCCTCAATCATCATCGGATGCCGCATGGTGGTACGGGCTCCGGCTTCAAAGCTTCGGATAAGGGTGAGGCCTTCGTCAAGGAGAAAGCTCTGCATGAAGCGTTGTTCCCGCCGGAAATTGCGAATCGTGCCGATGGCAAGCAGTATGGCCAGAATGATCGTGGTGACCAGGATGGCAAAAAGGGGTTTGGAAAGTTTAAAGGAGTTATTTTTCGAAAATCCTAACATGGGGCGGTGAGTATACTCCTTCCTCGATTCAGGTCCTTTTTGATGGCGGAATGGGTCAGCAGACAGTTAACGTCAACTACTATACCATGGTGGGGAAAAACATGGTGGGGAAAAGAAGAGATTGGCACACTATTGATGGCGTCGTAAAAACTTCGATCTACTGCGTCGTGTATCCTGTGGCGATTCTCGACATACTACATGTATAGTCAAGACCCGCCACAGAACACTACTCCTTGTATATCTGTGTTTTTACTTAGCCATCTTTAAGCATTGTCTGGACTTTTTACGAGTTCATCA
>WFZC01000071.1 GCA_015489765.1 Desulfobulbaceae bacterium
GGGTATTTCAGGGAGTGATTTTTCTTTTGTCGTTTGTTTGATGATTTTCAGCTCGTCCTGGATCCTGTCGACGGTCTCGACGATGGTATCAAACTGCCGCCGCTGTTCCCGGAGCATGGTTTTCTGGATCAAGTCAGGCTCAAGCTGGATCTCCCTGGTTTTCTTCTGGCCGAAAAAACCGACCGAATCATCGGTTCTCGACGATCTATAGCCGGTGGCCACCAGAGCCAGGAAGATGGCTCCGATGCCTGCCCAAATGACAATTTTTTTCTGTTTCGGCTCCAGGTTATTGAACCTTTCCTTGAGGCTCATTGTGGCTGCTCCTTCTGATCCACCACAAACACCCTGGTTGTCTCGCCGGCGTTCAGGTTGTGATCCTCAATGGCGACCGCAAGGATAGACCCGCTCACAGATGAGGTAAGAAAGAGTTTTTCACCAACAGTAACCGGGTTCTGGGCAAGCGATTTCACAGAATACTTTTTCAGGCGCAGGCCCACGCCATCCACATCAACGACCTGGGTCAAGGTTATTTCCAGATCAGGAGACAGGGCTTCCACCTTGGCCGGTTCGCTCACCCGGTAACTGGCCGGATATGCTCCGTCATAGGCCTCCCGGATGATCTGCAGGGCCTGTTTTTCCAGCGGCAGGTTCTTATAATGGGCAATGTTTTTCCTGAAGGAATCTCCTTTTGGCGATGCCAGCCGGATGGTGACGGACGGAATCTTCGTCGGGGTGACGATCAGGGTGTAGACCGTGTTGTTGCAGACCACGAACAGCTCACTCTGTTCGTCTGCGTAGATGTACTCCCCACCCCTGTCCTCGATCTTAAACTTGACAAAGGCGTTGTTACCGGAAAAATGGCCGGTCATGCCCTTTTCCCGGGAGAATATCAGATCCGTCATCGGGCCGGAGCAGACGATCCGGTTGATATCCACGTTGGAGAGTTCCACGGCAGTGGGGATCTCGGCCGGAATCACTATATCGGCCCGGCAGTTCCCAACTGTCATAGCCAGCAGAGCAGCCGCTAATGGAACAAAATATCTCATCCTGTTATCCCTCCTGCTCCTTGGCAAATTTTTCTTTCAACGACACGATATAAAACCTGCCGTCCTGCAGCCGATACTTGATCAGGTAGGTCTTGCTGGTGTTTTCAAGCTGGGTATTGCCGGCCAGCTGTTTCAAGTTCCCGAAAACCTCGATAAAGTTGTCGCCCAGTTTTATTTTCTCCAGGTAAAAGACGGAACTGACCTGTGATTCCTCCACTCTGCCGGCCAGGGAATACCAGGCCTTGGAGGCCTGGGGATAGGACTCCGGGGCATAATAGAACAGCAGTTCCTCGAACTGTGCCCTTGCCGTTGGTGGAGAATAGGTGCCGGCCAGGTTGACGATCCTCCGGGTTATATCCTTCAGGTAGGTGTCTGTTGGTTTACCCTGAACAAATTCTACCGTGCCGGTCATTTTAGGCGGAATCAGGACAACGCGCTGGTACTTGACCGAGCGGTACACCATGAATGAATTGAAGACGACGGCCAGGGACAGGACAACGAGGACAAATTTCAGCAGCCGGTTTTCCACAAAGAGGTTGCTGGTTTTCTGGACAAAAATATTCGTCTTCATTCGTGGAACTCACGCTGGAAATATTCAGGATAGTTTTTCATCTGGATGAATCCGAACATGTACAGGATATGTTTCAGGAATCCCCTTGATTGTACTCTCTTTGTGCGGGTATAGAAATACTGGGTGACGAGAAAAATCAGCCACATGATCTTGCCGTACAGAAGCGCCAGGGTGAGGGTAAAGACAAACAGGATCAACTCGTCGGTCTCGAACCAGAGCACCTGGATCGGCTTGGACAGGTACTGCGGGAACCTGTGTGAAAAGTTATTCTCGGCCATCTACGCCTGTCTTGGATGATTGATAAAGTGGCGGAAACAGCGTGCGACGCTTCCACTGTCTCCGCCAGGGTTAAAACATAATGATTGACCACTTATGTGGTCGGTCAAAGGCTTGTACGCCGCAAACCTTGTGTTTTTGTCTTTATCAGCAGATCACCGCACCAATGGTCTGGACAACACTATCTGCCTTGAGCAGAAAGGCACCGCCGAGAACGACCCCGGCGGCAGGCAGGATCATCTGTCGGATAGCCAGGATGGCGGCAAAGACCATGCAGGCAACTCCGGCAATAAAACCGATGGGACCAAGCAGGATCTGATTGACGCCGATATCGTACAGGTCATAGGCAAAGGAGCCGGCTGCCGGGACGGTCATGGCCATTGCACTGTCTCTTATACAC
>WFZC01000072.1 GCA_015489765.1 Desulfobulbaceae bacterium
GTGTAGGAGCCCGCCCCTGCGGGCGATAGCCGTTCATTGCATATTGCAGGTTATGATCGCCCGCAGGTAAGCGAGCCTGCGAGACTCCGAGGGCGGGCTCCTACGATTTATTGGGTTGCGGGTGAAGCCCGCCTTAGCAGCAACCTACCATCAGTTATTGAGAAGTTATATAATACAGTATTATGGAGCAACCTACCCGCCCGGAAACATCATCTATCAGAAGAATTTCGGAAGAACCTGTAGAACTGGTGTCCCGAACCGGAAAAAACACAGACCATCTGGCAAGTCATCCGGTGTTTGTGGTGGATGACACTTTCTTTCGTTCCCGCACCCCCAAGTCCACCCACTGGTCCGTTGCCTGGTCGGATCTGATGATGACCATGTTCATCCTGTTTTTGACCCTGTTTGTCTATCAACTGGCCCACCGCGAATTTTTAAGCGAGGATAGCCCGGAAGTCGTTGCCGGCACCACCATGCCCGTATCTGAACCCCCGACACCTGCCCTGCCCTTCCATCCCATCAGCCCTGCAGTCTCCGATACGCAGACATTGCAGATAAAAAAGGGAGTGCCAACGTCAATTCCAACCAAAACAAGCAGGCAACCGATCAATTCTAATAGAAAAATCGCAGACACGGACATAGACGCCATTTTCGAAGGCAAAACACCGGAAGAAAAAAAATCTGAACAGAAGAATTCCGACATCCCTGCGGAACAACGGAAAAAGGCAGAAAGAACAAAGACCGGCAGCCAGGGAAAAAAAACAGATGACCGGAAATTACCGGCAGAGCGGGAGCAGGCGGAAACCATAATTACCAGGATGTATGACCTGTCAAAGATAACGGTTGCCGATGAAAAACTGGAAAAATTTGCCTCGGTTGAGCTGATTCCTGACAAAACCATGCGCATCGTTCTGACCGGAGACCTGCTGTTTCCCTCGGGCAGGGCTGAACTGACCAAGGAAGCAAAAAAATCTCTGCGCAAGCTCATTCCCATTATTCGCCAGACCCCTTACATGATCAATGTCATTGGCCATACCGACTCCATGCCCATGCATTCGGCAAAATTTTCCAGTAACTGGGAGCTTTCCACGGCCCGGGCCGGCCGGGTGGCCCGATTCCTCATTGAACAGGGACATATCCCGGCCAGTCATTTCGTGGTCACCGGCTATAGTTATTATCGGCCGGTCAAACCAAATACCACAGCGGCCAATCGCAGGGCCAACCGCAGGGTGGAGATTATTATTTCCAGGGAACCTCCGCCTCCCCAAGCGGCGACCCAACAAAATATCAAATGAAATACAGCAAATGAAACGATTGAATATCATCGGCATCCTCCTCTGTGTCTTTCTCTTTGTTGCCGGTTTCTTTATCAAGGGCAACGTCAGCATGTATTTCAATCTGGCCGGATTCATGATCGTGGTCGGCGGCTCCGCTGCCGCGGCCCTGCTCAGTTTCCGCCTGGAACGGTTGTTGATCACCTTTAAGGTTGTCAAGGCATCCTATCGGCACAGAATTAAATCAGAGGCGGAAATAGTTGACATCCTGATTGATCTTGCCATAAAATCCAAGGTGCAGGGGGTACTCTCCCTGCAGGATGAGGAACAGGAGACCTCGATCCTTTTCCTGCGCCGCGGCCTTGGCTGCCTGGTGGATAATTATGACCAGGCCCAGATTCGCGACATCCTCAACACGGAAATGTATTTTTTTAAACTGCGTCGTGAAGACAGTGAACGGGTGCTGCGTACCATCGGAGATTTCTTTCCCGCTTTTGGTATTATTGGTTCAGTGGTCGGCCTGATTTCCATGCTGGCCGGCATCGGCGACACCTCGGTTATCCTGGCAACCGTCCCGGTTGCCCTTACCTCGACCCTGTACGGTCTTATCTTTGCCAACTTCTTTTTTGTACCCTTTGCCGCCAATCTCCGGGAACGTACCAACCAGGAACTGCTGCTGCAAAAAATCATCATGGAGGGCATCATTGCCATTGACTCGGAACTCAATCCAACGGTTCTCAAGACCAAACTCCTCTCCTTTCTCACCCCCTCGGAACGAAAATCCGATCTCGTGCCCCTGGCTAAGATTCGGAAACGTTTCGGCCGCCGGGTATAAAGCTTTTTAAAAAAGCATGTACAAACTCCGGTAACCGTGTAAAATACCCTCCATGGATCCTTTTCGATGGATTCAATGCAACATTCTGATTTTTCGTTTTTTTTACTGTATAGCGTGTTGGTTTGTTTGCACCCGGGCACCGGTCCCTTCGACCGATTTTTTGGGTAACTGCAAATAGTCCACGGAGGATATGGCTGCCCATACCGAAGCCGGAGATTTTCATTGTTTGTTGTGGCTGGCCAATCTGGTCCAGCCATGCTGGTTTATCCGAAAATAAGGTTACGCATGTTTTTTGTAACTTCTCAATAACTGATGGTAAGTTGTTGCTAATTAAATGGATTCCGGCCAACAACCTGCCGGAATGACCCAGTTGCAGGCAATTCAGAGCGTCATCCCCGCAGTCTGTTGGGCGGGGATCCAGACTTATATCACTACTTATTGAGA
>WFZC01000073.1 GCA_015489765.1 Desulfobulbaceae bacterium
ATATGGGCCAGCAGGCTTGGGGAAACAATGGATTTCGGGATGATCTGGGCTGGAACGGGAGCGATTTTGACTGTGGGGCCGTCATCTTCCACGCCTTCACACGCGGGGCAGGCATACTTGGGACGGATATGACGGATCACCTGGACTTTTGCCGGGACGATGTCCAGCTGCTCCGAGGTCTCCTCCCCGATCTCCTGAGCTCACAGCCACAGGCGCAGACCTTGTCTTTCTCCTCGATATCGTGGATAACTTCTTTCCGGGGCAGGTCATCGGAAAGTGGTTTTCTCCCCCGCTTTCTCCGGGAATGCCCGGAGACATGAACTTTCTCTTCCGGTTCATCCTCGAGTCCTTCGGGCTCCGGCATGTCGAACAGGGGTAAGGGCCGGGGACCGTCCTGGGGGATGACCTTTTCACTCTTGCGTCCATAGAGCTGGGCGCGCAACAGGCGGATCTGCTCCATCAGTATGGAGGTTTCCTTGTCAAAGCGGTCCTGAAGATCGGTTATCGACTGGTGAGAATCGACCAGCATCTGCTTGAGGACAGCCGGGTCATCCGGTAATGTTGCGATATCTGGAGCCATGCTGGTATATATAGCTCAATATCCCGAAATTGCAAGAAAAATATGAGAAAATGAGCCTGTTTATATCACTGTTTTATAGCGCAGTTCCCGGTGAGCAGTCCGCTGTTCCAGGCTCAGACCGTCCAGCAGCCAGGCCAGCTCATGGCTTTGTACAGCAAGGACATCTTCCGGTGTATCGGGCCACTGGAACCGATCCTTCTCAAGCCGTTTCTGCCAGAGACAGAAGCCATTGCGGTCCCAGTAAAGTATCTTGACCATGTCCCGTTTCCGGTTGCAGAAAGCAAAGAAGTGGCCGGAGAAGGGATCGAGTTCCATCTGGTCAGTCACCAGCAGGGACAACCCGTTGATGGCCTTGCGCATGTCGGTGACCCCCGGAGCGATATAAACCCGGGTTGGGGAACCAGGATAAAACATTACCGCTGCTCCAGCACCGCAAGGATCCGGTGAAGGGTCTGCGGTGAGAAATGGTCACCGACTTCTATGGCGACAGTGTTGCTCAGAATGATCTTCACTCCGGATCCCTGGCCGTGCCCGGGCGGAGGGAGTATCTTCTCAGCAGGGACCGGCACCAGGGCAGGGCCTGCAGGAGCAGCTTTGCCAACTTTTCTCTGCCAGTATGTCAGGGCATGGTAGGAGAGGTGCTGCTGACGGCAGTATTCCGCTCGGCTCAGACCGCTCTCCTGTTGCGCCCTGATATGCCTCTGCCAGTAACGACGAGAATGTTTTTTCCCGCTCTTGTGTTGCGATGCCATGGCGGCCTCCCTGGTTGTCTTTGATGGATGCCGACATCATGACATACAGGGGCTGCAGAAAAAAGATGCGGTTGGTGGGGCGCTTACCCTGAAGGGATTCAAACTGCTGACCTTGGGATGGTCGGATGGTAACAGTTTCGTGCCTCTTGATTTCGTGCTCTGTTCCTCTGCCAGGAAGGAAAAACGGATTCAGGGTATTCGAAAGGATCTGGATAAACGTACCTGTGGATACAAGAGAAGGCTTGAGGCCATGGTCAAATCCACCGATCACCTGGAGGCGATGGTCAAGAGGGTGCTGGCTCAAGGCATCAGGGCAGATTACATTTTGATGGACAGTTGGTTTTGTTTTCCGGCTATCCTGGCAAAACTTGGAAAACATGTGCCGGTTATCGGCATGGCCAAGGATGTACCCAGAGTCCTGTACCATTACAACGGTCAGTGGGTAAGGTTGAGCAACCTGTACAAGTTGTTGAAGAAACGTCCTGGCAGGGCCAAAATCCTTACCAGTGTGGTCGCAGAGACCAAAAAAGGGCAACAGGTAAAGATCGTCTTTGTCAGGCACCGCCATAAGAAACGGCACTGGCTGGCTATCGTCTCTACCAGGATCGACCTGCCTGATGAGGAAATTGTCAGAATCTACGGCAAGCGTTGGGATATCGAGGTGTTCTTCAAGATAATGAAGCACTATCTCAACCTTGAGCGGGAGGCACAATTGCGTGACTACGACGGTATGATCGGGCACATCACCATTGCCATGAGTCGATATATTTTTCTGGCTGTTGAACAACGGCGTCATGACGATCCCCGCACCTTGGGCTCGCTGTTCTTCGCCTGCAGTGATGAGATGAAGGACCTCACATTGCTGGAGGCTATGCAACGGATCCTCAGCCTCGCCATGGAAAAAGTTCGATCATTAGGAATAGTTACGGAAGATATTGTGCTTACCCTTGTTAATGCAATTATGGGCGTTGCTGTTGAAATAATTTCTGTTGGGTAAACCCCCGGCTTTGCCGGGGGACTCACAAGGTTTGACATTTCCCGAAAAAAGAAGAAGCCTCCGTCCTCGTGGACCGTTCAAAGTCGCGAGAAGGAGGCTTCATGAACAACGTACAGAGTTTAAGTCACTCACGATGGGATTGCAAGTATCACGTAGTCTGGATTCCGAAATGTCGGCGTAAGGCGTTGTATGGTCAGTTGCGGCAATATCTGGGTGAAGTTCTGCGTGAACTTGCTCGTCACAAGGAGAGTAAGATATTAGAAGGGCATCTGCAACCAGATCATATACACATGCTGATTGCGATACCCCCAAAGTATGCGGTTTCTCAGGTAATCGGATATATGAAGGGGAAAAGTGCCATACACATCGCCCGGACCTATCTCGGTCAGCGTAAGAATTACATAGGTATGCATTTCTGGGCACGTGGGTATTTTGTGTCGACGGTTGGCGCAGATGAGGAAGTGGTACGTGCTTATATCCGAGACCAGGAAAAAGAAGACAATCGTGTCGATCAGTTGTCATTGTGGAAGTAGGCGACCACCGAATGGTGGTCAGTGGATCTTTTAAAAATACCGCTTTGAGCGGTCCATGTGTCAAGCCACCGGTTTTACCGGTGGTTACTGACTTGGCAGAATGGTAGGGTCTTTCGCGTTTTGCGGGGGCAATTGGTTGGAATTTAAGAGGATATTTTTAAGAAACAGTGAAATCATATTAACTCCTGTTCCACAT
>WFZC01000074.1 GCA_015489765.1 Desulfobulbaceae bacterium
ATACCTCATCGCCCATAGAGAGCATGGGCACTCCCTGGCTGAGCAGGAGGATGGCGATGAAATTTTTCACCAGCCGCAGCCGCAGGGCCAGGACGTCCGGATCGTCGGTTGCACCCTCCACCCCGCAGTTAAGACTGTAGTTATGGTCTTCACCGTCCCGGTTGTCCTCGCCGTTTGCCTGGTTGTGCTTGCTGCTGTAGCTGACAAGATCATACAGGGTGAAGCCGTCGTGACAGGTGATGTAGTTGATGGAGTTGGTCGGCAGACGGCCTGAGCCCTGGTACAGGTCGCTGGAGCCGGTCAGCCGGGTGGCGAATTCGGCGATCAATCCCCTGTCGCCCCGGACAAACTGGCGCACCAGGTCCCGGTAGCGGCCGTTCCATTCCGCCCAGCGGTAGCCGGGAAAACCGCCCACCTGGTAGAGGCCGCCCGCGTCCCAGGCCTCTGCAATGAGGCGGGTGTGGGCCAGGATATCGGAAAATTCTATGTTCCAGACCACCGGCGCGTGGTACATGGGCTTGCCGTCCTCGCCCCGGGCCATGATGGAGGCCAGGTCAAAGCGAAAGCCATCGACATGAAATTCCCGCACCCAGTATTCCAGGGACTCGACAATGAACCGGGTCACCAGGGGATGATTGCAGTTGACGGTGTTGCCGCAGCCGCTGAAATTTTTATACCTGCGCAGATCATCTTCCTCAAGATGGTAAAAGGCACGGTTCATCATCCCCTTGAAGTTGATGATGGGACCGTCGGCGCCGCCCTCGGCAGTATGGTTGTAGACCACGTCAAGAATAACGCTGATGCCTGCCCGGTGCAGGGCCTTGACCATGTCCCGGAATTCATCCCGGTGCCTGCCATCCAGGGGACGCACACAATAGCCGGGATGGGGACTGAAAAAGGAATGGGTGGCATAGCCCCAGTAATTTTTCAAGCCCCGGTCCCGGACCCGGTCCGGCACGTCCTGTTCATCAAAAGCCATGACCGGCATAAGCTCAACCGCGTTAATGCCGAGCTCCAGCAGATAGGGTATTTTTTCGATGATACCTGAAAAGGTGCCGGGATGGGTGACCTCGGAGTTGGGATGACGGGTGAAACCGCCCACATGGAGCTCGTAAATGATTTCCTCGTTACATGACCGGCGCAGGGGTTTGTCACCCTGCCAGTCATAGTCGTTTTCCGGCAGGGCCAGGGCCCGCATGGAAGGGCCTGATTGAGGCGTTGCCGCGTCCCGGTTATAAGGTCGCTGCCAGAGGTCATCGGTCGTTGCCCTGGACCATGGATCCAGCAGCTCGATGTCCGGGTTGAACCGGTATCCCCGGGCCGGATTATTCGGTCCGTCCGCTTTCCATGTGTAGGCCACGGTTTTTCCGTCCGTTAATCCCTTGACAAAGACGTGCCAGAAGAAAAAGGAGCGGTTGGTTTCCGGATTAAGATCGATGACCTGGAAGGGGTGCCTGCTGTCGGGCCGCCGGTACAGGAGAAGCTGCATGCGGGTGGCGTGCCGGGAGAAAACACAAAAGTTTGTTCCCGTTTCCGATACGGTGGCGCCCACCGGGTAGCGATGGCCGGGTTTTATGGGAAAAGGATGCATGCGGATCCCTGCAGGGTCTGGATGGGAGAATTTTTAATGGAAAAATGTTTTCCACGGGAAGATATTTTGCCGTTGACAAAGACAGTCTACCGCCAGCCGCTGACAGTATGCAAGGATAATGAGAAAAAAGCTTGTTTCGCGCCGTCCCTGCCGGACAACAGGGACGGTGCCGGTTGAAAATGATATCCGCATGCCGATTCACGGGCAATGCAGGACAGCGGTCTTTGTATTGTTATGTTCATTACTCTCTTTGATCCTGCCGCCGCCAGAGACAGGGAGATCCACCTCAACCTTGACCTTGACCGTTCCGTGGCAGGTGAGGGTCCCCGGAGCTTCCGCCGAAATCGTACCACCCGACTTCATTAACTTCCCTGTCCGGTCCAGGTAGCTGAGCATATAGCCGTTATTACCCTGTCCACCTATGGGTCCGGTGGTGTAATTGTTGCTGCCTTTCAGGTAGGTGAGGTAAAAGCGCATGTCCGCTTTTTTAAATTCTCTTTCCGGGATAGGCCCGCCGGCATTTTTGATGTCGGCCCAGACCCCCAGGCTTCCCATGTGCATCTTGCTGTAGATGCGGGTGATAACCAGGTCAGGGAGTTTGACGATCCTGGGAATGTGCCTTGGAATATTACCGGGAATTCTTTTGCCATGGTAAACGGTGTTTTGACCCAGGCAAGGCCCTGTTGCCGGCAGGAAGAACGAGAGCAGAAGACAACCGGTAAGTAGAAAACATTTCTTTTTCATTGTGAACCTCCTCTTTGTTTGAATGGAATCGGGTAACCGGAGTTAACGGCGGAGACATGTGTTGTCCTGTGCGTCGCCTGCATCCCGATATTGGCCACCAGGCAGAAACAGGAAAAAAGCAACCCCATGATGACCGTGATAAAGGTTATTTCTAGCAAGCTGTTCCAGCTGTCTCGTCTGTTCATGGAATCCCCTCCCTTGAAGCATGCGCCAGGATAGCGTCCGGAATGAAAAAAATCTGTCGTTCTTGTTTATGGGTGCCGGGAGCTGGGGAAAAGGTTCAAAAAAACAGGTTGGCTGAATTAATTTGTTTAGAGTGCCCCACGGATAAACACGGATTTTATTTTTTCGGCGGATTCTCGGCCGAAATGCATGCTATCCATGTTCACCGATGGTTTGGTCTCTTTGGTTGTCGGCAAATCCCACTATTGAGGTAATCGTAAAATTCAGCATTTGTTAGGGCAATCACGCTGAACAGGTAGGGGATATCTTTACTTGTCATACGGCATTGCTCCATGGCGGAGGATGCGTTTGCCTGTTACAGGACATTGACGCAAAGGAGGGATAGCCGGAGGCATCATGGGATGCCCCCGGATTTGATGAGAGGAGGGAAAAAAAACGAGTACAGGCCGGGCCTGTGTTTAGTTTTGTATTATTTGTCTGAATGGCTGATCATGGCCGGGAGAAATAACAGCCAGGAAAATTTTTTGTGGTGCAGCAGGGTAAGGTTAATATCGTTGTAATCCTGATTTCCGGAAAGCAGGGTCGCTGAATCTCTGCTGCCGGTGGTGCCGGAAGCGGCATAATAGCCTGCTGGAAGATATTCATTGCCTGTATAGGAATAACTGATCCGCCATGTTGCCGTGTCGTCGTCCAACACGGTGATTGCATAATACGTCCACAGCGGATCATCGCCCTTGTCTCCACCGATGGCGAATATTTCGGCGGGAAGTTGGATATTGTTGTGGGTATCAAAGGCGTTTATACCGATATTCAGCTCTCCCTCCGGTGGCGTTGCCCCTTTCGGCAGGGAAATCCGCCCAAATATTTCATAACCCGGCAGCATGGTGATATCCTTGGCGGTATGATCCGTGTTTCCGGGAAGGAGGGTGGCTGCGGCCGGGTTCCAGGTCGTTCCGGAATCCGCATAATACCCGCGCCTGAATATATGATCGCTGTAACAGAGATAATCAATTTTCCAGGAGGCGTCCGGGTCATCGGGAACAGAGATCGTATAGGAAGCCGATGATTCGCCTTGAGTAATGTAGGCGGAACTCTCGCCATAACGATCACTTCCATTCGCATCACGGGCGTGAAGATGAATCTCGACAGCATCGCCCGCGGTCCTGTTTTGGGGCAGGGAAATGGTGCCGGAGAGTTTGTTGCCCTCAAGAAGGGTCAGGTCAATGTCCGCATGGTCCTGATTGCCCGCCAGCGTGGACGCCTCCGCCCTGTTCCACTTGGTTCCCGCAGGGGTATAATACCCGAAATTGACATAATCACTGCCGTAATAATGATAACTGACCGTCCATTGCGAGTCGGGGTCGTTGGCAACTCTCAGGTTATACGGGGAGGAAGATGTTGAGTCGTCAAGATAAGAAGGATCTGTATAGGTATATCCCTTTCCATTGCTGATAATAATATCAACGAAGCCCGTGCCGCTCGTGTTCGGGGGCCGGGACAGGCTGCCGCGGATCAGGCTGCCCGTCAACAGGGAAATGTCGATATCGCTGTGTTCTTGGCCTCCCGGTAATAATGTCGCCCGGGTGATATCCCAGGTTGTTTCCGCTCCGGCATAATATCCCTTGTCAAGATAATCATCCTGATCAGTTTCATAATGTATCTGCCAGGTAGCATTTTCGTCATCGGGCACCCGGATGGTATAGGAGATGGAATTTGTGTTTTGATCTATGGTCACCCATTGGCTGTATGAATATTCCGTGTTCCTGGTGTTGACGGCATAAACATCAAAACTTATGCCGTCCTGTGGGGCTGTGGCACTGTCGGGAAGCACGGCCGTTCCGCTAATGGTCCTGCCGACCAGGAGTGTCAGGTCAATGCCTGAGTAGTCCTGATTGCCCTGCAGCAGGGTGGCTGCCGCTCTGTTCCAGGTGGTGATCGAAGGGCTTTGATAGTATCCGTCCGGCACATAGCTGGAATTAGAATAGTATGTATACTTTACCTCCCATGAGGCATTGGGATCATTAACGACCCTGATGGCATAGGTAGCAGTGGATTGAAATGCATCAATATACAGGATTTGCTCATAATCCACGGCATCCCGGTTAAGATTGGTTATTTCAATCCGTACCTGCGTGTCTTGATCCTGGCTTGCGGCTGCGGGAAGGTACACCGTGCCGTTGATTACATTGCCGCGAAGCAGGGTCAGGTTGATTTCGGAATGGGATGCGTTCCCCAGCGGAGTTGCGGCCCTTTCATCCCAGCTTGTGCCCGAGTTCGTGTAATATCCATTTTTCAGGTAATTATTGTCAAAATAGTAGTAATGCACGATCCATGACGCTGCCGGATCATCTGAAATAGTGATGCTATATGTGCCTTTTGATGCCCCTTCCGGTATATCGGCATATGTCGAGGCCTCATTCCCTCCATTTTGATCTTCCACACGTACTTCTACGGAAAGACCTTTAGTTGGAGCCGTATCTCCCGCCGGTAGAAAGACTGTGCCGGAAATTTCAGCCGCCGCAGACCAGGATGGGCTGAACAACAGGCAGCCAAAGATGAGTGGAATAAACAGTCGTCCCCAAAAAATGTGCTTCATGGCAATCCTCCTCCAAATTTTATTGTCTGATTTTTCCAGGCCGATACGTTGGCCCGGATATTCCTTTAGCAAAGGATGTGCCTGATATGGTTGAAAAAATATAACGGTAATCTGGGGGGTTGAGATGTTCTTGATGGAGCTTCCGGAACAGCAGTGCACCAAATTGGTGCATATGAACCACCAAATTGGGGCATATGCACCAACAGGGGGACCAGGGAAAGTGGAAATTTCGCATCAACCGATGCGGAAAATGAACGGAAATGGTTCCGCCCCAAGGCTTTTCAGCCAGGGGGCGGATAAGGAAAGGAAGGGAGCGGCAGGGGTCAGCGAACCATCTGCATAGCGGGTTTGGTGGAAAGCGCCGGTTTTTTTGCCGATGTCTTCTGCTCCGGCGCCGGGGTGTATTGCTGCAGAGAGGGCATGTTTTTCATCAGGGTGTCCACGGTAAACGTTGTCCAGCCGCTCCAGTGGGAATTGCTGCCGGCCCGAACCCGTAACCGGTAGCTGCCGGTCTGCTGCAGGGATATGGTGGCGGTTGTTGTGGCGCGGCCCTTGGTGAAACTTATCCGGGGATGGATGGCCCTGAAACCGTGGCTGGTTTGCCGATGAACCTCAATCTCTATCTTTTGTTTGCCTGCGTAACTGATCCGCGCCTGCACCCGGACACTATTTCCGGTAAGGAGAAATTTCCGCCCGTTGTGGGGTTGCTCGATTTTCGGCGGCGTAAAATGTATCTGCCGGGCTGTTGCACCTTGTGAGAATGCTGCCCCGGTGTTGGGGTGTTTTTTCCCCTTTCCTGCTGTTTTGTGCACCTGGTGGCGCCGGACCTTGCCCGGTGGTTCCGGCTGGGGATTGATCATCCGGGCCGTTACCGGAGTTACACGCATCTTTTGCGCCAACGCGGCTGCCTTGGCCGAATTTTCCATGATCTGGAAAGAACTCCACCCGGTCCAAGGGGCCTTGTGGTTGTCCCGGAACCTGAGTTGATATTCGCCGGGCTTGTTCAGGGAAAGGCGCAAACTGGTCACCCCGTTTGTTCGCTTAAAAGAGTGTTTGGGATGCTTGATTGCCTGATAGGGTGCGCCCGGTGCCGGTCGATAGCGCAGTTCAAAGGGAACCCTGCTGAACGGGGTATTCTTGACCGTGATCTCGATCGGCGCCCCAGACCGGAAGCTGCGGGGATGGGGCATGATGACAAGTTTTTTTGGAATGGTGCGAAATTGCCGGCCCGGTGGTTCCGGCTGCGGGTTAATGCTCTTTTGTTCCATTTTACCGGCGGGTCTGGACTTGTTGACTTGAGCCGCTGAAACGGTCTTTACGGGAATAAATGATTTCTGCGGAATTTGCACCGGGGTCTTGAGCCTTGACAGTATCTTGACATAGAGCCAGGGACTGTATTCTTCCGGACGGAGAAATCCTTTTTCATCCTTATGGGCAAAGGCAACGCGGACCCGGTATTCGGTTGCGCCTTTGGCATTAGGCTGTATTTGGGGATGACTGATCATAAGCGGGGTTTCAACCGTGCCGCCGGTTGTAGACTGTCCGGCGGTTCCCGTGTACAACAATGTGAATGTATTCTTTCGATCCTTAAACTGCACCTCGTCTATCATCGGTTTTGTGGTGCCATGGGTATCAATTTTCAGAGTAATGGCTTGACCTTCTTGATAAACGGCATGGTTGGCCGGAACAATAATGCGCGGCGCTTTGCTGCTCGTTATTCCCTGGGGCGCCACCAGTTTGACCGATTTGGCGGCAGTGTTTTTCAGGATGTCGACCTTAAAGGCCCGCCACGCACTGCTAAAGGCCAACTTGCCGGTTGTTGTTGCCTGTGCCCGCCAGAATCCGGGCTTGTCGATTCGGTAAGTCACCGTGGTTATACTCTCCTTGGTGGAAGTGGCCACCGGCTTGAGACTGCTGTCCCGGTAATGGAGAATCGCCGTCTTGTCCTTGGAAAAGGGGCAGTATTGCAGTCGGGTAGAGATGCCTTTTGCAGAGGCGTGTATAATCTTCATTTTCACCGTGGCCGGGGCCATGAAGACCTGGCCTTCCTCGGGCGCAGTAACGATGGGCGTATCCAAGGAAAAGGCGCCAGATTTTTTCTCTTCCTTTTGGGCCGGTATACCCAGAGTCGGAATCGTGAAGATCACCTCGGCTTTGTGGTCCTTGCCCAGCATGGCAACCAGTTTGACTCGGCCATCACTTCCCTGCATCCAGGGTGTGAACGGGGCCGTGTCCTGCACGGTCTTGTACATCTCGCCCGGCTGGACAACAGCGGTACCTGTGGCAAGGGTATTGCCGGCATGTTGGCCGCTGACCGCTTCCCAGAACAGTGAGAGCTGGGCATCCTTTGTGATGTTTTTCGGCAGGGAGATCTTTACCGGGATCTTCCCCTGATAGGTCTGGTCCTGCTTGGGGGAGAGGATGGCAAAGCCTGCATGCATGAGGGGGATGGCCTTGCCGCCGATATGGAAATGGCGCCAGCCGCTCCACTTACCCCGTTCCTTACCGTCATAGACCATTCTGGCCCGGCATCGGAAATCACCGGTGACAACATTGCCCTGCCCGTCGTTAAAGAAACGCTCCACGCCAACCACGCTTTTCTTGCCCTGATTGGTTATCAGGAAAGTCTCGTATGGTTTGTACGGTGTCTGAGCGGCAAGACGGCTGTGTTCGCACTGAACAGCGGCATCGAACCCGGTCCCGAACATGGGTTCGGGGACCAGGACCTTGAACGAAACAGCCGTACCCTTCTCTATCTTTTCGTTTTCCCGGGGGGAACTGATCATTGGCGCCTGTTTGGGCGAGACATGGCTGGTCACCGCGAAGGGGATCTTTCTGCTTTTCACCTCGGTGGTCAGGCTGCTCATCATGGAGGTGAAGAAGGTGTATCTGCCCGGCGCCAGATGCTTGACTGTCCGCACGGCGCCATTATAGGTGGTATTCCCTGGGTACTTGGAGGTCAGGGGCATGGCAATGGTGTTGCCGTCAATATCGGATACCGCTCCGCCCTTATCGGGTTGGATATGAAAAAACACCGTCTGCTCGCCGCTTCTCTTGATATCCTGGGCTGAATCTACATCAAGGACGATATCGGCAGCGGAAGAAAAGGTAATCTTTGTCCCTTCCGGGGCAGCCTTCTTGCCGCCCTCGAAAATGGCAGGTCGCATGGAGCTGGCCAGGGCCTCCCAGACCATCTGGGTACGTCTTGCCGGACTGATGGCATGGGAAAAGTGGTAAACCAAGTTATATTTCCTCTGCACCAGGTCCCTGTAGAGAGAGTCATTGAAGGAAGCCGGGATGTTGGTCAGACTACAATTATTGGATGGATCAAGAAACGGGTCCATGATATTTGCGCATTTATACTGGAGATCGATATGGTGGCCACCTCCGCGTATGGAAATGTCAACCATCTGGCCGTCTATGTACTTGGTGGCCAGGGCCTCGAGTTTTTCAACCTCGCGACAGGGGTATCGTTCGTTGGTGGCAACATCGTCCGGCACCCTGTAGCATCCCTGATGGGCGGTAAAGGTAAAGTGATATTTGCGCCGGTCGGAAGAAAATTTATGTAGGCTCAATGCCGCATCCTGAATCAGGGCGACGGTCTGATTATGGGAATCGAAGAGGTCCTCCGGTTGCTGGTTCCCCCCGTTCGTATTGCCGGAGGCCGCGGGAGCGGTGACAGCCTGGAGCATCGAGTCGGATGCCAGGCCGATACTCAGGGGGTCGAGAAAATTGGCCGCCTCTTCAACGGCGCCGTGCCACTCGCTGGGATGGGGATAGGATCGCGAAAGCCGGGTGCAACGGTTTTTCGTGGGTGGATGGGTAAAAGGGTTGGCCTGGCACGAATACCGGCTCTCGATGGAGGGTGTCGGGCTGGAATTTTCGTGCACCTGGAACCATATTTTCTCATGAACGCTGTTGCCTTTGACCCAGGTCTTGACCCGGTAACTCCCGGATTGATCAGGGGTGTCACTGGGAAGGGAATGAAAAGCGTCATAGTTGTAATGAACATGACAGGTCAAATCACCGGAAAACGCATAGAGCACGGAGCCGTCACTCTCCGTCCTGAAAGTCAGATCGTGGTGGGGATTTTGCGAACAGACATGATAGGAGTCGCCGGCATGGGTTGTCCGCCCCGGACCGAGAACAAAAAACAGGACAAGGGCGATCCAGATTATGCGGTTATCAGAATGGATTAACAGGTTCATAATAGTGCTCCAAGGTTGGTATTGACGGGGTTGACCGTGTATGTTTTCGGTTCTTTCACTGTCCATGGGTACCCGTGCCGGAGAAAAAGGTTCATTGTTTGTTGTAAAAATTGGAAAAAAAGAAAAGGTGATGGCCGCCTTTCCGGCCGTCAAGGCCATGGAAAAACAGACCATCGGCCCCAACAC
>WFZC01000075.1 GCA_015489765.1 Desulfobulbaceae bacterium
GTATCCTTGTCAGTATGTGTGTGCTTGCTCATTTATGCCACCTCCCTGTTGTCATCTTTGACGATCGGCAGCAATTTTTCTCCGATCAGAAAGAGCAGAATGCCAAACGAGGTAATGCAGAGGGAAACCAGCCATTCCATGGTGGTCGGCAGGTAGGTAAATTTAAGGCCGGGACCGCTGAAGGCATATTCAAGACCTGGAATCTCCGGATTGATCTGGGCCGGGATAACAATATTAAAGCGAACAGCGATAAAGGTGACCGCCACCAGCAGGCAGGCAAAGGCAATGGCGCCGCCTACGTTTTTGTCCGGCCGTCCCTTGGGTACGGCTGTGGAAAAAAGGATAACGGCGGGCAGGACCACGCCAAGTGCAAAGTGGATGATCCAGAAGACATACCAATAGGGGCCGTTTAAAATGGCTTCCAGAGGCAGCCGTTCCGCCGGGGCGACTGAATAGAGACCAACCAGGAACTCGGCAATTTCAAGGAGAAAATCAAAGAGCACCAGTGCCAGAACAATGCGCCCCAGAAATTTCATCATTTCATTGAGCTTTTGCTTGTCCTTGTCCGGACCCCAGATATAGACGACAGCGGTCAACAGAGCGCCGCCCGAGGCCAGGGCGCCGATGAGAAAGGCAATCGGGGTCAGGCCACTGTTCCAGTGCGGTCGGGCCTGGATAACACCAAAGAGTGAGCCGACACCGCCGTGAAAGGCGATGGCCAGGGGAACGCCGATGATCCCCAGGACTTTCAGCTTGGCATGGTCGCGGGACTTGGATTCAGCAGAGGTGTCTGTGGAACCAAAGGTGAGGAATTTGGCAAATCCCGCCGATCCTCCTCTGCCGGTATTTGCCGTTTCAATCAGATCAATACGCAGGGCAAACCAGAGCTCGATGAGAATAATTGCAAAATAGGCTGAATACAAAATACCCATCCAGGACATCATTGAATTGAGGTTCATATGAAAGAGGACGTTGCCCACCCGAGCCATATGGCCAAGGTCCATCCAGATGGAGAAAAGAGCGGCCACCAGACAGCCGAATGCCGTGAACAGTGCAAGTTTACCGATTTTTTCCAACCGTTCAATCCTGCCCACATAGACCAGGGTGGAAAGCAGAAATGAGCCGGCGGAGAGGCCGATAAAGTAGATATAAAAAACTACCCACAGACCCCAGGGAATATAGGACCCGTAATCGGTCATCCTGTGGCCGGTGGTAAAACGGAGATATAGACCATAGAGGCCGACACCAAAACCGATGACGGCGATCAGCCAGACAATTGCCTTTATAAATTTTTTCATGCTGCGTCCCTCCTTGTTAGACTAAATACGTAGTTGTCGGCTTTGTTCCTTCCTCTTCCCGCAGTTTTCTGGCCCGGGGCGAGGAAAGCAGTTCGGCAACAAGGCTTTTGGGATCATTGGCGTCACCGAAATAGGTGGCATCGCCGATGCATGTGGTCACGCAGGCGGGCAGCATCCCTTTTTCCACCTTGTGGATACAGTAGGTGCATTTACGGGTATTACCGATGGGAGAGCTTTCCCTGTCGGTGCGGGGCCATTTTTTGCCGTATTCAAAATTGGGTTCCTTTTCATAAGGCATGATTTCCGGTGTGCCGTCGGTATAAAAATATCCCTTGTCAAAGGTTCGGGCCGAATAAGGACAGGCGCTGATACAGTATCGGCAGCCGATACAACGGTTGTAGTCGATCTCAACTATGCCGTCGGTCCGTTTCCAGGTTGCATGCGCCGGACAGACCTTGACACAGGGGGGATCGTCACATTGCATACAGGGACGGGGTAGAAATGTTTTGTGGACATTGGGATAGGTACCGTGTTCGGTCTCGACAACCGGCCGATAAACAACACCCGGCGGCAGATGATTTTCGGAAACGCAGGCCGTTGTGCAGGCCGTGCAGCCGACGCATTTGGCCTGGTCGATGACCATGGCCCAATGCCTCTTGTAGACAGGTTTTTTCAGGGCGCGTTTCAAATCGTTGATCATCCGCTGTCTGATTTCATGTGGTTTGATGTCAATGAGAGCCATTGAATCCTCCTCCTTGCTGTTGGGACCCGTCATTTTCGGATAACAGGCCGGAATGGTACTGCTGATCTCTTCTTGATTGTGGAGGATACACCTGATGGATGTCCGGGAAAAGCGGGGAAAATGTGACTTTTTGTAGGGAAAATCCTGACAGGAAGGATGGTTGGGTAAGGGAAACTTCGATATGTTTATCCGTAAATAGCCCGCGTAGCTGTGTTCTTTCGGACTATTTTCATTCTTTGTTGTGGCTGGGACGGTAAATTCTGGTCCAGCCATGCTGGTTTAACGGAAAATGGCGCAGAGCGGCGCTACAAGAACACTCCTTCTTGTTACACCGCTCCGCGGTGTAACAGTATAATCTCTTCTTATTTCATTGAACTGCATACCCGCTCTGCGGGTAAACGGAAGCTTCCGCAATATAGTTTTTCATGACGGCACAGCGGTGTCATGGTTGTGAATCGCCAGACCGGGCCAGAGGTTTTGGTCTATCCCATCTTACCAAGACGCATAACCAGGCGGACAAGTTGGGACCTTTTTTCAAGGCCTAATTTGCTCATGCCCCGGGAACGATAGGTAGCCACGGTTTTTTCACTGAGCAGACATTTTTCAGCTATTTCTTTGCTGGTATAGCCGCGGGCGACGTCAATGAGAATTTCCTGCTCCCGGTCGGACAATCCGGCCCAGCTGTTCACATCGTCATCCTTCATTACAGGAGTTTTGCTTCCGGTACCCGGAATATAGCTTTGCAGCAGAGAGGGATGGATATATACCTCACCACGCATGACCGAACGAATGGCATAGAGGAGGTCCTCTTCCAGCCCCTTTTTCAGGACAAATCCTTTCGCTCCCCGTTGCAGCGCCTTTTGCAGGTACTCGACCCTGTCGTGCATGGTCAGCATGATAATCCGGCTTGTTGGGGCTATCTTGAGCAATTGATTGATCAGATCAAGGCCGCTCATCTTCTGAAGGGTGATGTCCAGCAAGATGATATCCGGATTGCAGGTTCCGGCCAGGGCAATGGCCTCTTCGCCGTTTGCGGCCTGGCCGACCACCTTGATGTCGGCCTCGGCGTTTAACAGGAGACAGAGGCCATGCAGGAGCATGACGTGATCGTCGACAACCATAACTTTTATAACGGATTTATTATTCATGTTCCTCTCCTGTCTCAGCCGGTACCGTGACAACGATCATCGTTCCCTGTCCCGGCTCCGATTCCAGCCGGAAGGTGCCGCCGGCA
>WFZC01000076.1 GCA_015489765.1 Desulfobulbaceae bacterium
GCCGGGATTATTTCTTCGAACTTTGCGCTTTCTGGGGCAGGGAGGGCTGCGCGCGGTTGGAACCTGTGTTCGGAAAAGCTCCTGTGGCCTTGCGCCGGAAAATCGGTTCATTCTGGGTACAAAACAGGTACCGGGCCGCCCGTCCCCTTCTTGATCGATATGCAAAAGAGAACACCTCGCAGAAGACCAGCGCCCATTTTGCCACGCTTGCCCGCAATTTGCAGGCCTTGCCGCCCGATCCCCTTCACATCCGCATGTTTGGTGCGTTTTCCCTGGTACGCGGCCAGGAACCTGTTCCGGAGACAGCATGGAACAGGCGCAGCGCCCTGAAAATGTTTAAAATACTCTGCCTGAATCCCCATGCCTGGCACACCGTTGATCAGTTGGCGGAGACACTCTGGCCCGGGTGTAGTCCCGAAAAGGCAAGGACCAGTCTCTGGACCGCGGCCAGTACGATCCGGTCTGCCATTGAACCGGAACTGGCGGCCAGGAGCCCGTCAAGTTATCTCCGGCAACGAAGTGGCGCCTACAGGCTCCGGCTGCCCGCCGGATCCACCCTTGATACAGTGGAGTTCCAGGCGCGGGCTGACCGGGGATTTCAGCTGTGGCAACAGGAGGAAGCAACCGCAGCTCTGCTTGTCCTGACCGAAGCGGCAGAGTTGTACCGGGATGATCTGCTTCCCGAGGATATTTATGAGCCGTGGAGCGACATGGTCCGGGACCAGCTGCGGCTCGTCTATCTGCGGGTGCTTTCAACCATGGCCGATATACACCTGTTGACAAAAGACCCGGCGGCCTCTATTGTCCTGCATGAAAAAATACTCACCCTGGACCCGTTGGCCGAGGAGAGTTATTTTGCCCTCATGCGCTGCCATGTCCTGCTGGACAGGGAGGTGGAGGCATTACGGGTTTATCGTCGCTGTGAGCAGGTGCTTGCCCGTGATCTTTCCGTGGCTCCCTCGCGTAAATTACAGGAGTTGCATGCCAGGATCATTGCCCGCCGCTCCGGAAAGGGTTCCAGAAAAACAGGTGTATAATTACAGTGGCATACTGCCTGGAAAAGGCCGGATGTTCCGTCCGCCTAAATGAAATGTATTTGCGCAGAACAGGAAAAAGGTAAGAAAAAAAGAAGTGGTGGAGGTAAGCGGGATCGAACCGCTGACCTCTTGAATGCCATTCAAGCGCTCTCCCAGCTGAGCTATACCCCCACGCACGATTTGACAGCGGTCTGATACCATGCTTTGTCTTTTCTTGTCAAGGTGTATGTGGCGGAAAAGTAAATATCTGCCATTTTTTTCATTCAATTTCCCATATCGGTTGTCAATCCTTCCCGTGGTTGGTACAATAATTATTTTTGTTTCAAGCAGGTCTGCACCGCTATGTAGTGATCCGGGCAGATAAGAGGGGAGATTGGTTACTGGGATGTTCCTTCTCTGCAGCTATTTGCTCTTTTTGACCCATGAATATTGACCGAACAATCAATATGTTTTCTTGATTTTCGGGTATCTATAAAAGGAACCAATAGGTGATACCGGATGTTTTCTCCGTTTAATTTTCTTTTTGGCTGGATGTCCAATGACCTTGCCGTTGATCTCGGGACAGCCAATACCGTTCTCTATGTCAAGGGAAAGGGTATTGTTCTGCGGGAACCGTCAGTCGTGGCCGTTCGTCAGGATATGCGCGGCAGCAGGGTGCTGGCGGTTGGCAGGGAGGCCAAGGAGATGCTGGGAAAGACCCCCGGCAATATTGTCGCCATTCGACCGATGAAGGACGGTGTTATTGCCGATTTTGAAGTCACCGAGGCGATGCTGCGCTATTTTATCAACAAGGTGCATAATCGTCGCACCCTGGTTCATCCGAGGATTATTATTTCGGTACCTTCCGGCATAACCCAGGTGGAAAAGCGGGCGGTAAGGGAGTCGGCGGAATCGGCCGGGGCCCGCGAAGTCTATCTCATCGAAGAACCAATGGCAGCTGCCATCGGGGCAGACCTGCCGATTACCGAACCCACCGCCAACATGATCATTGATATTGGTGGCGGCACAACCGAGGTAGCGGTTATTTCCCTGGCCGGCATAGTTTATGCCAAGTCGGTGCGGGTGGCCGGTGACAAGATGGATGCCGCAATTCTTCAGTATATCAAACGAAAACATAACCTGGCCATCGGTGAACGAACCGCCGAGCTGATCAAGACCACCATTGGCAACGTCAAGCCGGTTGAACCTTATGAAACCATGGAAATCAAAGGGCGGGATCTTGTTTCCGGGGTACCGAAAACACTGACCATTACCTCCAAGGAAATTCAATCGGCAATTGCCGAACAGGTTGAGGTCATTGTCGATGCCGTGCGCGTGGCGCTTGAGGTAACACCACCGGAGTTGTCCGCTGATATTGTTGACCAGGGCATTGTGTTGACCGGTGGTGGTGGTTTATTGAAAAATCTGGATTCTCTGCTGAAAGATGAGACCGGAATGCCGATCATTGTCGCGGATGACCCTTTGTCTTCAGTGGTGTTAGGCTCCGGACAGGCCCTGGATAATATAGAAATTCTCAAAGAGATTGCCATCGATTAGACAGCGGTTTCCCACGTTACGGGGGCTGTTGATTCGTCTTATTTTGGTTCCCTGTTTCCTGCCTGTTCGGACTTCAGGCGTCCGGCAATTCCGCTTACCAAGGCACACAAAAAATAAAGTTTCTGTGGCGCCGGGTTGAGTGGGGATGGATTGGACACTTTCCACCTCGGGGTATTCATCGATTATTTTTTTTAGGACCGTTGAATCTCAAGTGTCCTGGAAGGGTTGACTGCATGCGGCCCATTGCTACTGCTCATCTTATTTAACTGCTCATATGAGAAAAAAGGGAAATAGAAAACCCAAGGGAAGGTATCGGGCCTTACGGCTTATCCTGTTGATTGGATTTCTCCTGACCATGGCCCTTATTTTTCTTGTTTCCACCTTTGGCAGCCAGAAATTTGGCCCTCTGCATGAACTGTTGTTCGAGGCTGCCGGCCCGGTCCAGAACCTTTTTGCCCGCGGTTCGGACGCTCTTCGTTCCCTGAAACAGAATTATGTCGATCTGCTTTCCGTAAAAGAGGAAAATAAACGCTTAACAGTGGAATTGCAGGAATGCCGGACGTTAAGTTTTAAAAACAGAGAGGCACTGGCAACCAATACCCGCCTGCGCAAACTGCTTGACTTCAAGGAAAGCAGTGACTTGCCCATGGTGGCAGCCCGCATTATAGGTAAGGACCCCTCGGTCTGGTTCAGAAATGTTATTATAGATCGCGGCAGCCGTGACGGCGTTGCCCGTGGAATGGCCGTTGTCAATGGAGACGGCATCGTCGGCCAGGTGTTTTCCGTATCCCCCAACTTTTCCAAGGTGTTGCTGGCCGTGGCCCCGTCAAGCGCCATGGATGTGCTGTTGCAGAAATCAAGGGCCAGGGGCATCCTGAAGGGGACCGGTTCTCTGACCTATGAGTTGGACTATATTTTGAAAACCACCGAAGTCAACAAGGGTGACCAGGTGGTAACCGCAGGCTATGGCGGTATCTTTCCAACCGGTTTACCCATCGGAGTTGTGTCCAAGGTCGTCAGGAAACGACGTGGCATGTTCCAGCATATCGAGGTGACCCCGTCCGTTGATTTTCTGACTCTTGAGGACCTGCTGGTCATTGAACAGGAACTGGTTATCCCGGAAGAGAAAGGAGACGGTCTGCCTGATGTTCCGTGAACAACGGTTCAGGCTGATTTTTCCGATTTCTTCTCTTAGGCACCATAAATTATGTTTGTGCTGATATTTTTTTTGTTGGGTCTGCTGCTCATTATTCTGCAGACCACGGTTTTCATGATAAATCCCGTCTGGAACGGCGCCCCTGATCTCTATTTTATCCTGGTGGCATATCTTGCCTACCGGCATGACCTGTTTCGCAGCCTCATTATCCTGTTTCCCCTGGCCATGATTTTTGATGTTTTGTCAGGGCTTGTCCTCGGTATGTATCCTGCGCTTTTCATTCTGGGCTATTTTTTGTTGAAGGTCATGAGTGACCGTTTGCCGGTCCGGGAATCTTTTTATCAGGTACCGATGATTGGTGTCGGCTATCTGCTGGTCAACTGGCTGGTCTATGTCTGTATGAGCTTTGCGGTGCCATCCATGCTGGTGCCCTGGTCCTGGCCGATAATGTTTATGCGGGCCGCTCTTGTCGTTCTTTTTTCCTTTCCCCTGTTTCGTCTGTTTGAATTTGTGAATCGACGGATCGAGGGAAAGTTTACCGGTTTTTACAAAGGACGACTCCGTTCGGGTAATCGATATCGCGAGTAGGAAATGATCAGGCTTCCCAGGAAAAAACAGGCAAACAGAAAGCGGCCGGAATCGCTGCTCGATCGTGAACGGAAAAAGGAGAGCCGAGTTAGTCTTCTCATCCACCGGGATGATGGCGCGCTTGATTTTTTTCGTAAACGGGCCTTTTATTCGGCCTTTGTCATCATTTTTTTCTTTGCCGTCCTGGTGGCCAGGCTCTGGTATCTCCAGGTTCAGGAGGGTGAACGATATAGTCATCTGGCAGACAGCAATCGTGTCCGTTATCTCGAAATAGCCGCACCCCGTGGTAATATCCTGGACAGCATGGGGCGGGAAATCGTTACCAACCGGCCCTCCTTTAATGTTGTCTGGGTCAGGGAAAACAACCGGCTTGATGATGTTCTGCTCAAAAAGATGGCGGCCATTCTCGATGTGGATGTTTCCGACCTTCTGGCCAGGATAAGAAAAATGGCCGGGACACCAGGCCATATACCCATTCGGCTGGCGGAGGACATTGACTGGAACAAGGTGGCCTACATTGAGAATAACCGGATGAATCTTCCCGGGATCAAGATACAGGTCATCCCACGCCGTGAGTATCATTTTGGAAATCTTGCCTCCCATATTATCGGTTATCTTGGCGAAATTAATGAAAAAGAGCTGAAAGATTCCAGGGAGGGCGAGTACCGGGGCGGTGACTTGATAGGCAAGATGGGGCTGGAGCGGCTGCGCGAAAAGGACCTGCGCGGTGAAAAGGGGCGCCATTATATGGAGGTAAATGCCCTTGGTTTTGAACAGCGCAATTTAAAGGGTATTGAGCCCCTGCCCGGCAATGATCTGCAGCTGACCATTGACATGGATCTGCAGCGGACCGCTGAAGAGGCCATGGCGGCTGACCGGAAATCCGGGGCCGTGGTGGCCGTTGAGGTCAATAGCGGCCGTATCCTGGCGGCCGCAAGCGCGCCGAGCCTGGAGCTTGATAAGTTTATAGGTGGCATTTCCTACAAAAACTGGCAGGCCATGCTTGATAATCCCCTTCATCCCCTGATCAACAAGATCGTCCAGGGACAATATCCACCCGGATCAACCTATAAACTGGTGACAGCGGCAGCCGGTCTTGCCGAACGGGTGATTTCGCCGGATTCGATAATCTACTGTCCGGGGCATTATCGGTTCGGAAACAGGATATACCGCTGCTGGAAACATTCGGGTCATGGCGCAGTTGACTTGAACCGCGCCCTGTCCGAGTCCTGCGATGTGTATTTTTACCAGGTCGGGCAACGGCTTGGCGTGGACCGGCTGGCCAAATATGCCCATATGTTCGGTCTTGGCCGGAAAACCGGGGTGGAGATGGAGCATGAAAAATCTGGTCTTATACCAACGGCGGCTTGGAAAAAGAAACGTTTTGGCAGGGCATGGCAGGAGGGGGAGACACTTTCCGTGGCCATTGGCCAGGGGTTTGACCTTGTCACCCCCTTGCAGCTTGCCTTTATGACCGCCACGGTCGCCAACGGCGGCACGCTTTATAAACCCGGCCTGGTGGAGAAGGTGAGTGATCCCGACGGCAAGATCATTGAACAGTTTGAACCTGAGATTGTCAATAGGCTGACTGGCCAGGGACGAAATCTTGCCCTGGTCCGCAAGGGACTTATTGAGGCCGTTAACGGGCGCCATGGGACCGGCAGGCGGGCGCGTCTCAAAGACCTTGGCATTACCGTCGCCGGAAAAACCGGTACTGCCCAGGTCGTGCGTCTCAAGCAGTACCGTCATCTCAAGGAAAAGGACATTCCCTACAAGTACAGGGACCATGCCTGGTTTACCTGTTTTGCACCGGCGGAAAATCCGGAGATTGCTGTTACTGTGCTGGTGGAACACGGCTTTCATGGTGGCTCCGGAGCAGCGCCGGTTGCTAAGGCCGTTTTGGAGGCATATTTCAAAAAACGTCTCAAGGACAGTGGCAATGTTTCGGTTCAGGTTGTCCACGATGAAGCAGGCGCAGTTCGGAAGAAGAAAATCCACTGACCTGAAGAGGAAAGAAAACATGTTGCGTTTTGATCGTCGTCTCGTTCATCATTTTGACTGGGTGATGCTGCTGATGCTGCTTCTGGTGTCAGCCATGGCCTTGACCAATCTCTACAGTTCAACCTGGAATGGCACCGGTACGGTCTCCTCCATATTTCTTAAGCAGGCCTATATCTTCGGCGCCGGGCTGGTCATGATTTTCGTACTCATGGCCGTTGATTACGGGGAGCTGGCGACTTTCGGGTATGTTCTCTATATTGGTATTGTCCTGTTGCTGCTCTACACCAATTTTTTTGTCCATACCACCATTAACGGTTCCCAGCGCTGGATAAATCTGGGTTTTTTTCGCCTGCAGCCTTCGGAACCGGCCAAATTGGTGCTGGTTCTTGTTCTGGCCTCCTGTTATTCGAAAAAAGAGGTGGAGGGCGGATATCGACTGCGGGACCTGATCATGCCGGGCGTGTTGACGGCCATTCCCTTTGTCCTGATTCTTATTCAGCCGGACCTGGGCACGGCTCTGATGCTCGGGATTCTGTTCATATCCATGACCGTTTTTGTCAAGCTGCGCTGGTCGACGGTTGGTATTCTTGGCGCCTTGGCGGTGGCAGGCGGTTTTGTCGGCTGGAAGTTTCTTCTCAAGGACTACCAGCGGCGGCGCATTGAAACCTTTCTCAATCCGGAAGGCGACCCGATGAACCATGGCTATCAGATTATGCAGTCCAAAATTGCCGTTGGTTCGGGTCGGATTTTTGGCAAAGGTTTCATGGAAGGGACCCAGGGGCACCTCCACTTTCTCCCCGAGCGGCATACGGATTTTGCCTTTTCCGTATGGGGTGAGGAGTGGGGCTTTGCCGGCGCGCTCTTTTTCCTGAGTTGTTATTTCTTCCTCCTGCTCTGGGGTATAAATATCGCCATGACAGCCCGGGACAAGTTTGGTGTGCTTCTGGCCTTTGGCCTGGTGATGTTGATCTTCTGGCAGGCCGTGATCAACCTGTTTATGATCATGGGGTTTCTGCCGGTTGTCGGTATTCCCCTGCCCCTGTTTTCCTATGGCGGATCATCGCTTTTAACCACCCTGTTGTCCGTCGGTATCCTCATGAATATCAGGATGCGCCGCTTTCAAAACCAGCAGTGAGCGGTTGCGAAAAAAGGATGTATCCGTTTGCTGCGTTTTTTTCTCTCTTTTCAGCCCTGGTCTGTTGTATACTGCAATCAGAATTGATGGCGTCGTAAAAGCTTCGATCTGTTGCGAAGTGTCTGCCGGGGTGATGCACAACATACTGCCTGTATAGTTGAAACGCGCCCCGGAACACCAATCCGTGTAGTCTTTGCTGGCCTGTTATCCGAAAATAAGGTTATGCATGTTTTTTGTAACTTCTCAATAACTGATGGTAATTTGCTGCTAATTATATGGATTCCGGCCAACAACCTGCCGGAATGACCCAGTTGCAGGCAATTCAGAGCGTCATCCCCGCAGTCTGTTGGGCGGGGATCCAGATTTATATTAC
>WFZC01000077.1 GCA_015489765.1 Desulfobulbaceae bacterium
GATATCTTCCCAGCAACAGCTCCAGACTGCGCAGGGAATTTTCATAGGCGGCAAGTGCGCTGCGGGCGGCGTCCTGTGCCGATGCCAGGGAACCTTTTGCCAGGTGGACATCCCGTTCAGACCCCTGGCCGATTTGCTGTCTTGCCCTAGTGATCTGCAGGTTTTTCTTTTGCAGACCGGCAATCTCTTCGGCAAAACGATGTTGCAGTTTTGCCGTGATTGCCATGAACCAGCCGTCGGCCACCGAGGCTGCCAGCGATTGACGGGCAAATTGATAATCCGCCTCCGTGGCCTGCATGTTTTCTGTTTTTGCGGCAACTCCGGTACGGATTCTTCCCCAGACATCGGCCTCCCAGGACACATTAAGGCCGGCAAATGATTTTTCTACCGCCCCCTTGTACTCCGTGTCTTTTGCAGATGCGCTGAGGCCGACTGTGGGTTTGAGTTTGGATTCCGCCTGGGCGACAAAGGCCCGGGCCTGTTCCACCTGTGCCTGCCTGATTTTCAGGCCCGGATTTTTTTGCAACGCCTCGTTTACCAGGTCGTCCAGTTTCGGGTCCTTGAAACTTTTCAGCCAGCCGTCATCAACGGTTCCTTCACGGGCCGCCGCCGCAAATTTTTTCGGAACATGCTTGGTAACGGCATCGCCTTTGATTGAGGCAACGGCTTCCTCGTGGGTGGCAACCTGTCCGGCGCAACCCTGAAGAAGGAGCAGGAGGAGCAGGGAGGACAGGAGCGGGAAAAGATCAATCTGTAGAGATGGCTTGGACATGACGGCTTCCCTGTTAATGGAATTTGAGAAAGTTTCTCCAGCTGAGCATACGCATCAACATCTTTCTGATAATAATGACATGATGCCAGCGTTTACTGTAGATGGCTACTTCGGCGTCACTGCCCAGAGGAATAAAATAATTGCTCAGGTCACTGTCGATTTTGATGATGACCGGAATTTCCCCTTCGGGTAACTGCCTGGACATGGAAACCATGGCCCGGTCAGGAGATAACTCTCCCTCGGCAAGGACGCCGAGGACATGTTCCACATGGCCCTGGAATACCCTGCCCGGAATGCCCGGAAAGACGATTTCCGCCTTGTTACCCACCTTGATATTCTGCATGGGCTGTTGGCTGAAACCGGCGATAAAGGCGGTGGAATCGGTATTAACAAAGGTCATCATCGGCGAGATGGGGAAGGGGACGGCCATCTGACCGGGCCGAACCCGCACATGGGTGACAAAACCGTTGCCCGGCGCCCGTACCGTACAGCTCTCAAGATCAAACATGGCAACCTGGAGCTGACCTTCCAGGCTTGCCACCTCCTTTTCATACCTATCCACGTCAAATTTTGACCCCCCGGCGGCCTTGACCAGCTGTTTGGACTGCTCAAGCCGTTTGCGGGCAAAATCGAGTTGGGCCTGGATGTCCTTGACCTTTCCCTCGTAGGGAGTTGGATCTATTGTAAAGAGAATATCTCCCTTATGGAGGGGCTGATTGGGTGTGACCGGTACGCTGGTTACCTTGCCGCGGACATTGGCAACGATCTGGGTGGTGATGAAATAGGAGCGGGCGTTTTTGGATGCCGGATGAAAATAGGCCATTCCAGCCAGTATGGTGCCCAGCATGATAACGCCACCGAGGACAACCGTTGTCAGCGACCATTTGTTGACGGGAATCTTGAATATTTTAAAAATAATCCAGCAGATACTTAAATAGGTGAGAAGAAGCAGTGTTTCCACGATTAACCCTCCTTCCCGACAGGTCTGGAATTGATTTTTTCCTCCAGCCGGGCCAGCCTTTGCTTGACCAGTTTCAGTTCCCGGACAAGGTCTTTTTGTGATGCTGCAGAAGGTGGGGCATCGTCACCAGTGATTCCGGGACCACCCATGCCCCAGCCCCGGTCCGGCCGGTACATGGTGGCCCATATCCAGAGAAAGGGCCAGATGGTATGCATCAGAAAGAGGCTGACCCAGCCGGCGGTATGGATGGCGTCCTGATGGGGATGGTTTCTTTTTTTTGCTATATTGTACGGTATATCGTGGATGTAAATTATTGCATACACAAGGGTTATGGAAATAATAATCAAGAGCGCT
>WFZC01000078.1 GCA_015489765.1 Desulfobulbaceae bacterium
ATATGGTTTACCAAGTGAAGGGCCAAGTTCTTCTATCATTTCGACAATATGTAAAAAATTGGCTAAAATGCCGGCAGGAAAGGAAAGAGTTTTTCGTTCTACTTTTTTGTTAAAAAATGTTACTTTCCATTTCATAATCAAAAGTTATCATTTTTGATAACAAAATCAACTGTAAAATTTCCACCTCGTTCCACCGCTCTGCGGTGAACGTCTTATTCGGGCGCTCTGCGCCTTAGATACGTTTTCCAATTCCGCTCACCAACTCCATGGCCGCCCGTCTTGGTTCCGTGCTGGTAAATATGGTGGTTTTCAATTTTTCCCGCAGGTCTGCCTTGACTATTTCCACGGCCCAGTCAAGCGTTTCCAATTGAAAAGAACGTTTGCGGCGTGCCTGCAGTTGGCCGTTACTGCGGAATTCCCGTTCCAGAGTAAAAATTCGATCGAGCAGGGTGGCAACGCCTGCACTCTCGCAGGCAACAGTGGCACAGATGCGCTCTTCACGCTCCTTTGGATCAGCAAAGACCGTGGCCATTTCCAGTTGCAGTTTACCGGCTCCCGGCTGGTCGGCCTTATTGACCACCAGCAGATCGGCAACCTCCAGGATACCCGCCTTCATGGCCTGGATATCATCACCAAAACCAGGCGCCAGTACCAGGGCGGTCAGGTCGGCCAGCCGAACGATATCCATCTCCGACTGACCTATCCCCACGGTTTCCAGGATAACGACCCGACAGCCTGAGGCGGCCATGATCCGGGCGGCAGCTCCGGCGGACGCACACAATCCCCCGAGACGGCCCCGGGTCGCCATGGAGCGGACCACCACCTCCCGGTCCAGGGCATGTTCCATCATGCGGATACGGTCACCAAGCAAGGCGCCGCCGGAAATGGGCGAGGAGGGATCAATGGCGATAATGCCGACCCGGTATTCCCGCTTACGCAGAGCAGTTACAAGAGCGCCGGTCAGGGTGGACTTGCCTGCGCCGGGCGGGCCGGTCAGGCCAAGGACAAGGACATCTTCTATACGTTTTTGATCAAGCCCTGCAAGCAGTTGGGCCGCCTCCGGCTGTTGATCCTCCACCAGGGTTATGGCCCGGGCCAGGGCGCGGGGATCGCCGCCATGCAGACGCTGGAGAAGGCGATCAATAGTCGGATCACCCTTCATTTCACCCCATGCCCGCGCTGTTTTTTGCAGGCCTCGGTAAAGGCGGCAATAATGGTATCCACCGGGGTGCCGGGGGTAAATATTGCCCGGATCCCGGCCTTGCGCATGGTTTCCACATCCTCGGCGGGAATGATGCCGCCGCCAAGGACCGGGATATCGTCGGCCCCGGCCTGGGCAAGGGCATCCACCACCGCCGGGAAGAGCCGTAGATGCGCTCCGGACATGGACGACAGCCCGACTGCGGCCACGTCTTCCTGCACGGCGGCGGCGGCAATTTCAGCAGGGGTGCGGCGAATACCGGTATAAATAACCTCAAAACCGGCATCGCGCAGGGCCCGGGCAATGAACTTTGCGCCCCGGTCATGGCCATCCAGGCCGGGCTTGCCAATAAGGACTCGATATTTCATTTTTTTATTTACCAATAAAAGTCAACGATGAAGGCGCTGTAACAATTTTTGAATTCCGGAAATTGCACCCTTCCGGCTCAGGCCAGTTTCAGGCCATTGGCCACCGGCTTGTCCGGCACCGTCAGTACCACGGCGCCATCATCCCGGATAAAGCCGGTGACCAGGCATTCCGAGCGGACCGGGCCGATTTGTTTGGGAGGGAAATTTACCACGCCGACAACCTGCTTGCCCTTCAGCTCGTCTTTACCGTACAGGTCGGTAATTTGGGCGCTGGATTTTTTCAGGCCGATCTTTGGGCCAAAATCGACCACCAGCTTCCAGGCCGGTTTACGGGCCTCGGGAAAATCATGGACCTCAACGATGGTGCCCACCCGCAGCTCGACTTTTGCAAAATCATCCCAGGCAATTTCTTCCATGCGCCATCAACCGGTAAAAATATCTGCGCAGAACTCGCCCAGCCTGCCCAGCTCCTCGCAGACATGAAGGCCGCAGTCGCGCATGACCGCAATCTTTGAGGATGCGGTGCCTGAAGTCCCGCTGACAATGGCGCCGGCATGGCCCATCCGCCGACCGGGCGGCGCGGTCAGTCCGGCAATAAAGCCGACCACCGGAACTTTTATATTCTCTCGAATAAAGGCTGCCGCCTCTTCCTCGGCATTGCCGCCGATCTCGCCAACCATGACCAGGCCTGTGGTTTTGTTGTCCCCGGCAAAGGCGGTCAGGCAGTCGATAAAATTGGAGCCGACAACCGGGTCGCCGCCGATGCCGATACAGGTGGACTGGCCGAGCCCCTGGGCGGTCAACTGGTGCACCACCTCATAGGTCAGGGTGCCGGAACGGGATATGACCCCGATACCGCCCGGTTTATGGATCGGGCCGGGCATGATGCCTACCTTGGCCGTGCCCGGAGAGATAATACCGGGGCAGTTGGGACCGATCAGGCGACTTGTACTCCCGGCAAGTCCGTTCTTGACCCGCAGCATATCATGGGCCGGAATACCCTCGGTTATGCAGACAATAAGACCGATTCCCGCATCAGCCGCTTCCAGGATGGCATCGGCGGCAAAGGGCGGCGGCACAAAGATCATCGAGGTGTTGGCCCTGGTATCGGCCACCGCTTCTCGGACGGTGTTAAAGACCGGAATATCTTCCACATCCTGACCCCCCTTGCCCGGTGTCACTCCGGCAACCACGTTGGTTCCATACTGCACGCACTGCAGGGTGTGGAATCTGCCCTCCGTGCCGGTGATACCCTGGACCAGAAGGCGGGTATCATTACCTACCCAGATACTCATAACTGCCTCGCAATGGTTGCAATTTTTTCAGCCGCATCCTGAAGGCCGTCGGCGGTGATCAGCTCAAGACCGGAATCGTTGAGAATGCGACGTCCCTCCTCGGCATTAGTTCCCTCCATGCGCACCACCACCGGCAATTTGAGCGCCACCTTGGCTGCCGCTTCGACCACCCCTGTTGCCAGCACGTCACAGCGCAGGATACCGCCGAAAATATTAATCAGGATGGCCCGAACATCGGGGTCTGACAGGAGAATGCGAAAGCCGTTTTCGATCATCTCTGCATTGGCCCCGCCTCCCACGTCAAGGAAATTGGCCGGTTCGCCCCCGGCCTGCTTGATGATATCCATGGTCGCCATGGCAAGACCGGCGCCGTTGACCATGGTGCCGATATTACCATCCAGACGGATATAATTGAGATGATATTTTTTGGCCTCGGCCTCCAGGGGATCATCTTCGGACGGATCATGGAGTGCGGCCAGATCCTTGTGCCGAAACAGGGCCGAAGAGTCTACCTCCACCTTGGCATCGAGCAGGACCAGCCGGTCGTCCTCCGTGACCGCCAGCGGATTGATCTCGGCCAGCAGCAGATCCCGGCTCACCACCAGGGAATAAAGCTTCTGCAACAGGCCGCAGAATGACTTGAATAGATCACCCCGTAACCCCAGACCAAAGGCGACCTGCCGCAGGTGAAAGGGTTGCAGGCCGACAAGGGGGTTGACCCGGACCCGGATGATCCGCTCCGGTGTTGTGCCTGCGACCTCTTCGATATTCATGCCGCCTTCGGTGGAGGCAATGATCATCATGGAGGCGGTGGCCCGGTCCGGCAGGATGGAAAGATACAGCTCATCCTTGATTTGCTGCCCCTGTTCGACAAGAACCCGGCGCACGGTATGGCCGCGTCCCGCCGTCTGGGCGGTGGCAAGGGTCATGCCGATAATTGCATCCGCCGCTGCCTGCGCTTCCTGCCGATCGCGCGCCAGCCGGATCCCGCCTGCCTTGCCCCGGCCGCCGGCATGGACCTGGGCCTTTATCGCGGCCGGATAGCCGAGGGCTTCGGCAGCTTCCACCGCCGCCTGAACCGAATCGGCAACGCGCCCTTCGGGCACCGGCAGACCTGCACCGGCAAAGAGTTCCTTGGCCTGAAATTCATGAAGTTTCATTTTCTTTTTTTACAGGGATACCATCGCTACAGGACATGGCTTCCAAGGTTGCTACCAGGTAGACAGTATTTAATTTTTTTCAGAGAGACACGGTAAAAAAGCGATGTTATCCCTCCCTGTAATCAAGCAGGCTGTAACCAATATCTTTGATATGAAGATCCTGTTTGTGAAAATCCAGCATAGCCTGTTTTCCACCAAACAATTGCAAAACTTTTGTACGTTCCAGTTTTGTCGGCATATTGTTGCTCAGGGCTTTTAGCGAACTATATTTCCACTCCCAAAAAGAAGAGGTTATGCCATGATGGACAGGGTTATTGTGGATGTAGTACACCAACCATAGCAGGTGAGCTTCCTTTTTTACCGGAACACATTTTGGATGTTCTTGAAAAAGACTTCCACGTCGACGTTCTTGTTTATTGATTGCCTGGGCATAGGAAATTGCAAATCGTCGCATCTGTTCCCTGATTTCCCTATCATCCTTTTTAATAATCCGTACCAGAAAATGAAAATGGGTTGGTACAAGGCAGTATGCCCATACCTCTACCAGAGAGCCAAGATATTCATCCCATTGGTCCAGGAAAAAACAATAATTTCTTTCCTGAAAAAAGAGCTTATCCGCCTGACTGTTTGCCCTATTGAAGATATGATAAAATTCATGGGCGACAAAAGGAATTTTTGGCATCCATTGTTCAATATCAACAGGGATAACATCGCTCAAAAAGGCTGGGAAAAACAAGTAGCCATTTTCCATTCTTCAATTGGATGTCCATTGAATATGGCTAATAAGCGATATTATCCCCTGGTCTTTATTTTCCCGGATAGCCCATCTTCTGCAGATGTTCGGTAATCTCATCCAGGGTGGCGGGGTCATCAATGGTGGACGGCATCCGGTATTCCCTGCCCACGGAAATAGAGCGCATGGTGCCGCGTAGGATCTTGCCGGACCGGGTCTTGGGCAGACGCGCGACCACGGCGGTCTCCTTATAGCAGGCAATGGGTCCGATCTGCGAGCGGATCATCTTGACCAGTTCGGTCTTCAGTTCTTCCTCATCGCACTCGACTCCGGCCTTGAGCACCACCAGACCCAGGGGCCGCTGTCCTTTCAGAGAATCATCGGTGCCGAACACCGCGCATTCCGCCACATGGGGATGGGTGGCGATCACCTCTTCCATGGCGCCGGTGGAAAGCCTGTGCCCTGCGATATTGATAACATCATCAATTCGGCCCATGACAAAGACATAGCCGTCTTCATCAATATAGCCGCCGTCACTGGTTTCGTAATAGCCGGGAAAGGCCGACATATAGGAGCTGAGAAACCGCTCTTCGTTACGCCACAAGGTCGCCAGCGTACCCGGAGGCAGCGGCAGCTTGACCACGATATTGCCCTCCTGGTTGGGTCCCAGCTCGTTGCCCTCATCATCGAGGATTTTTACATCAAAGCCCGGCGCCGGTTTTGTCGGAGATCCCGGCTTGACCGGAAACTGCTCAATTCCCATGGGATTGGCGGCAATTGCCCAGGCGGTCTCGGTCTGCCACCAGTGGTCGATCACCGGTACGTTGAGCAATTTTTTCGCCCAGTGGTAGGTGTCGGGATCAAGCCGTTCTCCGGCCAGGAACAGGATCTGGAAGCCGGAGAGATCATAGGTCTTCAAGAGGGCCCCGTCCGGGTCTTCCTTCTTGATGGCCCGAAACGCGGTGGGCGCGGTGAACATGACCTTGACTTTATGCTCGGCAATGACCCGCCAGAAAGCGCCCGCATCCGGGGTGCCGATGGGTTTGCCCTCATAAACGATGGTCGTGCAGCCATAGAGCAATGGCGCATACACGATATAGGAATGGCCCACCACCCAGCCCACATCCGAGGCGGCCCAGTAGACATCACCGGGTTCCACGTTATAGATATTTTTCATGGTCCAGTGCATGGCCACGGCATGACCGCCGTTATCCCGCATGACGCCCTTGGGCATGCCGGTGGTGCCGGAGGTGTAAAGAATGTACAGGGGGTCGGTGGCGGCCACCGGCACGCAGTCGGCAGGTTGCGCGTTTTCGACAATGGCCTGCCATTCCACATCCCTCTCTTTGGTCAGTTCCGCCTGAATGAAATCGCGCTGGAATATGATACACTTTTCCGGCTTGTGACTGGACTGCTCGATGGCCGAATCGACCATCGGTTTATAGGCCAGGGTCTTTTTGCCCTCGATGGCGCCGGAGGCGATAACAATAGCCTTGGGCTGGGCATGATCGATACGGATGGCCAACTCGTTGGCGGCAAATCCCCCGAAGACCACGGAATGGACGGCGCCCAGCCGGGCACAGGCGAGCATAGAGACCAGGGCCTCGGGAATCATCGGCATATAGATAATGACGGTATCACCCTTTTCTACACCCTGATCGCGCAAGGCCCCGGCAAAAACCGACACCTGCTCAAGGAGCTCTTTATAGGTAATGGTCCGCTTGGTCCCCGTGACTGGAGAATCGTAGATAATGGCCGCCTGATCGCCACGGCCGTTTTCCACATGCCGGTCAACGGCATTGTAGCAGGTATTCAGTTCGCCACCTCTAAACCAGCGGTAGATCGGCGGATTGGAACGATCAAGCACCGTGTCCCATTTCTTATACCAATCAATGCCTTCGGCAGCCTCGGCCCAAAATTCTTCCGGATGCTCTATACTTTTTGTGAATACCTCTTCGTAAGCCCCCATCTCTGCTCCTCTTTTTGTCTGTTACATTTTTCCGTGGCCCTTGTTCCACGCATGATAGCCGGGCATCACCTCTTCCCCGGACACCGATCGGGTCCCCCGGAAATGATTGCGATTGCTACGCCGACACCTGTGGAACCCTCTGTTCTATACCCAATTGTCCCTTCTCCGACAAGAGGAAGCCCTGAACGACAGGTATTTTTCTTGTGCCTGATTTCCGGGGGTGGTACAGTTGAAGCATGAAAACATGGTTACAGTTCTCCATTGTCTCTCTCCTGTTTTTCTGCCTGCCACTGTCCGTCCTTTTTTCCGTCGGAAGCGCTCTTGCCGTTGCCGCCGGTGACGAGGCCGGATCCCCTGAAGTTGCAATCATCAAGGTACACAAGCGTCCGGCACAGGAACTGCTGCCCCAGGTACAAACCATTCTCTCGGCCTCGGGGCGTGCCTCGGTCGACATCATCTCCAATGCCGTCATTGTCTCCGATCATGCAGACACCATTAAAAAAATTCGACATCTGATCCGGCGCCTCGACGTGTCCACCCCCCAGGTGACGGTTACCCTTCGCTATCACCAGGCGGAAACACGAACAAGAACATTGTCCACCTCCAGCGGCATTTCAGGGACGAAAGCGGGACTGCATATAACAAGCGGCGGGTTCCGCCGGGACAAAAAACTGCAGATCACCGTCAGTTCGGGCAGCACGGGCTTTCTCATGGTCGGACGAAAAATCCCCTTTACCTCCTTCTGGCTGGACCTCTGTTCCCGGTACGGCTATCGATTCGGATGGTTGAATGAATATACAACCGTCGGCATCGGTTTTGAAGTGCGCCCCCTGGTTCTTGACAATCGGGTTGATCTGTCCCTGGTCCCGCGCCTCTCCTTTGCCCAGGGACGTTCGGTTGAATTTACCAGGGTGCAAACACGGATCACGGTACCGAAAAATACCTGGGTGCAAATTGGTGCCACCAACAGTGGTATGGATGAGGTTTCCGCCGCTATCCTGTCGGCAGGAGGAGACAATGACCAGGCCAAGGTCCTTAAAGTCATGGTTCGGGTCCACTGATCCCGAAGACAAAATACTTCCCACAGGAAGGTTATCAAAGCATTGGTAATCGCCCCTTCTCACCATCCCATAACAGAAGTGAAATCCAGAAATAGCGGCAGCGGCAAGGTATTTTTTTCCATACCTCCAGGCCACCACGAAATATATCAAGAATAATCCGCACTGCCTCTAGCGCCAGGAACGTTTTTTGCATTTTGTTCTTGAGCCGTTTTCAATTTCCTTAACCGGACAGTAATGGCTTATTGCAGCAAGTGTTTTTTTGTCCTCTCCGGTCCATCCTCAAAAAGCAATTACTTATCATCTGATACGTTACAGGAGAATCAAGACCATGATAAAAAGTATCCTCTCTTTATTTCTTTTCTTCTTCCTGCTCCTACCTGTCTCGGCGGATGCGGTAAAAAATGAAACAGACACATTACGGGCTGTCTACATGCTTCTTTTCGGGAATAAAGATACTGTAACCGTTACCGGTGACGATTCAGGTGGCTACAGATGTGATGGTGATAACGATCAACTGGCAATCAATCAGGCCCTTGACCAGGTTGCAGGTGACCCCGACCTGACAACTGTTTACCTGAAAGGTCCCATGACATGTGTCATCGAGGAACCAATTATTATTTCGAGCAATACGAAATTACTCGGTGATGCCACTGTGAAGGTACAACTGAAAGACCATACAGACTGGCCCTATAATAAACCATTAATAGCCCAGAAAGGTGGTGAGTATTGGGAGGGAGGAGCAAATGAAGGTTCGTTGGCAGACCAAATATATGGAACCGCTGATGACGCTATCTCCAACGTGGAAATTGGTGGCTTTGAACTGACCGCAGGTACACAGGATGCCTCGCCTGGAAGCTGGTATTATATATTGATGATTTTTTACGGCGCCACTGACCTCACAGTGCATGATATGCATCTGCACCACAGTTATGGCGATTTTATCCGCATAATGAGTTATGACGTCGGCATGAACAAGAGGATAAAATTTTATAATAACCTGATGGAACATTCCGGGCATGAGGGACTGTACCTCGGCTATATCAGTGATCTTGAAATATATGACAACCAAATCTACGGTACCAGAACAAACGACGGTATACGAGTTGGACAATGTGATCATATCTCTATCCACGGGAATAGGGTGGGAAACAGCCTCGAAAAAGTGCCATCCGGATATGCCGGAATAATGGTCAGCAATGATGAGGTACCGGTCGGTACAGCGGAAATATATGAAAATTATATATACGGTAAAGCCGGAGGCATTGTTTTGGAGGGAGGAAGAACAAAGAATTTTCTAAAAAATGTCCATATTCATCATAATCGAATATTTAAAATATTCGACAATACCGCCGGCGGGGACGATTTTCTCAATGGAGGAATCCACATTCATGGAGCGCACAATACGCTCATAGAGTTCAATACCATTGAAGGCAGTTATAAAGACGGGATTGTGTTTGAAATCGGAGACGGCACTGAAACGGGATACCAAACCATTGTACGCAACAATATTATAAGTAACAGTACCGGCTATGGACTCAACAACCTCGACAGTGACAAGCACTCCTTTCTTTCTGAATATAACAACATGTACAACAATGCAGCAGGAAGCTACAATAATGCATCTTCAGCCATTGATATCCATGTTGATCCGCTGTATGCCTCCTCTACAAATACAACTGATCCGGATGCTGTTGACCTTCATCTCCAATCAAAAATCGGCCGCTGGGATGGTTCGCAATGGGTCAGCGACGACCAGACCAGTCCATGCATAGACAGCGGTGATCCGGCTTCACCATATGCAAACGAACCCACCCCCAATGGTGGACGGGCAAACATTGGAGCCTATGGCAACACATCCGAGGCGTCAAAGCTTTGAATATTAAGTTTCCGGCTTGAATTATGGCATTGATTCTACGTCATAGATAGTATATTGTTCTGAGCCTATTGCAGGAATCCCCAGTATAGGATTGACATCTTTGAGAACGACCCTATGGGCTTGCAAAAAAAAATTTGATTGCAACTATTGTCCAGCAACAAGGGATACGGTCTTTCCGGGCTTTGATGGAAATCAAGAAAGAAAAAGTGGTAACCCGGAAGTAACCCAAAATTATTAGCGGGAAAAAATCGACGCAGAGGGTAAAGTAAGATCGTAGAATATGCACTGAGATCCAAAAAGATCAGCATGAATGTGGTTCCGCCATCCTGACGCTGAACGGATAAACCAGCAAGCAGACAATGGTTCGACTCCATTGAGGGCAGGACCAACAACATGTTCAGCCAACTTAGATTTCAGGAGACTTCCATGCCGGACATACCTACCATCTGCTGTTACTGCGGTTGTGGCTGCGGCCTGTATCTGCACGTTGAAGACGACAGGGTCATCGGAGTCAGTCCGAGCCGCAATCATCCGGTCTCACGCAACAATCTCTGCGTCAAGGGGTGGCATGCCCATGAATTCATCCACAGCCCCAAAAGACTGACCCGGCCCCTTATCCGAAAAAAAGACCGCCTGCAGCCCGCTTCCTGGCAAGAGGCCCTGGAGTTGACGGCAAACCGGCTGTTACATATCAAAGAGCACCATGGCGCCGATGCCATCGGTGTCCTGTCTTCCGCCAAATGCAGCAACGAGGAAAACTACCTGCTGCAGAAGTTTACCCGCGCCGTTATCGGCACCAATAACATCGACCACTGTGCCCGGCTCTGACACTCGCCCACGGTGGCAGGTCTTGCCACCACCTTTGGCTCCGGCGCCATGACCAACACCATCAACGAACTCGACCAGTCCCAGGTTATCCTGGTCGCCGGTTCCAATACCACCAGAACCCATCCCCAGGTAGCCAGACGGATATATAACGCCGTTGACCGGGGAGCGAAATTGATCGTCATTGATCCCCGCAAGACAAAAATCGCCCGCCATGCCCATATCCACCTCCAGATCAATCCGGGAACGGACATTGCCCTGTTAAACGGCATGATGCGCTGCATCCTGGATGAAAACCTGATTGACGATCTCTTTATCGAGATGCGGACGGAAAATTACCTGGCCCTGCGTGACATGCTGCTGGCCGTTGACCTGGATAAAATCGAAAAGATCACGGGTGTCTCCCGGTCCACGATTGCCAGGGCGGCGCGCACCTATGCCCATGCCCGGCGGGCGGCAATCTGCTACTGCCTGGGCGTGACCCAGCATATCTGCGGCACGGCCAATGTGGAGAGCTATGCCAACCTGGCCATGCTCACCGGTCATGTGGAGCAGGAATTCACCGGCGTTGATCCCCTGCGCGGCCAGTATAATGTCCAGGGCGCCTGCGACATGGGCGCGCTGCCGGCAGTGCTGCCGGGATACCAGTCTGTTTTTGATCCCGACATCCGGAAGAAATTTGCCCGGGCCTGGGGCTGCCAACTGCCCGAAAATCAGGGGCGGACCCTGTTGGACATGACCCATGGCGCCCGCAATGCCGGTCTGGCCGATGAACGTCCCGATCCCCTGAAGGTAATGTATATCATGGGCGAGAACCCCATGCTCTCCGACCCCACCCTGGGCCGGGTCAAGGCCACCCTGGAGGGGCTGGATTTTCTGGTCGTCTCGGATATCTTTCTCTCCGAGACAGCGGAACTTGCCGACGTAGTGCTGCCGGCGGCCTGTTTTGCGGAAAAAACCGGTACGGTCACCAATTCCGAGCGCAGGGTCCAGTACAGTAAAAAGGCCGTCAATCCACCCGGTGAGGCACGCCCGGACCGGTTAATTATCCAGGAGTTGGCAACCCTGATGGGCTATCCGATGGCCTATGGTTCCGCGGCCGAGATCATGGAGGAGATCTGCCTGCTGACCCCGGTATACGGCGGCATATACCATGACCGTCTGCAAAGGAGCTGGGGCCTGCAATGGCCCTGCCCGGACCGGGAGCATCCCGGCACCCCCTTTCTCCATAAGTACAGCTTCACCCGGGGAAAAGGGCATTTTACGCCCCAGCATCATGTGGACGTGGCCGAGCCGGTAACTGATGACTATCCCCTGGCGCTGATCACCGGCCGCAGCTATCACCACTATCATACCGGTACCATGAGCAGGAAGAGCGCCCTGTTAAACCGGGAACATCCGCGGCCGCGGGTCAACATGAATCCGCAGGATGCGGAAAAACTCGGCCTGGCTGAAGGAATGCGGGTGCGGGTCAGTTCCCGCCGCGGCAGTGTTCCCTACATCCTGCACCTGACCGATGAGGTGCCGCCGGGTGAGCTGAGCAGTGATTTCCATTTCCGGGAGGCCCCGACCAACATGCTGACCATTGGCGCCAGTGACCCCATCGCCCATTGTCCCGAGTATAAATGCTGCGCCGTCAAGGTGGAGGTGGACCATGTCTGACTCCGTTGTTCTTCACAAGGACCATTTTCTTCCCCTGCTGCGTCGGCTGGGCAAGAGGTATCGACTGGTGGGACCGACCCGAAATGAACTGGGCGATGTCCTGTATACGGAGATTGATGATCTTGACCACGCCCGTATCGATCTTACGCAGCAGCCGCAAAATTCACTGAAATCCTTTTTCTTTCCCCAGACCGAACCCCTGGCCAGCTATATTGTCGACCGTGGGGCTAACGGCAGCAGAAGGTCACTCAGTTTTTATCCGCTGCTGCCGGAAAAACGACCCACCCTCTATTTCGGCGTCCGCTCCTGTGATCTGTTTGCGGTCCTCTACATGGATATGATTTTTCTCGGCGGTAAATACCGGGACCCCTATTATGAACAGCGGCGCAGGGATGCCCTTTTTCTGACCCTCGGCTGCAATAAACCCTTTGGAAACTGTTTCTGCAATGCAACCAAAAGCGGGCCCTTTCTCGATTTTGGTTTTGACCTGCAGCTGACCGATCTCGGCGATGGGGAGAACGCCTATTATGTGGAGATCGGTAAGGCCGGGGGCAGGAAAATCACCAGCGAGCTGGCCTGTTTTTTTACTGATGCCACCAAAGAGCATGCCCGCCTGCAATTTCAGGCCGTCCTTGAGGCCCGGGGCCTGTTTCAGCAGCTTGTGCATGTGGATCTTGCCTGCGCCCGGCTGAAAAAGGGACCTGAGCCGGAAAAGATCATTGCCGATCTCTCCAGGCGGTGCCAGGATTGCGGCGGCTGCGCCTATATCTGCCCAACCTGTACCTGTTTCACCATTACCGACCAGGCTGGAGACAGGGACACCGGCGAGCGGATCCGCACATGGGATGCCTGCACCTTTGCCGGTTTCACCAAAATGGCCGGTGACCATAACCCGGTGGATATGCGGCGGCAGCGGATCCGCAGACGTTTCTATCACAAGCTTCAAAGTGATGTTGAAAAACACGGCCGCACCAGTTGCGTCGGCTGTGGCCGCTGCGTGGGAATCTGTTTCGGCGGCGTTGACATCATAACTTTCATCCATAAAGTGATAGACCTGTAACAAGTTATAATATGCTTAAAGATGATGAACTCATAAAAATCCAATTTTTTCAAAAATGGCTAAGTAAAAACATAGATATACAGGTAAGCGTAGACTCCGAGGAGTAGTGTTCCGGGGCGGGTCTCAATTATACAGGTAGTATATTGTGAATCGCCCCGGGACACACGACGCAGTAGATCGAAGTTTTTACGACGCCATCATAGAGTGATCATGGACCAGGAAAAAAACAATGACATCTGAATCCTATCCCTCCTGCAGCCTGGATGCCCGCAGGCAGGCCAGGGCAGGCCTGGGCAACATCTACCTGCCTGACCAGGCGGTGGTCCGGGAAATCATCCGGGAAAACCGGCTGGTCAACACCTATCATCTTGACCTGGTCGACGAGCTGGCCGGGCATCGTTTTTCCTATGAACCCGGCCAGTTCATGATGATTTCCATGCCGCATCTCGGCGAGGCCCCGATCTCCTTTTCCTCCAACCCGGACGCGGGAGACGGCTTTTCCCTGACCATTCGCAACTCCGGCAGTCTGACCGGGGCCGTCCACAAACTACAGGTCGGCGATATCATCGGCGTCCGGGGGCCTTACGGCACCCCCTTCCCCATGGACCGGTTTGCCGGGCAAAACCTGATCATTGTTGCCGGTGGTATCGGTCTTGCGCCCCTGCGGCCGATCGTTGAGCAGGCCCTGGCACAGCCGGACAGATTCGGCGAAATAACCTTGTGCTATGGCAGCAGAACAATTGATGATTTCTGCTTTACCCGTGACTTTGACCGCTGGCGGCAGGGCATTGATCTGCGGTTGACCGTTGACCGGGGAACAGCGCAATGGGACGGACCAGTCGGCCTGGTCACCGAACTCCTGGGGGACCTGACCATGGATAAGCGGGACATGGCCCTGGTCTGTGGCCCGGGGATCATGATTCGTTTTGTCATCGGTCTGCTCAAGGAA
>WFZC01000079.1 GCA_015489765.1 Desulfobulbaceae bacterium
ACAGAACTAAGGTCGAAATTTTTCCAGCGGTACACGACGGGAGACGCGTTAATTTCGGCGATGCCCTTCAAGATGCGCTCCTTGAGTTCCTCTTTGCTGGATACACGTATATGCCGCAGGAAAGTGCGTGCCATTTTGGAAAATGCTGTTTCGATCAAATTCAACCATGAGCCATGCTTGGGGGTATGAACATAAACAAAACGTCCTGGCCGAGATTTTAAAAATTTCATCGTCTCCTTGGAAACATGTGCGGAGTGATTATCCAGCACAAGGCGAATGGTACTCCCTTTGGGATAGTAGTCATCCAGCTCCTTGAGCAGTTCAATAAATTCGCTGCTACGATGACGATCATGTACCTGCGCTATAATTTTTCCGTCATGCAGGTCCAGGGCAGCCAGGATTGAGACTGTTCCAAGTCGTTTGTATTCATAATCCCGTCCGATACTTTTATGCCGCCCCTGCTTGGGTGGCAGATCGGGAGCAACAGTATCGATCGCTTGAACGCCCGGCTTTTCGTCTACAGACACCGTGATCACGCTGGGATGAATATCACTGCTGGGCCTTGAATCGTTTTGCAGGTTCACCTCCTGGTATACCATGAGTACCTCCTGCATCTTTCGTTCAAAATCAGGATCGCGACGCTCAAGGTAATATTTGATCTTATGGGGCTGTATCTCATTTGCTGAGAGTATTCTCCAAATGGTAGCCTTAACCGCTTTAGCCAGGCAGGGATGACCGGCATCCGGTGCATGCTGCCGGGTATATTCGGCAAGTGCCCTGTAGGACCATAGTTCAGCGGCAAGGCCATGGTCTTTGGGTCTTGTACAGGCAAGATTGATCACCCATGCCTTTGCAGCATCATCGATTGTCGGCTCAAACGGCCTGTGGTAATAATCCTTGAGCCCCGCATCCACACCGGCGGCCAATGCTTTGTCGATACATTTGTAGATGGTTGGCCTGCTCACGTTAACCAATTGCTGTATTCGGGAGATAGGAACCTGATCCGAATAATGCAAAAGTATTTTGGCTCGCTGTACTTCGCGGAGCGGAGCTTTTCGCGAATTGCTTAACTGTTCCAGGCGGGACCGTTGCTCTTCTGTCAGTAACAGCTTTGCTCGTTTGGTTTTTCGTGCCATGGCTACCTCCACGTTTTTTGAAAGGTAGCCGAAATTGCACTTGATGTAAATATTTTATTGAAACTTTATACTAGGATTGCGGGAATTATGCCTTTGAGAGTTTCGGATATAGCCAAAAATTCTCGCCCGCTTGGACGAGTTGACGGAAGAGGTGCGGCAGGCAAAAGAGGCCATTCGTCCCTATGTTGAGCTCAAACAGGAGATGGAACCGCTGATAAACGATATGGTTATCAGCGCCATTGATAAACTCAGCGGCCTTGACCGAAGATTTGAAGCTGAAGATGTGGTCGACATGATCGGCCAGTTGATGATTTCCAGTAAAAGTATCTCCGAGGCGCTGAAGTCATTGAACCGCTTCATGGAGTTTAAACAGGATTTTGAACCCTACTCCAAACAGATGTTCGCTGAACTTGTTGAACAATTGCAGACGACTCTGCATGGATTTGAACCGGAGCAACTGCATGAACTATTCAAGCAGTTTGTGGTCAATCTCGGCAATATGGCCGATGGGCTAAAGATACTTGGCTCGATCATGGAGATGCGAAAAGATGCCGCCATGCTGTCCAAACCGGCATTTAATGAGGCGGTGGAACGGTTGGAATGGTTCAGCAGCGCGGCGTGCTTGAGGCCTTTGAACAGGTGCTGGCCGTGACCGAGCGGGTCGGTGCCAAAATACAGGAGGTCAATTTTAGCGAGGCCAAACCTGTACGCGGTGTGTTCGGCATGATGTCGGCCCTGCGAAGACCGGAGGTGCAGGAAGGCCTTGGCGTGTTGATCGAACTCTCTACGGTGATGACCGCACTGAAAAAAGATCCGGCCTCGATAGGCTGCAGTACCGGCTAATCGACCGCCTGAAGAGTTCTTGTTCGCAACAATACCGGTATGCCTTTGGTTCTCAAAGGGTCATACCGGTTTTTTTTTGAGGTGATGCCAACATAAAAAAACAGTAGAGTAGAATCCGGTCGATAAGCCCGCAAACATCAGGGAGCAAGGAGGCGTAAAGGTGGGAGAATCACAGGAAACAAGAGTGGAAAAGCCGGAAACCCCGTGGCATGCCCTCTCCGCCGATGAAGCAGTACGACTGTTGCAGAGTGATATCCAATCGGGATTAAATCCCGAAGAGGTCCGGAAACGGCAGCGGCAATTTGGTTATAATACGTTGCCGCAGGCAAAGGGGAAACCATCCTGGCAACGTTTTCTTCTCCAGTTTCACCAACCATTGATTTATATCCTTATTGGAGCGGGTATCATAACCGCCGGCTTACGGGAGTGGGTTGATTCCGGTGTCATATTCGGCGTTGTCCTGGTCAATGCCGTCATTGGTTTTATCCAGGAATCGAAAGCGGAAAAAGCCCTGGCAGCCCTGGCGGACACTATGATTGCCGAGGCCACTGTTCTGCGTCAGGGTGTAAAACAGCGTGTTGCCTCGACCAGTCTGGTGCCCGGCGACATAGTCTTGCTACAGACGGGTGATAAGGTCCCTGCTGATTTACGCCTGTTGTCGAGCAATGATCTGCAGATTGATGAATCCTCCCTTACCGGGGAGTCGGTGGCCGTTGAAAAACAGGTACGAGCCGTTGCCGAAGAGACCACGCTGCCTGAACGGATCAATATGGCCTATGGCTCATCCATGGTTACCTTCGGTCGCGGGATCGGAATTGTAACGGCAACAGGTTCGCGTACTGAAATGGGCCGGATCTCCAGGCTTATTGCCTCCGCACAGGATCTGGCCACGCCCCTGACCCGCAAGATAAGCATATTCAGCCGGATTCTTCTCTATATCATCCTCCTGCTGGCCGGTATCACTGTTATAGTCGGCATTCTGCGAGGGCAGTCGCCCGTGGATATGCTCATGGCCGCCGTCGCCCTCGCCGTTGGTGCCATCCCGGAAGGACTGCCTGCCGCCGTCACCGTTACCCTGGCCATTGGTGTTTCCCGAATGGCAAAACGCAAGGCGATCATACGAAAACTTCCCGCCGTGGAAACCCTGGGCAGCACCACGGTGATCTGCTCCGATAAGACCGGTACGCTGACTGAAAACCAGATGACCGTACAGGCAATACAGGCCGGCGGCATCCATTATGAAGTCAGTGGCACCGGTTATGCGCCTTTTGGCCGTATTGTCCGGGTGGACGGAAAGGAGACGATTGTCACGCCGTCGCTTGTTCAATGTCTGCGGGCCGGGATATTATGTAACGACAGCCTGCTGATTGAACGGGAAAACGGCTGGCAGGTTCAGGGAAATCCAACCGAAGGGGCCCTGCTGGCCGCTGCGGCAAAGGCCGGCTTTGAAATCAATACCATCCGCAGACAGTTCCCCCGCCTTGACATCATTGCCTTTGAATCCCGGCATCAATACATGGCCACGCTCCATGACATGGGTACGGACAACCCCCGCATGATTTACGTAAAAGGGGCCGTTGAACAAATTCTCGCCAAATGTTCGGCTGTTATGGACGAACATGGCAATTCAGAACCGGTTGATAGGCATCGTATTCAACAGGATGTTGAGACAATGGCCGCAAAAGGACTGCGGGTGCTTGCCTTTGCCGGGAAAGAAATGAATGGTAAAAGCAGGGAAATAACCCACAATGATGTTGCCGGTGGTCTCCTGTTTTTCGGCCTGCAGGCAATGATTGATCCCCCCCGGCCCGAAGCGGTGGCGGCTATCAAGGTCTGCAAAACCGCCGGTATTAAGGTCAAGATGATCACCGGAGACCATCCTGCGACTGCGGCCGCCATCGCCGGGCAGATAGGCCTGTACGGAGAAGCCGGCAAGAAAACCGGCATCAGCGTTGTTTTGACCGGGCGGGAACTGGAACAAATTACGGAGGATGATCTGATTGATGCCGCCGAAGAGACAACCGTTTTTGCCAGGGCCACTCCGGAACAGAAGATTCGGCTGGTGCGCGCCCTGCAGGCAAAAGGCCAGGTGGTGGCCATGACCGGAGACGGGGTAAACGATGCCCCGGCGTTAAAGCAGGCGGATATAGGCGTTGCCATGGGGATAACCGGCACGGATGTCTCCAAGGAGGCGGCCGACATGGTGCTGACCGATGATAATTTCAGCTCCATTGAGGCAGCGGTTGAAGAGGGCCGGGCCGTGTTTGATAATCTGACCAAATTCATTGTCTGGACCCTGCCGACGAATCTTGGCGAGGGCCTGGTTATCATGGCGGCCATCTTTCTGGGCGTTACCCTGCCTATCCTGCCGGTGCAGATTCTGTGGATCAACATGACCACCGCCGGTTTTTTAGGTCTGATGCTGGCCTTTGAACCAAAAGAACCGGAAATCATGCAGCGACCGCCGCGCAATCCCGCCACCCCCATTCTCACCGGTGAGCTGATCATCAGGATCCTTCTTGTCGGTACCCTGTTGCTTATCGGCTCTTTCGGCCTTTTTCAATGGGAAATTGCCCTCGGGGCTTCGCTTGAACAGGCCCGAACCGTTGCCGTCAATACTTTTGTGGTTATAGAGCTTTTGTATCTCTTCAACTGTCGATCACTGCGCAAATCCATTCTTCAACTTGGATTTTTTTCCAATCCCTGGGTCTTTGCCGGATGCGGCGGCATGCTGTTGCTCCAGATTATGTATACCTATCTTCCTGTTATGAACCACCTGTTCCAGAGCAGGGCCATTGGCGCGGGTTCCTGGGGGCGAATTATTTCGGCAGGATTTCTCACCTATTTCATCGTTGAAGTAGAAAAAAAGCTGCAGGGAAGATATGCACAACGACGATCATTATAACTTTTATTGATATAATCATGGAGAAAATAATGGATGACTTGGCAAATCCACGAGAACCGTTAATTCAGTTGTTACGACTTGTTGTCCATATGGCTGTACGAGTCCTGGCCGTACTGATGACACTTGTCATTCTCTGGGGGGTGGCGGATGTCGTTCTGGTCCTTTATCAGAATCTGAAAGCGCCGCCCGTATTTATGTTGAATATCAATGATATCCTTGCGTTATTTGGTGCTTTTATGGCGGTTTTGATCGCCATAGAGATATTGATCAATATCATAATCTATCTCCGCGATGACGTTATTCATGTCAAGATTGTCATGGCAACAGCGCTGATGGCTATAGCCAGAAAGGTTATCATCATGGATTTCAGCAAAATAACGCCTGACTACGTACTGGCGGTCGCGGCGGTAGTCCTGGCCATGAGCGTCGGCTACTGGTTGGCGGTAATCAAGGATGATAAAAAAGGAACGATTCATTATCAACAAAAACGCCGGCAGGAGAAATGAACCATGGAACGCTTCAAGAATATATTGCTGATCGCCGACGGTGATTGCTGGCGGGAAACAGCTTTTCAGAAGGCCTTATCCCTTGCTCAACATAATCAGGCCGATTTGACGTTAATTCATACCGTTGATTTCCCCAAGGCGTCCGGTCTGTTGGGAGATACCCCGTATAAAAAATTGAAAAATGCGCTTATCGAAGAAAGAGAAAACGACCTTGATGGCGTTATTCGCCAAGCGGCAAAAGGGATGAATATTACAAGAAAAATTATTGAAGGCTCCATGTTCCCGGGAATTATCATAGAGGTTTTACGCCACAGGTATGATCTTGTGATTAAATGCGCCGAGGAGAAGAGCAGCCTTTACGAAAGAGTTTTCGGTAGTTCGGACATGCACTTGCTTCGCAAATGTCCCTGTCCTGTCTGGATTATGAAGACCGGTGACAAGGGGCAATATCAACAAATTCTCGCTGCCGTGGATGTTGAGCAGGAGGATGATGAACAGTCTTCCGGGCTCAATCAGCAGATTCTTGAGCTGGCATCATCTCTTGCATTATCGGAATTTGCCGAACTTCATATTGTGCACGCGTGGACCGCCTGGGGTGAGGGCCTGTTGAATACTCCCCGTTTCAGTCTAGCGGATAATGAAGAGGTTGCCGACTGGGTGGAGAAGCAGCGATCGGCCGATGCAGAAAAAATGCAACAACTGATACAAAGCCTTGAGCAAGTTCTCGGGTCAAAGACTCGCGAGTATCTCAAGCCGCAGATTCACACAATCAAGGGAGAGCCCCATCGTGTTATTCCACAGGTTGCGAGGGAAATAGGGGCGGACCTTGTTGTGATGGGGACGGTTGCCCGTACCGGAATCCCCGGACTTATTATGGGAAACACAGCGGAAACCATATTGAACAGGCTTGACTGTTCAGTCCTTGCAGTCAAACCGCCGGGATTTATTTCCCCGGTAACTCTTGAGGAACAATAATATGGAACGATTCAAGAATATTCTGGTTGTCCATGAAGATGGTGAAAATGGTCGGGCTACCCTGGCAAGGGCTGTTAAGCTGGCCGATCGCAATGGCGCCAACCTGACATTGATCCGAATTATCGACCAAATTCCCGATGACTATAAAATGCTGATTACCGCCATGACACCTGATGAAATCATGCAGGAGTCCGTCCGGGAACAGGAGAAAAAACTGACACAATATGTATCATCGTTTGCCATTCCCATAAGCGTACAAGTCTCCTCCGGCAGGGAGTTTATTGAAATCATCCGGCAGGTATTGAAAAACGGGCATGACCTGGTGATCAAGACCGCCCGGGGCATGACCTCCTCGTGGGGCATGCTGTTTGGCAGCACGGCCATGCATTTGCTCCGTAAATGTCCCTGTCCTGTCTGGCTGGTCAAGCCCGGGAGTGGGGAGCGGTATCGCCGGATCATGGCAGCAGTGGATGTGGCGCCACCGGAAATCGGAGAAAATGATTTGAATGTAAAAATTATTGAGCTGGCAGGTTCACTGGCTCGACTGGAAAAGAGTGAACTTCATATCGTCCAGGCATGGGAAAAACCGGATGAAACCTTTCTCTCCGATCATTTGAACAATACGCTGGGCGATATGAATATCCTTCTCCATGAGTCGAAAAACATGCATATCCAGCGGCTGCATGATTTTCTGGATGATTTTGACCTGCAGGGCCTGCAGTATCAGGAACATGTGATTCCGGGTTGGGCTGATGATGTTATTCCCGAATTTGCCGGAGAAAAGAATATTGATCTCATCGTCATGGGAACAGTATGTCGAACCGGAATCGCTGGTTTTTTCATGGGCAATACCGCTGAAAAAATATTGCACAGGGTAACCTGCAGTGTTCTTGCGGTCAAACCCGACGATTTCACAACACCTGTCAGCCTGGAAAAATAGATTCAGCCTTTACAGATGTCCCATCCTTTCCCGGCGCCGTTTTTCAGTTGCCGGAAACAGGGAGGCATCGGTGTGGGGCAGAAACAGGGAGGCTACGTAATGGTCCCGGTAGGAGGGGACCTCGGAGAGTTCAAAGCCGGTCATGCGCTGCATGGCGGCCACCACGTCCCTGCGGATATGGTTGGAGAGTTCGCTCATCCGGCTGCCCATCAGCGAGCCGTTGCCCACATAGATCATCTTGTCGGTATCCATTTCCGGCAGCAGGCCGACGGTGATGGCGCTGTCAAGATCAATGTAGGAACCAAAACCCCCGGCCAGGATCACCTGTTCAAGATCATGGACATTCAACCCGACCTCGGCCAGCAGGGTCTGGATACCGGCATGGATGGCGCCCTTGGCCCGAATAAAGTTGTCGATATCCACCTCGGTCAGGACAATGTCCTGGCCGGTTCCTGATTCTTCCGCCCGGACGAGCACATATTCCCAGCCGGAACGCCCGGGCCGTATCCGTTCATTATCGCAATTGCGGTTGAAACGGCCGCGCTGATCCAGAACGCCGGCCTCAAACAGCTCCCCGATCATGATAAGCAGTCCTGAGCCGCAGATTCCTTTGGCCGGTTTGGCGTCAATGGTCATGGACATCGGTTCCAGGGTCTCTTGATCTATGGAAAAATCCTCAATGGCCCCGGCCGCGGCCCGCATGCCGTGCAGGATGCCGCCGCCCTCAAAGGCAGGCCCGGCCGAACAGGCGGCGCTGGCCAGCCAGTCGCGGTTGCCGATGACAATTTCGGCGTTGGTGCCGATGTCGATAAAAAGGGTAATTTTGTCGGTCCGGTACATGCCCGAACCCATGACCCCGGCCATGATATCACCGCCAACATAACTTGAAACCGCCGGATAGATAAGGGCTATGGCCTGATCACCCAGCGCCAGGTCGATATCGGTCGCCCGGATGGGCGGGTAAAAGCTGGACACCGGCACATAGGGCGCCCGCCGGATATTGTGGGGCTCAAGTTCCAGCAGCAGGTGGGTCATGGCCGTATTGCCGGCCATGGTGATGGATGATATTTCATCCCGGTCCACTTTTTGTTTTTTAAGCAGGCGGTCAATGATTTCATTGATACTGTCGGTCACCAGTTCATGCATGCGGACAAGACCATCACCTTTTTCCGCATGGATCATCCGGGAAATCACGTCCTCGCCATAACTGATCTGCCTGTTATAGCAGCCGCCCTCGGCCAGGATTTTGCCTGAATTTTTATCAATGAGCTGGCCGTAAATTGTTGTGGTGCCGATGTCAACGGCCAGGCCGAAATTGCGGTTTGTCCAGTTGCCCGGTTGCACCTGGGTAAGCCTGGCCCGCGCCTCCCGGTTGACCGGCCGGGCAAGGGTGGCCGTGATTCTGAAATCATCCTCGCGGATTGTTCTGCGCAGGGTTCGCAACACATTGAGGCCTATCTGGATATGGCGCTCACCATACTGTTCCTGCATGGCCTGGATGAGGCGGGTGGCATCGGAGCGGTGGTCACCGGCATTGGGCCGGGGCAGTTCCAGGAAGAATTTTTCCACCGGCGGCGTAAACAGACCAGCCTCGCGCAGGGAGTCAATGTCAAAGGTATGTTTGGAAGCCCGGTGATGTTCGGGGACTTCGGTGCCGAGTTGTCCCTTTTTCAGGCCGGCTCCGTCAAGAATGCGGACGCATACATCAGTGTTGATCCGGGCGGTGCAGGCCTGGCGAATTCCCCGGTCAATCTCCTCAGGTGAGAATTTTTCACTGATACCGCCATCTACCGTGCCCGATTCCAGCAGGACCCTGCATTTGCCACAGACGCCGGTGCCGCCGCAGGAGGCATTGATATGCAGTCCGGCCCTGCGGGCGGCCCGGATAACGGTGGTCCCCTGCTCCACGGTAACGGTTCTGCCCGAGGGCTGAAACTCTATGACAAAGGTGCTCATGGATTGTCCGGCTCCGGCATCTCGGCGGCGGTAAAGACAGGGCCGTCCACGCATATCAGCCTGCCGCCCGAGTGACAGTGCCCGCAGATTCCCACCCCGCATTTCATCCGCCGCTCCAGGGTGGTGAAGATGCGGTCCGCCGGTATCCCCCTTTCCTTGAGCAGACCGATGACAAAACGAATCATGATCCCCGGGCCACAGACCAGGGCCATGTCCCGCTTATCCATGGTCAGGTCCCCCAGAAGTTCAGTGACCAGCCCGACCGGTCCGTCCCATTGCGGTGTTCCCTGGTCAACGGTCAACCGCAGATCAATACCCTGCCGCCAGCGGTCAAAGTCACGGGTAAAGCAGAAATCATCGGCTGTTCTGCTGCCGTAGCACAAGGTTATTTCGCCAAATTTATCCGGTTGCGACAGGGCCTGTTCAATGATAGGCCGCAGGGGCGCAAGACCAATACCACCGGCAACAATGATCAGGTTTTGCCCGGCAAACCGGTCCATGGGGAAAGGGTTGCCGTAAGGCCCCCGGACGCCGATGATATCGCCGACCTGCGGTTTATGCACAGCCCCGGTCAGGCTGCCGGAGTTGCGAATGGTCAGGGAAAAGCCGTCTCCCGCGTCCGGGTTGGAGGAAAAGGAGATCGGGGCCTCGCCGAGGTGTGGCATGGAAATCATCATGAACTGGCCGGGCTCATAGGAGAAACGATGCCCGGCCAGCTCGTCGACCAGGCTCAGGTGATAGGTGTTGACCAGGTGGTTTTCCCGGATGACTTCCCGGATTACCGCCTGGTCAGGCAGGTAGGTGTTACCCAGGCCTGCCTTGGCCTGCCTGCGGGCATCCAGACTGCAGGAGGGATAGGATTCAGATGTCATTGTTTTTTTCCTGGTCCATGATCACTCTATGATGGCGTCGTAAAAACTTCGATCTACTGCGTCGTGTGTCCCGGGGCGATTCACAATATACTACCTGTATAA
>WFZC01000080.1 GCA_015489765.1 Desulfobulbaceae bacterium
GTGCTGTACGGCGGTGGCGTCAATGATGAAAACGTGGAAGAAATCCTGGCGCTTCCCGAAGTCTCCGGCGTCATGCTTGGCCGCGTCTGTCTTGATGCGGAAAGGTTTATCCGTTTTTGTCAAACTGTTTGATGGTAAGTGATCAGGGGCACCGCATCTTCGCACGGTCGCGACTGTCCGCATAGTGGGCTATAGCGACCAGTCGCGCCTGCACGAATCTGCGGCACCTCTGATCACTTACAGGTTTAAGGTGTAAAAAAAACAAATAGTTACAATCCTGTAATCAGTTACGTTTGATGGCGTATTTCAAACGTCCTGCATGGCCAGAAGCCGCCGGATTCGTTCTTCCATGGGTGGATGGGTGGAAAACAGGCCGGCAATGGCGCCTCCTCTCAGCGGATTGACAATATACATCTGGGCCGCTGCCGGATTCACCTGCATGGGCCGCTGCTTGTTATAGGTTGCCAGTTTTTGCAAAGCGCTGGCCAACGCCTTGGGATGGCCGCATATTTCGGCGCCGGTCCGATCGGCAATGTATTCCCTGCTCCTGGAAATGGCCATCTGGATGAGTGAGGCGGCCAGAGGCGCAACGATCATCATGAGCAGCATGGCGATGGGATTACCGCCTCCCTCGTCATCACTGCGTCCACCACCGAATATCATCGCCCACTGGGCCATGGTCGCCAGGTAGGAGATGGCTCCGGCCATGACCGCGGCTATTGAGCTGATGAGAATATCGCGGTTTTTAATATGGCCAAGCTCGTGTCCCAGCACTCCTTCCAGTTCCTCCCTGTTCAGTACCTGCATGATTCCCGTGGTAACCGCTACAGCGGCATGTTCAGGGTTACGGCCGGTGGCAAAGGCATTGGGTGTCGGGTTGTCAACGATGTATACCCGTGGTTTGGGTAGTCCTGCCCGTTGCGCGAGCCGGGCGACAATCTGGTGCAGCTCCGGCGCCTCAGCCTCGGACACCTCCCTGGCCCTGTTCATGGCCAGGGCCATCTTGTCGGAATTCCAGTAGGCGAAAAAGTTCATGACCAGGGCGATACCCAGGGCAAGGACCATTCCCTGTCTACCGCCGAGGATCTGGCCGCCGACCATGAAAAGACCGGTGAGTGCGGCCATGAGGATAAATGTTTTCAGCGTGTTGTTCATAATTTCAAAGGGCTTTGTTAACGGTTTGTCCTGTTCCTTGACCTCGAATGAGAATTTTCATTTTTCAAGGCATTCTATAGAATAAGAACAGATGTCCCCTTGTCAAGCAGTAGGTCAGCAGAGTTCTGCCATGGCCCGAATGAGGTTATCCGCCCCTTTGCCGATTTGGTCGACCCGGGAATTGAGCATATAACATGGGGTGGTGACGATTTTGTTACTTGTGTCAACGGCGATCTCTCCCTGCCATGTCGGAACAGGCGTAGCTCCCATGGCCGTTAGATGGTCCGCCGTTGTCTGGTCCTGGCCAATGGTCATGGTGCCCTTGCCAAGCACCCTGGCCAGGATAACCGGTGCGATGCAGAGGGCGCCGATCGGTTTTTTTGCCCTGTGCGTGGAACGTACAGCCTCGGCAACATCCTCATTAACCATGCATTCAGGGCCGTCGGCAGCATAGGTACACAGATTTTTTGCGGCGCCGAACCCCCCGGGGATGACCAGGCCGTCGAATTCTTCCGCCCGATATTCGGTCAGGGGTTTGATGTCGCCGCGGGCAATACGGGCGGCTTCTATCAGCACGTTTCGCTGTTCGTGCATCTCCTCGCCCGTGATATGATTAAGGACATGGTACTGTGGTATGTCCGGGGCAAAGCATTGGTAGTCGGCCCCGTTTTTGTGAATGGCCCACAAAGTCAGGGTGGCCTCATGGATCTCCGCCCCATCCTGGTGGCCGCAGCCCGAGAGAATGACTCCAAATTTTTTACTCATTTAATCCTCCCACTTCATAGATATCGGACAGGTTGCGAAAGCGTTCAGCGTAATCCAGTCCGTATCCTATCAGAAAACCTTTTTCCACCTGAAAACCAGCGTAGTCGACCACTACAGCCGTATCCCGGCGTTCGTGTTTGTTGACCAGAGCACATATTTTGACCGAACCTGCATTGTGCTCGGCAAAATATTGATTCAACCATGCCAGGGTGGTGCCCGTATCGACAATATCCTCCACCAGCAGGATATCTTTGCCGTTGAGATCAATTTCCGGAGGCTTGGTCAGACGAATGGTGCCGGATGTGGTTGTGGCGTCGCCATAGCTGGCTACCCTGATGAAATCGATTTCAATATCCAGATCAATTTCCCGGGCAAGGTCGGCCAGAAAAATACAGGCGCCTTTCAACACCCCGATGAGGACCAGGGGGCGGTTCTTGTAGGCCCTGGTTATCTCTTCTCCCAGCTCTTTTACCCTTGCGGCAATTTTTTCCCGGCTGAAGAGGATCCGCCTGTCCGCCGCTATTGTTTCCGTCATTGTCATTTCTGCCATTGTTTGAGCAGGGTTTCCGCCTTCCGTCGTTGGGCAAAGTCACCCTTGCCGGCCAGCGCACTTTTCAACTCTTTGATTGCCTGCGTTTTTTTACCCTCCCCGAAAAGAGCCAGGGCCAGGTGATACCGGAGTGTCGGCATGTCGGGTTGTTTTTCAACGGCCTGGGCAAATTCATTACGGGCAAGGCTGTATGCTTTCCGTTTATAGTGGACCCAGCCCAGGGTGTCAATAATGTGGACTTCATCGGGGAGCTGTTCCTTGGCGATCATGGCCAGACGCAGAGCCTCACCAAGATCGGGCTCCGGCTCTTCGGCAAGCAGCCAGGCCAGGTTGTTGGCAGCAGCGGCAAAGTCCGGTTTCGCGGCAAGTGCCTGTCTGTAATACCGCTTGGCCTCTCTGCTGTTACCCTGTTGTTCAAGCAGAGCGCCCATGCCCATGAGGGCCTGAATGTTTTTCGGGTCCTGCTCAAGAAGTGAACGGTATTGGTCAATGGCTTCGCCGGTTTTCTGTTGCCTGTTGAAGATGGCTGCGCTCAGACTGTAAGGTCTTGGGTCCTGGGGAGCAAGTTTTTGGGCCTTGTCAAGGACTGCAAGGGCCTGATCATACTGTTTTTCGCCCATAAGCATGGAGGCGAGCAGAATAAGGTTGCCGACGCTGTCAGGTTTTTTCTCTATCTGTTTGCGCACCATGGCAATCAGTTCTTGATTTGTTTTTCCTTTCTTCTTTTCCAGGCGGACAAGGTTCAACAGGGCCAGTGTATTACCGGGCTTGAGGCTGAGCAGTTTTCTGAAGGTTCCGGCGGCCTTGTCCAGCTCTTTTTTGCCCATGTAGGCAAGGCCGAGATTGCCGAGCACTTCGACGTTATCGGGAACTTTGCTGTTCATGTCCACAAGCATTTTGATGGCATTGTCATAATCGCCGGAAAACAGGACCGCCTTGGCCAGCAGCAGGGCGGCATTGAAGTTTTTGGGATTTATTTTCAGGGAGATGGCCGCCTCTCGTTTGGCAGCGGTAAAGTCACGGGAGCGCAGCAGCAACAGCGCCTGCAGGGCATGGTATTTTGCCTCGCGCGGATTGCGTTTAATGGCCTCTGTCACGCTGTTTCGGGCCAGTTCCATCTGGCCGGTATTCATTTGTGCCAGTGCCTTGACAAAATAGGGCTCCGGCCAGCGGGGATAGTCTTTTGTCAACCTTTCCAGCAGGTCCAGGGCGTCCTGGTTTTTACCGTCCTTGAGAAGGAATTTTGCCTTGACCAGATTGGCGCCCCCGTTTTTCGGATTACCAGCCAGGATTTCATCCATCAAGGTTTTTGCCTTGTCATATTTCTTCTGTTCAAAATAATAATCGGCAAGACGGGCCTTGATATCGAGAGGATTTTTTGAATGTTTGATGGCGGCCAGGTATGCCTTTTCCGCCTTGTCAGCCTGACCGCTGCGGCGGTAAAAATCCGCGAGAATAAGGCGCAGCCTGTCATTGTCGGGGAATTTATTGACAGCGGAAATCAGGGTCTGCTCTGCCTTGTCGGGCTGGCCGTTTTGTCGATAAAGATTGGCAAGCTGAATATAGGGAGCAGGGGTGTCGGGAAACTTGTTGATCATTTCCCTGGCAATCGCCTCTGCCTTGTCCACCTGTCCCCGGGACTGATAAAGGAGAAAGAGTATCTGGTAATTGGGGAGTTTGTCCGGGCTGACCGCAATCGCCTTCTTAAAAGCAGCTTCCGCGCCTGCGAAATCCTTGCGGGCGGCAAACAGCCGGCCCTGAATGGAGTAGAGCCGGTCCAGTTTCGGGTCAAGGGAAATGGCCTTGGTGAGCAGATTATCCGCCTTGTCAAAATTACCGTCAATGAGTTCGATATTGGCCATAAGGGCCAGGGCATCGATATTGTCGGGATGCTGTTTGAGAATTGCCTCGGTTTCTTTACGGGCAGCGTCCCTGTTCCTGGACATCAGGAGGAATTCGGCTGTCTTCAGGCGGGCATCGGTGTTGGCGGGATCAAGACTGCCGGCACGCTGCAGTTCTTTAAAGGCCTTTTTTCCATCACCCATCTTGAGGTACAGCAGACCAAGCTGATAGCGGGCATCGGCGTATTTAGGGTCAATCTGGATGGCATTGCGCAGTTCGATGATGGCCGCCTTGTCATCATGTTTTTGCATGTATACCATGGCCTTGTTGTAATGGTCGGTCTTTTTCTTTTCCGGGTCCGAAGAACAGCCGGCGACCATAAGGAGCATGAGGAAGAAGACAAATAACCGGAACGGAAAAAAAGTTAAAAAACGTTGCATGGCAGTCCTCGGGGAAGAAAGATTGGGTTTATCTTGTTAAATTTTCCAGTAATATACAACAAATACCGATGCGATTCACAGGAAAAGTTTTTTGCCTGTTTAGGACAGTAAGTTCAGGACAGGGGGCCGGGAGAGGATTGTCCGAGAAATGAGCAGCTCCACGGAAAAAATGGAAAATTGTTTTATTTTGATCGTGATTGCTTACCCAAGACCCAGTCGATCCATTTCAGTTGTTCCATGGAAAAGTCATTTCGTTTAGTATGAACAAACCGTTTCAGTGTGGTTGGATCATCAAAGGTGATGGAATAGGCGCCACTGGCATGGGCGCCGTGTCCGGACAGGGTGATTTTGCCTGACCGGGCAAATTTGAGTACCAGGTCATGATGCTGATAGAGGATAGCCGTCTGGGTAACCTGTTTTGTACCGAACCGGGCCCTGGCACGGTCGCTGTTATATTGCACGAGTAACAGGATGGTCAGGGCAAGGACAAGAATGACCGCAGCTATGGCGAGCTTCCAGCCGTTTTGCCAGTTGAAAAGGTCCCTGAGGCCCCAGGGAATGTATCGGGCTATTGCCGAGTCAATGTCGCTGTGGGATGCCAGGCAGGGTTGCAGTATCTTGCCGGTGTATCGTTCAATTGTGGCAACTGCCTCATGATCGGAAGGATCGGCCATGGCAATGGTGAGAAGGTTGTGGTCGGCCAGGGACAGGGGAATGACAGTGTATTTTTTACACAGATATCTGGGGA
>WFZC01000081.1 GCA_015489765.1 Desulfobulbaceae bacterium
GCGCCACCATGATGATATCGGCATTTTGCAATTTGCTCGAAAAAACATCCTGACATTTCTTTCTGAAAACAGCATCACCCACGGACAGGATCTCGTCCACAAGATAACAATCGAAATCGATGGCCATGGATAGACCGAAGGCCAGACGCGCCCGCATACCGGCCGAATAGGTTTTCACCGGCATGTTGTAATGCTCGCCGATCTCGGCAAAATCCCTGACAAATTCCTCCACCTCCTGCACGTCCTGCCCATAGATCCGCGCAACGAAACGGGCATTCTCCTTTCCGGTCATACTGCCGGCCAAACCACCCGAAAATCCCAGCGGCCAGGAGAGACGCACATACCGGGTAATCGTGCCGGCAGTGGGCTCTTCAGCGCCTGCCATGAGGCGGATCAGCGTGGATTTGCCGGCTCCATTCAGCCCGAGAATGGCAATGCTGCGCCCCCTGGGAAAATCAAACGTGATATTGTCGAGAACGACCTTTTCGCCATTTCTCAGTTTGTATTTTTTTGTCACGCCTTCGAGCCTGACATTGAGAAATTTTTCGCGCAACATGGTAGAGGTCACCCCCATGAATATTCGCACTGGTTGCGCCGCCCTCTTTTATAAGACAGAACAATATGTTAGTCTATACATTGAATTGATAGCGCGCAATAATCACCAAAGTTTGACAGCATCATGAACGAAAAAAGAAAAGTCATTCCTGCCCCATTTGCCAAAAAGCCCCAAGAACTTCTTATGGAGGCTGCAAAGAGTGATTTTGGGAAAAAATCTGAAAAAAGAAATAAACGCCGGAATTATGTCGCATGGTCATATTTTATCATGGTTGTAATCCCTTCAATCATAGTTTCTGCCTATTATCTTTTTGTGGCTGCCGATCAATACATGGTCGAGACCCGTTTTGCCGTCAGGAACATGTCCGCCTCCCTGGGGAACAGTCTGCTGTCCAATCTCGGTCTAGGCGGCGGCGGCATTGCGACAAGTGACACCTATATAATCAGAGAGTACATTCATAGCCGAGAAATATTGTCCCGCATCGAAAATAAATATCATATAAAGGATAAGTTCACCAAACCGAAGACAGATATTTGGGCAGCATTATCCAGTGATGCGAGCTTTGAGGACTTCCTGAAATACTGGAAGTCCATGGTTCAAGTGGATCTTGACAGAATTTCCCACATCATCACGATTAAAGTTTTTGCATTCACTCCCCGCGATTCCTACGAGATATCCAAGGCCATCCTCGAAGAAAGCGAACGCATGATCAATGAATTGAGCGAACGCGCCCGTCGGGATGCGGTGCTCTACGCCGAGAAGGAAGTGGCCAAGGCAGAAGCGCGCATACGGGAAATTCGCCAGAAGATGCTGCAGTTCAGAAGCACAACCCAGCAGGTGGATCCGACCAAACAGGCGGAGGTACAAGTCGCGCTCATCGGCAAGCTGGAGGAACAGCTGGCCCAACTCCAGGCAAAATTGGCCGAAACCCGAAATTACCTGTCCGCCAACGCTCCCACGGTCATTTTCTTGCGCAACCGCATCAAGGCGGTCACCAAGCAGATAGAGGACGAAAAGAAGAAGCTTGGCAACGCATTGAAACACAAGGGAGCCAACAACCGCGCCGGCAAGGGGCGCAAGAGCTCGCTCAGCGAAACCCTCTCGGAATACGAGGAGCTTCTCGTGGACAAGGAATTCGCGGAGAAATTATACCTTTCCGCACTATCCAGTCTGGAACAGGCGCGGCTCATAGCCAACAAGCAGCAAAGATATCTGGCCACTTTCGTCCGTCCTTATGTTCCGGATGAGGCCCGCTACCCGAAACGGCTCCGAAACACGGCTTTCGTTTTTCTCAGCCTCACGCTCTTGTGGGCGCTGATGGTCGTGATGTTCCAGTCGGTACTCGACAGGATCTGAGCCATGTCCGCCAACCGTCCTCTGCGCAAGACCTTATGGCAATCGATCAAGGAGCAGGGTCGGGTTATCACAGCCCTCCTCCTGCGCGAAGCCTCGCTCCGGCTTGGCCCTTTCCGCTTCGGCCACCTTCTCATCATCACGGACGTCCTCTGGGGCACGACCCTTTTGGGGTTGATATGGCTTTATCTGGGAAGGCCAGCCCCATATGGTGACAGTATCATATTCTACATGTTCACAGGGATGTTCCCCTTTACGCTCTACAAGACTTTGCATACGCGAGTTTCCGCCGCGCTGGATGCCAACAAGGCCCTCCTCAGCTATCCCATTGTCCGCCCTGTGGACACCCTTCTGGCCCGCGCTCTGCTGGAAAGTATGTTCCAAATCTCTGCCCTGCTCATTTTCTATCCAACATTCATCTGGCTTGGCGCAGCAAATTTTCCCGCTCACCCGGTCGAAATGCTCGCCGCGCTGGGGGCGACATTCCTTCTTGGTTTTGGGCTAGGTGTAACTGGTATGATCTTGCGGAGTATGTTCAAAAGCTGGGTCATTATAGACGGAATGATAGCAAGAATTTTATTTTTCATTTCAGGAATTTTCATTCAGATAGATTATATGCCTCAAGACATAAGAGATATTCTCTATTGGAATCCACTTGTTCATGCCATTGAATGGTTTAGATATTCCATATATTATGGCTATAATTCTCAAACACTAAATAAAGAGTATTTAATTGGATTTGCAATGGCTTGCACACTATTTGGTCTAATTATGGAAAAAATACGTCGTCCTCTTCTTTTACAAATATCATGAGCAAAAAATATGAGTTTTTCTTTCACACGACTTATAAATAAAGATTAAAGTCTGGAAATATCCTATACGAATATAAACCCCTCTCTCATGACTGTTCCTTACATGGGCCTAACAATATATTCATTTATATATTGACGCGTGCATTCGATCGTGAATCATGACTACTGCGATAGCTGACGTTTTGCTTCCGCTATTGTGTCAGAGGAGGAAGGAGTATCGTCAGACTTCTGTTCGCTGACGCAATGACGGAATGAAGAACCGCAGGTTTCCGGCCTGCGTGCAACCCTCGATTTGATCTGCACGTCATGCCGGATACCTTCTCGGGGATAAGGGGGGAGTCCGTGAGTATCGTCAAGGCGTACACAATTCCTGATCATGGGGAGAATCCACGGGGGGCGAAAAACAGGGCAAACCCTCATGCTCGTCCTTCGCCTGCGTTTGCGGGTGCTACTGCTCCTGATATCAGAAAGATCGCATCATTTTCGGACCAGGGTTCACGCTCTTCCCCGCACTCTGCTTTCGCAAAACAAGCCGCTGCCAGCGATAACGCCATAGCCAGCACTCGAACACGCCAAGAGAAACAGGAAATACGTCCACCACTGCGCCCTGAGGATTTTGCCGATCTTGACGATCGGCAGCCACAAGAATGTACTGAAATCACTGCACGCTCATCATGTCGGTTCATTGAAGAAGAAGTCAGGACTAACCCGCGCTTACATACGGACACAACGCCCAAAAATCGATCACAGGCCGAGGGTATTCGCTGGAGTTCGCATGCGCGCTCAGGTGAAACCACACGCGCTCCTGAACGGAAACCGCAGGGGCCCTTTCACAACGTCTCCCTGAATGCCATCACCCCCTTCTTCGCCGCCGGTCGTCTCACATCAAACACATGTGATCCGGCATGCCCGTCCAAGTCCATCATTCTCGATCTTGAAAGCTTCAAGGCCACACAACGAAGCAGGTTTTCGCAACTCGTCAATCTCATGCGAAACAACCCGCACATGCGCCTGCAGGTCTGTCGCGCACGCTTCATTGATCTGCGCGGTCTTCGCACCTCAGACGCTCGCATGAATGTGGAGCCCCAAACCGAAAGGGGCTGGATCGTCGGCGCCCCTTGGGCGCTGCCGACATCCAGGCCGCGTTTTCATATCGCCCTTGAGAC
>WFZC01000082.1 GCA_015489765.1 Desulfobulbaceae bacterium
ATGAACTGGCGGCGGACTTGACCAATGAAATTCACAACAGGGGATTTCGGGCAAAAAACCTGGCCGCCTCGGTCCGTACCGATCTGGTGAACATCAAGGGCGACTTTCCCCATAAAACAGCTGCCACCCGGGCAGGGTTGGGCTGGATAGGCCGCCACTGCCAGCTCATCACCCGTCCCTTTGGGCCCTGGGTTCGATTGGCAACGGTATTTACGGATATGGAACTTCCCTGCGGGCCGCCGATAGAAAGAAATTTCTGCGGCCAATGCATGCGCTGTGTTGACGCCTGTCCAGCAAAGGCGTTGACTGGGAAAGCATGGTATCCCGGATTACCACGTGAAGAAATATTGGATGTGTCGTTATGTGATACCTGGAAAAAGACCCATTATTTTGAGTATCACAAGGGGCATAATTGCGGTATATGTTCATCGGCCTGTCCGTATGGGACAAAGGTGCTGAAGAAATGATAGAGAAAAATTGATGGCAACATAAAAACCTCGATCTACCGTGTCCTGTTCCGGGACGATTCACAACCGACTACCTGTATATCTGTGTTTTTACTTAGTCATCTTTGGAAAAATTCGGCCTTTTTACAAGGTCATCACAATTGACTTCAATCCCAAAAAACAAACAATGAAAAATGTAAGTATTATCAGTATATTATTTTTAATTCCATGTGCATTACTCCTGTTTTCAAATATTTCATCCGCCACAGACAAGGTGGTTGTGATACCCTTATTAGGTACGGTGGGCAATGCCAGGGCCGACAATGTGATGGAGGGCAAAACCTTTTCCAGTAAAGTTGCCGGCAAGGGAGTAACCGGTTCCTTAAAGCTGCGTGCCGGGGCCGTTCTTTATACCAACAGTATCGGCATGGAATTTTCCCTGATCCCTGCGGGTTCTTTTATTATGGGCAGTCCTGCGGGTACCGGTGATATAGACCATCGTCCTGTCTGGCCGGAAGAAGCAGGTCATTGGATCACGGATTTCAACAATGAACGTATAACAAATGAGCGTCAGCATGTGGTAACTCTAACCAAGTCTTTTTATATGCAGACCACTGAGGTGACCCAGGGGCAATGGGAGGCGGTGATGGGGCCTGGTACCAATCCCTCGCATTTCAATACCTGCGGTCAAAACTGCCCGGTTGAAAGTGTAAGCTGGACTGAAGCCAATGATTTTATTGACGCCCTCAATCTCAAGGAAGGCAGGGCCGTACGTTTAAATAATCAGATTGCGTGCCTGGCCAATAAGCAATGTTATACCCTGCCCACGGAATCGCAGTGGGAATATGCCGCCCGGGCAGGCACGGTGACAGCCTATTACACTGGTGACAGTGACCAGAATCTTGATGACATCGGTTGGTATGAGCAGAATTCCGGCAATACCACCCATCCTGTGGCCCAGAAGATTGCCAACAACTGGGGACTGTATGATATGTTGGGAAATGTTGCCGAGTGGTGCCGAAACAGGTATTGTCAGGATTATCCCGATGGCCCTGTAACCGATCCCGACCCGGATTCATATTGTGGTTCAGACGATCGGATTATACGCGGCGGTTGTTGGTACTGGAATTCCGTGTACGAGCGATCTGCGTTCCGGAAAAGTATCTCACCTGACGACCACAGCAGTCGCATAGGTTTTCGGGTTGTTTTGCCCCCTGGTCAGTTCGTAGTGATCAATTAGCCGGGACGTCGGGTCCGAAAACAGCATCATAATGGTTACTGTCTGTATGGAGTCTTCCTTGGCCGGTCGATACAGCCCAAATCCCATGTTGAAGAAACAGGCGAAATAACATGGTCACCTTTCTCCACGCAGCCGACATCCACCTTGACAGTCCGCTGAAAAACCTTGCCACCCGGGAAGGCGCGCCGGTAGAGCTGATCAGGAATGGTTGCCGGCGCGCCTTTGACAATCTGGTGCAACTGGCCGTGGATGAACAGGTTGGTTTTCTGCTTCTGGCCGGTGATCTCTATGACGGCGCCTGGCGTGACTTCAATACCGGCCTGTTTTTTATCGACCGGATGCGCCGCTTAAAAGAGGCGGGTATCCGGGTTTTTCTCATTTCCGGCAACCATGATGCGGCCAGCCGGATCACCAGGACCCTGCGCCTGCCCGATAACGTGGTTCACTTTTCCAGCCGCAGGGCCGAGACCGTAGAGCTTGCAGACCTGAACGTGGCCATCCATGGCCAGAGTTATGGAAAGCGGGCGGTCACTGCCAATCTGGCAAAAGACTATCCGCCGCCGGTGGAGGGCATGGTGAATATCGGCCTGCTCCACACAGGTCTTGCCGGTCGTGACGGACATGAGCCGTATGCGCCCTGCACGGCAGCGGAGCTGGCGGCCAGGGGTTATGACTATTGGGCCCTGGGGCATGTACACCGGCGGGAAATCGTGGGCCAGGATCCCTGGATCGTCTTTCCCGGTAATCTGCAGGGGCGTCATATCCGCGAAACAGGGCCCAGGGGAGCCATGCTTGTGCGGGTGGACAGCGGCGTGATAGCATCGGTCGAGTTTCAGGAACTGGATGTGGTGCGCTGGCAGTTGCTTCGCCTGGACTGCCGGCAAATCGACTCCACAGACAGGCTGCTCGATGACGTGCGTGCGGCCCTTGAACAGGAGGTTGCCACGGCTGACGGCCGTCCCCTCATGCTGCGGCTTGAATTGCATGGCCCCAGCCCCATGCACAGGGAACTCCTCCGGGACGCGAGATACCTGCAGAGCGAATTG
>WFZC01000083.1 GCA_015489765.1 Desulfobulbaceae bacterium
CGGCGGCAAAGATTTTTTCAACCAAAACGTCATAATCCGGGTCAGCATCATAGAGCTTGAATTCATCAGCGTCACGGTCACGGTTGAGAATCTCAACCAGGGTCTTGACGTCATCATTGGGCTCAGAACGGTATACCTGTAATATTTTCATCATCGTTCCTCCTTATCAGTCGGCGCAGGCCGGCGGGGGCTCATTGGTCTGCTTTGGCAGGCCATAGGGAATAATAACGTCGGCTTCCCGCATCCTTTCACCAAGTTCCTGCAGGGAAATATTGGTCATCGACACACCTTCGGGAAGATCGGTGGGTGCATCGGCGCCGCAGCTGAAAACTTCGCCTTCCATATCGGCTATCCAGGCGATATTTTCCGCCATATACTCGGTCATCTTGGGAAATTCACCGTTCATGATAACCGGGTACCCATAGTGATTTTCCACGGCAAGGCCAAGCGCTGAACGGATACCGTCATTATAGAAACGATTGGCAATCAATATGTATACTTTCAAAGATTCCATTGTTGTAACTCCTTATAAGACAATGTACTTGCCGCATTCATCCAGTAATGCGCCGTGAAAAGCCTGGGTCCGCATCTGTTTCGCTGTCAGTCCGGCCGGAATGTCTTTGGCCGAATCATAGCCCTCACAGGTATAACTGTCGGCGCAGATGGCAATATCTTCCTCGCCACACAGTTCGGCCAAAGCCTTGAAACGAGGGTCCTTGGTCAGATGAATGGATTTATAGGTAAAAAAGATCATGGGCTTTTTACCGGCCTTGACAGTGGCTTCAGCAAGTCCGACCACATGGGTCATGTTCTGCGGTGAAGTTACAAAAATTGCGAGTTTATTCGGATCACCTGCCATTGGTTTTCTCCTTCTGAAAACGTAGTGTATTCACCCTGAAATCATCAACCTTTTTTAACAAAAAAGCTAATATATCCGGACTCTTCCTTTTCGCCCAGGTATTCATGGCCGGCACGGTCACACCAGCCGGGGATGTCATTTCTGGAGCCGGGATCGGTACCATCTATCTGCAGAATCTCGCCGGAATTGATCTTGCCGATCTCCTTTTTGGTGCGCAGCAGAGGCATCGGGCAGCTGAGACCCTTGGCATCAAGTACTGCGGCAACTTCCAGTCCGTCAGGCGCTACTTTGTGATCACTCATGTAATCCTCCTGTTCTATAAATAGGATAATAAAAAAAGAAAAATAATAAGACCCGGCTTCATTGACACCTGCATCCGTATTCCGTACTTGGCGGAACTCCCACAGAGTAGATGGGTGCGGCAGAATTTTGTATAGCGGATAGGGCCTGTTCTGTCAAGCAATAAATGAATGGAGCCTCACGGGACACAGCCATGCAACTTATTAAAAAAACGATTAAAATACTCTTCAGCAAAATGATTTCTCCTCTGTTTGCAACTCCAAATCTCCTTGACAAGAAATGAGGGTAACGGTAAAGGTTGCAAGATGAATATGAAAAAAAATCGGTCTTCTTCATCGGGATTGAACAGAATAATCACTAAAACTCCATAGAAGGATCGACTAAATAATATTTCGTATTTTCATATAATTACTTAACACTTTTGGAGGAGAAAGCATGAGTGATGCGAGCTTTGGCGGCAAGATCAGGGGGCTCTACAAACTACTCTGCGAAAGCGAGTGGAATGCCAACATTACCGGGGTGATTGTAGCGCTCCTCAGTATTCTGATCATGGCCTGGTGGCGGCCATGGGGGGCTGTCGGCGCCATCAGAAACTGGGGCGACTGGATCCTCTACGGGATCGGCATATATTCCAGCGCGCCAAAATCGCCCCTGATCAGTTCCGGCTCGGTCATCGGTATCGGCTTTGTCGGCGGCGCCTTTCTGTCCGCCTGCCTGGGGGGACAGTTTGCCTTTCGTTTCCCCCCGTATCGTGAGGTAGTCAAGGCCATCATTGCCGGTATTTTCATGGGTATCGGTTCCGCCCTTGCCGGTGGCTGCAATGTCGGCGGCATGTACAACGCCATCGGCAATCTGGCGGCCAACGGCTTTACCATGTGGCTTGGGTTGGTCATCGGTGTCGTGTTCGGACTCTGGCTACTGTACAAGGAAATGGAATATGTTACCTGGGGTTCCAGCGGTTCCTGGACCATTGAACTGCCGCGGGCCATCCAGGGGATCCTTGGCCTTGCAGCCATCGCCGCCCTGGTCTACGGGGCAAAATACTATGCCGGCTATGACGGTGACGGCAATGTTGACTACATCGCCTCTCTGTCCGGTATCCTGCTCATTGCCGCCGGTCTTGGTTATGCCATGCAGCGAGGACGCTGGTGCATGGTCCAGGGATTTCGCGAGCCCCACATGACCGGAGACTGCACCCTGGCAAAATCCGTGGCCCTGTCCATCTTTATCCTTGCCATCGGCGGCGCCGTCCTCAAGTATACTGTTCCCATTGCCCATGGCGGTGATCCTGTCCTGTCGCCCATCAACTATGTGCGCGGCACCTTTGGCTGGGGTGGCGTGGTCGGTGGTTTTATCTTTGGTCTCGGCGCCATGCTCGCCGGTGGTTGCGGTTCGGGAACACTTTGGCGGGTCGGCGAAGGCCAACTCAAGCTCTGGATCGTGGTGCCTTTTTTCGGTATCGCCAATTCCCTGCTGGTGCACTGGTTCAAGGGGATGGAATTTGAAGTCAAGGGCGCGGCGCTTAACAACCTTCTCACCCAGGCCCGTTACGGTCTGATCGATTATGATGTCGATGAGATTCGGGAAGCAATTTCCTCCGGCGGCTCCATTGATGTCACCGGGTTGGAACAGGCAGGTCATCTTGGCAAATATATCTACCTGCCCGATGTCATGGGATACGGGTACACCCTGTTGCTGATCGGGCTGGCCATGGCGCTCTGGTATGTGATCGTCACCTGGAACGAAGATGCCAACAAACTGATTGTCCCCATGTGATCGGTCACCGAAAAATCCGGCATGACTGCGTACAGACGGTATCCTCCAACCGGATGGATACCGCTTTTTTTTTCAGAAATCCTAAAGAAAAAAACCGGAAATGCGCACGCTTATGGTATATTTTATTCTTTACCTCAACCCTGCTGCCTGACGTTACTTCATGATGAACGAGAATAACAAATTACGCAAACAGGTCCTTGCCCGAAGAGACGCCCTGGCGCCGGCCCTGCAACACGACAAATCGCTTCAGATTGGTCGCACACTGCTTGACCTTCCCCTGCTCAATAACGGCACCACCCTGCTGATCTATGTCGCTTTCCGCAGCGAAGTCCAAACCCCTGTCTCTTATACACATCTCCGAGC
>WFZC01000084.1 GCA_015489765.1 Desulfobulbaceae bacterium
TTTCTACTGCTCTCTGCAGCAGGAATCGTTATGTTTTGGGAAAACAAAAAAAGAATAATGTTCACATTTTCGTTGATATGCGCCATCTCTTTTTCGCTGATGACTGTTTCGAGGAGAGCTTTTCTGATTATATTTTTATTAGTGTATTTTGCCTTTATTATTGAAAGAAAAAGGTTATTTTTCAACAAAACTGTAGTGCTATTATTAGTTATGTTTGTTCCGGTTCTATTGTATGGTAAACATTTTTTATTTTTATTGGCACATGATATAACAATAACATTTTCCGCAGTGACTGCTGGCAAAATGAGTCTCTTAGGGGCTGTGACAAAAATCGCAGCAAATGTAGGCATAACTGATATTGAATCATGGGCAACTTTGTTAACTCTCCACATACCAATGCGTTTTGGAACCGATCATCTGCTTTCTATTTTGAGGCGTATTCCTGATGGTATATTAGGTTTAGGTATTACTTTTCCTGAACGGATGGTCAGAATTAGTACGCAGGTTTTTGTTGGTGCGGATCGACAGGATATTCCACCGGGATTCATTGGGCAGATGTGGTTAGATTTTAGAATATTTGGGCCAGTATTCTGGGGCATGGGATTTGCCCTGATTATTGCTTTTGTACAACTATTCTATAATCAGATAGTAAAGAGTCGTGACGGAATATTTTTTTTTGTTCTCATTGGTTACATCATTTCATTGCCTGTAAACTCAGGAACCTTCGATTTTGTCTTCTCGGTTCATGTATTTTTTCTTTTTATCTTTATGGTATTCATGACCAAAATAAAATACTGGAGATATACTGATTGAAAATTGTCCATATCATCACCGGTCTTTCTACCGGCGGTGCTGAGCGTGCTCTTTATAATTTATTACAAGGCGGTCTCCATACAGAATTTGACTGTTATGTCGTTTCACTACGTACTAAGGGGACAATTGGGCCTCAAATTCAGGCCTTAGGAGTACCTGTAATTGCGCTTGGTATTCCAAGTCGACGTACACTCGTAGGTGTAATAAACTTACGTCATTTTATAAAGGCATTGCAGCCGGATGTAATTCAAGGCTGGATGTATCACGGCAACTTAGCCGCCACGTTGACTAGCAATTTCGTTTCCAATATCCCTGCCGTACTAGCCTGGAATATCCGTCACTCTTTGTATGATTTGGGCTATGAAAAATTAATGACTCGTCAGGTGATCCGAGCGAACAGATTTTTTTCTAATACCCCTGATGTGATTCTTTATAATAGCCATCTTTCGCGGAAACAGCATGAAGCCTTCGGTTTTATTGCACACAATGGTCAAGTAATTCCCAATGGAATTGATGTGCAGCAGTTTTCTTTCTCTTCCACTTCACGTCAACGTATACGTATCGAATTGGGTATCCCCCCTGATGCGCTTGTCTTTGGCCACGTAGCCCGGTTGCACTCGATGAAAGATCACCCACTTTTTTTAGGGGCGGCTGCAAATGTCGCACTCCGTCATTCGGATGTGTATTTTTTGCTCAGTGGCCGAGATGTTTCGCCGGAAAATCCGTCAATTGCTCAATTGATACCTGAAAAGGTGCGCAATAGATTTCATCTGTTAGGGGAACGTAGTGATGTTGAAGAGCTTATGAGTACAATGGATGTCTTTTGTCTTAGCAGTAGAGGGGAAGGATTCCCAAATGTACTCGGAGAAGCAATGGCGGTTGGTGTTCCATGCTTGGCAACCGATGTGGGAGACAGTGCGGCAATTGTCGGTGATACAGGGGTGATTGTTCCGCCTAATAATGAAGAGGCCTTTATTGCCGGAATTGAGCATTTTCTAACCATGTCTTCTGAGGAACGTAATCTGCTGGGTACAATGGCTCGAGCCCGGATCGCAGCGAACTATACATTAGGTATAATCGTAAACCAATATGCTGGATTATATGAAAAATTGGTAGGAAAAAAAAGGAGTAGCTCCTCATGTGCGGCATAGTTGGTTATTGGAATAAAGGTCATGCAGATACATCTGTCGTCGAACGGATGGCAATACAGCTCCGGCACCGGGGACCGGATGATGCCGGTGTCTGGGTGGATCAAGATGCGGGACTGGCTCTGGCGCATCGGCGTCTCTCGATCCTCGATCTCTCTCCGGCAGGTCATCAGCCCATGGCCTCCCCCTGTGGTCGGTTTACCTTGGTCTATAACGGCGAAATCTACAATCACGAGGATTTACGTGTTGACCTAGAGCACGAGGGGGGACATTTTGACTGGCGTGGCCATTCTGATACTGAAACCCTGCTGGCTGGCCTGCGCCATTGGGGAATTGAAGGGACGCTCCAACGACTGAACGGCATGTTCGCCTTTGCGATATGGGACAATGTAGAGCGTCGCCTCTTTCTGGCCCGGGATCGTATGGGAGAAAAACCCTTATATTATGGGCATAGTGGTGCAACCTTCCTTTTTGGCTCGGAACTGAAAAGTTTAACTGCCTATCCGGAATGGCAGGGGATTATTGACCGCAAGGCTCTGACGTTGTTCATGCGCCATAATTATGTGCCTGCTCCCTGGAGCATATACCAGGGAATCAGAAAGCTGCTTCCTGCCCACTATGTTGTTGTTCGGGAGGCCGGGACCGTGGTCTCTGAACCCCAATGCTACTGGGATCTCGGCCAACTTGCAGAAAATAGCGTTGCAGAAGCCAAGAAAACATCCAAGGAATTCGTCGATGAACTTGATGGGTTGTTGCGTGATGCCATTTACCGGCGTATGGCTGCGGATGTGCCTTTGGGCGCCTTTTTGTCGGGAGGATTTGATTCAAGCGCGGTTGTTGCCTTGATGCAGGCCCAGTCGGAGCGGCCAATTAAGACCTTTACTATCGGTTTTCACGAAAAGGGGTATAATGAGGCTGACCATGCAAGGGCCGTGGCAAACCATTTGGGTACGGACCACACGGAATTATATGTGAGCCCGGAAGAGGCCATGGCGGTGATTCCCCGGTTACCTGCCATATGGGACGAGCCTTTTTCTGATTCCTCTCAGATTCCAACCTTTTTGGTGAGTGATTTGACCAGGAAGAATGTGGTAGTCAGCCTCTCCGGTGATGGTGGGGATGAACTCTTTTTCGGATATCAACGCTATACCAAAGGTTATCAGATTTGGCGGGTTTTAAATCTGTTGCCGGCACCACTGCGGCAAGCATTGGGAGGATTGATGCAGATTTTTCCAGGCGTACCCTTGGAGCGCCTGGTTCGGTTTCTGCCAAAGTGTCTCCATGTTCCACATCTGGCAGATCGTCTGCCAAAGTTGGCGGAGGTGGTTAGAGAAGATTCGGGTGAGGCGTATTATCTAAGACTGGTCTCTCATTGGAAGGATCCGGTTGGAGTTGTTGTGGGGGGCGAAGAACCACAGACTCTGTTTAATTTGTCGGGATACCGGTCGAAGTTCTCCGATCTGCGTGAGTTCATGATGTTTCTGGATAGTATGACTTACCTGCCCGATGATATTTTGACCAAAATGGACAGGGCCAGCATGGCCGTCAGTCTGGAAGCACGAGTACCGCTACTTGATCACCGACTGGTAGAATTTTCTTGGAGAGTTCCCATGTCGCTTAAGTATAGGAATGGTAAGGGAAAATGGCTGTTGCGTGAAGTATTGTATCGTTATGTGCCGCGTGAGCTGATGGAACGGCCCAAAATGGGGTTTGGCGTGCCCATCGAGCACTGGTTGCGCGGACCATTGAGAGACTGGGCGGAGGCCCTTCTGGAGGAGAAGAGATTGCGTGAAGAGGGTTTTTTTGACCCGGATCCCATTCGGCACATGTGGAATGAACATGTAAGTGGTAAAAGACGCTGGCATTACTATCTTTGGGACGTGTTGATGTTTCAATCATGGCTGGAAAAATGGGGAAAATAATTTGCAGCATTTGAAGCTGTTGTTTTTTGTTACCGAAGATTGGTATTTCTGTTCACATCGTCTTCCCTTGGCTTTAGCCGCCAAAGAGTTTGGATATGAAGTCTCGGTGGTTACCAATGTCAATTGTCATGGTGAGGCGATCAAGCGTTCGGGCATAAAGCTGATTCCTTTGGAATTGTCCCGTCGTGGAATTAACCCCTTGAGAGAACTGCTGCTTATTTATCGTCTTGCTTTAATATATAGAAAGGAGCAACCGACCATTGCCCATCATGTGGCTCTGAAGCCCATTCTTTACGGGTCGATAGCCTCTTGGGTCGCAAAGGTGCCTTTTAAGGTGAATGCCATGGCCGGGTTGGGTTTTCTGTTTAGCTCCAAGACCCTTAAGGCGCGTGCAATACGACCATTTATCCTGTTCTTTTTTCGTTTTTTGCTCAACCTGAAAGGAAGTCGTGTCATTCTGCAAAATCCTGACGATGTCGATCTCCTTTCTACAAGTGGTGTTTTGGAAAGGGAGCGGATAGTCTTGATCAGGGGGTCCGGTGTCGATATTGAGGAATTTAAGGTTCAACCAGAGCCGTCAGGAGATCTGATCGTCGTTCTTGCCTCTCGACTTTTATGGGACAAAGGTGTCGGTGAGTTTGTAGAGGCAGCCAGGCAGTTAAAGCAACAAGGCGTATGCGCACGTTTTGTTTTGGTGGGGGAGGGGGATCCTGAAAACCCGACGGCTATTTCACGAGATCAACTGCGGGCCTGGCATGAAGAAGGAGTAGTTGAATGGTGGGGACGACGAGATGATATGGCTACAGTCTTGGCCAAAACCCACATAGTTTGCCTGCCATCTTATCGTGAAGGCTTACCTAAGGTGTTGCTGGAAGCAGCAGCTTGTGGGCGACCGATTGTCACCACTGATACTCCTGGATGTCGTGAGATTGTCCATGATGATTTGAATGGTTTTCTGGTGCCGATCAGGGATGCCAATGCTGTGGCTGCAGCATTGAAAAAGTTGCTCGCCTCTTCAAAACTTCGACAGACAATGGGGATGCATGGAAGAGAATTGGTGGAAAGAGAGTTCACCTTGGAGAAAGTGAATCTGCAAACATTGGCCCTTTATGAGAAATTGATTAAGTGAAACGGGTATTGATAACCGGAGCGAATGGTTTTGTCGGTAACCGGTTATGCAGAGTATTGCAGGAAAAAGGGTATATAATTCGTGCTGCTTTCCGGCAGATAGGTCCCACCATGAACTGCAACATCCGGGACCGGGTCTTCGTCGGTGATATCAGCCAAGGTACAAATTGGGAAAAATATTTGCATAGCGTGGATTGCATAGTTCATCTCGCGGCCCGTGTTCATGTCATGCAGGATTCAACCATTGACCCTTTGGCCGAATATCGCAAGATCAATGTGGATGCTACCTTGAATCTGGCCCGTCAGGCGGCACAGGCTGGTGTTCATCGTTTTATCTTTTTAAGCACAATCAAGGTCAACGGTGAGCAAACATTGCCGGGAAAACCCTTTACTGAAAAAGATGTTCCGGAACCACGTGATCCGTATAGTATTTCCAAATATGAAGCTGAAAAACAATTGCAAGACCTGTCTAACGATACCGGTATGGAAATGGTAATCATCCGACCGGTATTGGTTTATGGGCCTGGAGTAAAAGGGAATTTTGCTTCTATGATGCATTATCTCCGTAAAGGTGTTCCATTGCCATTCGGTGCCATTCATAATCGGCGCAGCTTGGTAGCATTGGACAATCTAGTTGATCTGATTTTTATCTGTATAGAGCATTCGGCGGCAGCTAATCAGGTTTTTCTTGTATCGGATGGAAATGACGTGTCAACCACTGAACTTTTCAAACAGATGGCTGGAGCGTTGAATCTTTCATCAAGACTTATACCGATACCGGAGCGATTACTTATGCTGGGAGCAGCCATTTTAGGAAAACAAAATTTTGCGCTTCGACTTTTAGGCTCATTGCAGGTGGATATCAGCAAGGCTGCCGACTTGCTTGAGTGGCACCCTCCCGTGCGGATGGAAGAAGCACTGAGTGAAACAGCTCGTCATTTTTTGAAAAATACTCATCTATGATTGTTATGGTCCTGTTTTTAATAACAATTGGATCTACATGGTTGTTAACCGCTCTTTTAAGACGTTATGCATTATCACGCAGTCTTATAGATATTCCTAACAAGCGTAGCTCACATATGGTTCCAACACCCCGAGGTGGAGGATTGGCTTTTGTTTTTTCTTTCCTGACAATGACGGTTGTTTTTTATTCATTCAATGAATTGCCGATGACGAGCATGATGGCCTTAGTTGGGGCCGGGATTTGGATTGCGTTTGTTGGGTTTCTGGACGACCATTCTCATATTGCTGCTCGTTGGCGGTTACTGGCTCATTTTGCCGGTGCTGTTTGGGTATTGATATGGCTGGATGGTCTGCCCCCATTGCCTATTTTTGGCAGTCTATTCGATTTTGGCAAAGCAGGAAATGTTTTGGCCGTTGTCTACTTGGTTTGGCTGCTGAATTTGTATAATTTTATGGATGGTATTGATGGTATCGCAAGCATCGAAACTATAACTGTTTGCCTAGGGGCTGGTGTATTGGCATGGCTGATTGTTTCAGAGTCGCGTGCATGGTTACTTCCTCTTTTATTAGCTTCGGCGGTATCTGGTTTTCTTTTTTGGAATTTTCCACGGGCCCGAATTTTTATGGGTGATGGTGGTAGCGGTTTCCTGGGGATAACCTTAGGGATTTTTTCAATAGATACAGGATGGATAGCGCACCAGTTTTTTTGGGTATGGGTTATTTTATTAGGAGTTTTTAATGTTGATGCAACTGTGACGCTTTTGCGTCGCCTGTCGCGTGGCGAAAAATTTTATATAGCTCATCGTGATCATGCGTATCAGCATGCCGTACGAAAATTTGGCGGACACCGACAGGTTTCACTGGCCGTGGGCGCTCTTAATGCATTTTGGCTTTTTCCTTTGTCAATGCTGGTTGCGTTAAAATTTTTGGATGGTATTACAGGCTTAGCCTTGGCATATATTCCATTGATTTGGTTAGCATTTAAATTTAAAGCCGGGGTTATGAATCCGGAATCATTATGAATCACAACTTCTGAGCCTGATTTCGATAATTGATGGGTACCTTTCAATTTGAAAGTGCGATCGTCCAGGGAGCAGGAGGAAGGCGGCGAAGACTTTGGCCATTTCCCCCCTTTTCGATGTAGGCGGTCGCGATGGTGCATGGGTGCTGCGATTCTTCAGTCGGTGTCAGCCCGCTAGACTTCCAATACTTGAGGCGCCTTGGCGTGTACACAAAAATAACCTCGTGTATATTGTATGAATACACAGATAAAGTTGATTTTGCTCAATCGCAGGGTTGCCTTTTTTCATGATATACTGTGGATCCCTGCCTCTTTCATCTTGGCAGTATGGATCAGGTTCAACCTTGGGTACATTCCGGCTGATCAGATTCCATTTTTGTACAAAGGAATAGCCATTGCCATCCCTGTTCAGGGAGCTATTTTCTGGCTGTTCGGCCTGTACCGGGGAATGTGGCGTTTTGCCTCAGTCCAGGATCTAGTCCGTATTATCAAGTCCGTGTTGCTGGGCTTGCCGATCATTACCACTATTATGGCAATGATGACCCGTCTGGAAGGTATCCCCAGATCATTTTTTTTGCTGTACCCTCTTCTACTGGCAGCAGGACTGTGTCTGCCCAGAATCATGTATCGGTTGTTCAAGGATCACAGGTTTCACATTCCTTCTAACGCGGGAAAGCGAACATTGATCATCGGCGCTGGTTCGGCGGGAGAGATGCTTTCCAGAGACCTTCTGCACCGGGATGAGTATCAGCCGCTAGCTTTTCTTGACGACGATCCTGTCAAGTGGAACAAGGAAATCCACGGCATCCGGGTATTTGGTGACGGAAATCGCCTTGAGGAGATGGTTGATGTCCTGTCGATCGAATTGGTCGTGATCGCAATTCCTTCCGCAGGCAAGGCTGTCATCAACAGGTATGTCAACAAATGTAATAATCTTTCCGTCCAATATAAGATCCTGCCGTCCCTTTTTGAAATGCAGGGCAAAGTCATAGATGCGGATAAGTTGCGCGCGGTAACAGTTGAGGATTTGCTTGGTCGTGAGGTGATTAGCCTGGATACCGATGCAATCACGGGATATCTGCGCAACAGGGTTGTGCTGGTCACGGGTGGAGGAGGCTCTATCGGGTCTGAACTCTGCCGTCAGATAGCGGCCCAGGAGCCTGCGCGGCTCATTGTCTTTGATCATAGTGAATATAATCTCTATGCCATTGATCATGAGTTGACGGAGACCTTCTCCGAGCTGCCCTTGATTGGTGTTCTCGGCGATATACGAAACAAGGAAAGAGTGGAGTGGGTGTTCAGGAAGTTTTCACCGGAGGTCATTTTTCATGCCGCGGCCTACAAGCATGTTCCCATGGTGGAAAGAAATCCTGCCGAAGGAGTACGAAACAATATTTTTGGTACGATAACCATTGCGCAACTGGCTGACCGGTATGGTGTCGATAGGTTTGTTCTTGTGTCGACGGATAAAGCCGTCAACCCCGCAAATGTCATGGGTGCGACCAAGCGTGTTGCAGAGCTGTTTTGTCAAAATTTCAGTAAACGATCGGCGACAAAATTCATAACAACCCGTTTTGGCAATGTTCTTGGCTCGGCGGGCTCTGTGGTGCCGCTATTCCAGAAGCAGATAGAGGCTGGAGGTCCAGTTACTGTGACCCATCCGGAGATAACCCGGTACTTCATGACGATCCCGGAGTCGGTGAGCCTGATCCTCCAGGCCGGGGCAATGGGAGGAGGCGGAGAGATCTTCGTCTTGGACATGGGAGAACCTATACTGATTCGCAAGCTGGCTGAACAGATGATACGTTTGTCCGGTTTTATCCCCGACGAAGATATCAAGATTGTGTATACCGGCCTGCGTCCGGGTGAAAAACTGTTTGAAGAAATACTGCATGAAAGTGAAGGGCTTCAGCCGACCAACCATGCAAAACTGCTGCTTGCCCGGAGCAGAGCAGTGGATTGGGATTGGCTTCTAGGCGAACTGGATGTTCTCAGGGAGGCCGCAGTATCAAGGGCGGTGGGACACCTGAAAGAACATCTCAAGGCTATTGTCCCCGAATATACCTACGAAAGAATGCCGGCCGGGATTGATGTGAAGACTGAAGCCGTCATCGCGGACGAGGGATAGCCGTCTCCATGCGTCTCCATGCTGTACGGGCAGAAAGGGGCTCTTCCCCCCCCCTGGTTCTTCTGCCGGTCTTTCTCTTCCTGCTGGCGAACCTGGGTGCCCATCTTGCTGTGGTGGTAGACCTTTCAGCCCCCCTCCAGGCACTCGTCCTTGCGGCTGCATCATGTGTTGTTTTTGTCATGTGCCGTCCGCAATACCTCAGGCATCTTATTTTTATTACAGCCTTCTCTTTTCCCCTCTACGGTGTTCCGGCGTACCTGCCCCTGAGTCTCTTTTGCGAATTTTTTCTTTCCCTCGTCTGTCTGCTGCTTGTTTTGGAGGCGTTCCACCTTGGCCCTTCTGCCAGTGGTTCAAATAGCCTCGGCCTTCTGATCGGTGGTTATGTTCTGCTTGTTCTGCTTTCACTTCTGTTGCTGCCGCTTGGTCATACGGTTCGGCTGCTCTCCCTCTGGGGACTGTTCGATTTTTCTAGTGCCCTGCTGCAGAGCACACCCAGATCCAGCCTCTATCCGCTTGCCGCTGCGAACAGGCTGATTCTTTTTTTTCTGTTCGCATACCTCCTGGCCCGTTCGCGCCATTCCGGTTCGATATTCAGAGCATTATTCACAGGGTTGGCTGTGGGTGCCTTTACCGCTGCCTGTATCGGCATATTGGAGCACTACCATCTGTTTTCCCTGCAATGGCTGCGTCCGGAGAGCGGCGCGAGAAGCCGGTTGCGGTCATTGTTTGGCAACCCTGGCTGGTTTGCTGAATACGTTGTTGTAAGCGCCCCTTTTGTTTTCGTTGTTGCCGAGAGAGGCCGGGCTCGATTGGCAGCTCTTTTGTATCTCTTTGTCTTCGTCAGCTTTATTGCCATTGTTCTGAGCGGTTCCAGGACAGCCTGGCTTTTTTATCCCCTGGTTGTTGCCCTGATGTGGAGTGCCTGTCGTTATTCAGTCAAGGTGTACAGGAAAGGTTTGTTGCCGGGGATAATCCGCTTAATGGGTGCGATAGGCATGTGTCTCCTGGTGTTTGCACTTGTCGCGGGGGCCTTATTTTCCATGTTCCATGTGGTCAGGGGAAGCGACGAGGGATTGCTGGAACAGCGTTTTGCCAAGCTGACCACCATAGGCCTGCGTGGTAAGATCTGGCATGATGCCATTGCCATCGGCCGGGAATCTCCTCTCGTCGGGAGGGGTTATGAGAGTTATAAGTACCAGGCCGCGACCTTGGCACGCATACCTGAATCGGCATACAGCAGGCAGCATGAGGAGATCAGTTTCCTGGCAGATACACCGCATAATCTTTACCTGCAGCTCTGGGTCAGCAATGGTGTTGTAGGCTTGGTGATCTGGTGGATGGCAATCGCCTACACGCTCATGCTCCTGTATCGTGATTTTAAGATCACCAGGAATACGACAAGCCTCGCCACCCTGTTTTCGGTGCTCGCTTTTCACCTTTACGGTCTGACTCAGAGTATGCAGTATATTGGCGTGATCTGGCTCCTGATCTTTTGCTCCTTCGCTTATGCGATGTCCATTCGTCAGTCGGTGATTACTCCATGGGGCCGCAGGTCAGAGCGGTTTATTCTCTGGACCACGGGCATATTGGTTTGTTTCGGTGGCACCGGATACCTGTTAAATTACCAGTCTCACGCCCTTGCCATGAAATACGGCTTGCGGGTGTATGCTCCGGATCAGGACGTGGACAGGTATTTCGGATTTTATCCCAGGGAAACATGGGAAGGGGGTGAAATCTATCGCTGGACAGGGAAGAGGGCAGTGGTGAAGCTTGACCGACCAGGGGTCTATAAGGTGAAATTTTTTTGCAACGCTCCCAATATGAGCGTGAATCCCATTGTTATGGATGTCTTCCTGGATAGTTCTCCCATCGATCGAATTACCTTCTGGAGAACCCGGACAGTGACAGGGGAATATGCCATACCCGCGGACAGCGGATTGTCGACGAGGCAGTTTGAGCTGCGGCTCTCCCGTACCTGGAATCCCCGCCGGGAAGGCATCTCCAGCGACAGCAGAAACCTTGGCGTTGCTGTCAGCGAGCTACGGCTTGGGGAACCGGGAGCGAGAAAGGATTTCGGTTTCTACAAATGGCAGTTCGGCAGGGCGGCTGGGGAGGGCCGTGGAGCCCGGCCGTTTGCATACCGGTGGACGCATTGGCAGGCCCAGCTCGCGCCGGGACAAGGATCCGGCCGATTTGACGTATTGCTGGCGAAAAGTGAGCAACCGTTCCTGAGCAGGTCGCCTCTTGAGATTACATTTTTGCAGAATGCGAAGGTGATCGCCTCCCGTCGTCTGACATGGCATGGCTGGAGTACCATGGTTTTTCCCCAGCCGCTTGATCCCGAGATTCCACTGGTAATTCATGTGAGCCGGACGTGGAACCCTGAACGGGAAGGTTATGGAGATGATTCGCGTGACCTCGGGGTTGCTTTAGCGCTGCTACCGTCCACCCGGGAAGGGGGACAGATGGAAAGGGAGAAGTAGATGTGCGGTGTGTCAAGAGCAGGCAAGGGATGGTTGAAGATTATATGAAAAGTTCCTTTTTGTCAGCCGGGAAGAGGGCATACGTCGCCGGTCACAGGGGCATGGTGGGCTCCGCCATCGTGCGGAAGTGCAGACAAAAGGGCATGGAAAATATTGTGACCCGAAATCACGCCGACCTTGATCTCCTCGACCAGCGGGCCGTGCATGATTTTTTCCGAGAGGAGAAGATCGACTGCGTCATTCTCGCCGCGGCCCGGGTGGGAGGCATCCTGGCCAACAGTACCTGGCCGGCCGATTTCATCTATCAGAACCTGGTGATCGAGACCAATGTCCTTCATGCCGCCTGGCAGGCCGGGATCAAGGACCTGCTCTTTCTCGGCAGCTCCTGCATTTATCCGCGCCTGGCGCCCCAGCCCATGAAGGAGGAGTATCTCCTGACCGGACCGCTGGAGCAGACCAACGAGCCCTATGCCGTGGCCAAGATCGCCGGCATCAAGATGTGC
>WFZC01000085.1 GCA_015489765.1 Desulfobulbaceae bacterium
GTAGGTAAACATTGAATCCGGCCAGTGCAGCATCCGTGTTTCCAGGAAGCTGAGGGTTTTTTCACCAAGGTTGATTTCTTCTCCCGGGCTGATGACGTGATAGGGCCAGTCTTCCTGGTGAAAATGACTGAGCAGGGCCTTCTGCCCCATTTTGGAACAGATAATTTTTTCTGGGTTGATCTCCTGCACCACCTCGGGCAGAGATCCTGAATGATCCATTTCCACGTGATTGACAACAATATAGTCGATTTTGGCGGGATCGATGATGGTGCGGATATGGTGCATGAGCTCGTTGCGGTACGGCTTTTTCACCGTGTCAATGAGGGTGATTTTTTCATCGATTATCAGGTAGGCGTTATAGGTCGTTCCCCGGTTGGTCGAGTAGCCGTGGAAGTCACGGGTAAGCCAGTCTATGGCGCCAACCCAGTAGACATTTTCAGCAAGTTCAATCGGTTTCACGTGTTTCCTCCTTGTTTTCTACGATTTCCCCCATCCAGGGAAAAAAATATATGGATTTTACGGATGATCGGTGGACTAACATGAAACAGTCAAGATAAAAGCCCTTTTCATTATTTATGGAGTGGGTTGGTTATGACTGTTTCAGCAGGTTTTGTTTGCTTAGAAGGTGATAACGTTGTATCCCCTGTCAATGTAGTCAGACATGGCAGGGTGGCCCGACATGTCACCAATGAGTTCAATGCCGGTATCGGTGACGGCCTGGGCAACGCCAAGCTTGTTCGAGCAGGCGCGGCAGGCGCCAACGATAATTCCCTGCTTCTGTGCTTTTGTAAACAGCTGATGGAGAAAATGGTCGGGTTTGACCATTTCCGGGACCAGTTTGACCGCCTCTCCCTCGATGACGATTTTACCCTCCATGCCCCTGTCGTTACAATCAAGACCGTTGAGCAGGACGTGGACGAAACACATGGGGTCGCCGCGAAAGGCAAAGATTACTGTTTTTTTCATGGCTGTCTCTCGGTAATTTAAATGTTCCGGGTATTGCAAGAGGGACAGATCAGATACTGTTCATCTTGCAATATCAGGAAAAGGCAACCACGCCGCTTGCCGGCGCGGTTGCCTGTATGGTCGCTATACCTCTTCAAATTCGTCTTTGTCGGCTCCGCAGACAGGGCAGACCCAGTCATCGGGTACATCATCAAACGATGTGCCAGGTTCAACGCCGTTTGCCGGATCACCTGCCTCCGGATCATACTCATAGCCACAGACGAGACATCTATACTTTTTCACTTTACGTCCTCCTAATAAAATTAAATATCATGCATTGTCGTCCCGGACAGAACCGGGACCGGCAAGGGGTTTAAAGGCGGCTTTGGTTGCACCACAGACAGGACAACGCCATTCATCTGGAAGATCGGCAAACGCGGTTCCTTTTTTGATTTTTCCCTTTCGGTCTCCCTTGTCCGGATTATAGATATATCCGCAGTTGGGGGTTTGACACTGGTACATCTCCTCGGGATCGGCCATATACAAATCTCCTGGTTATACCTGTTGAACGTTGTTGGTCCCGTGGTAACTGCTGATTACACGGAACCGACCTGGCATACAACCGTCACTGCACGGATTGTGATCATGATTTCCAGTGACCATGCAGGTTACAGTATGCCCTGGCCGTGACCTCCGATGCCTCGACACAGAAAGTTACCTCCGGAGCATCACCCGGCGAAAGGTTCTGACGGTAGACCTTGCCATCGGCAACAAGTTCAATCCACTCGATCCAGTGTTTTTCTTCCATTGGGTGGGCAACAGAACCGACACTGACCTTGTAGCCGTTGTCAACCTTGGTGACCACGGGAACATGTTTTTCCTTGGCAGCATCAACGGTGTTTTCTGTCATAAGGTCCATGGGCTGACCGCAGCAGACCAGCTCACCGGCGCCGGTGTGCAGGACTTCAACGATATTTCCGCAAAGAGGGCATTTATAGATTTCGTTTTTATTGGTCATGGTGTGATCTCCTGGTTGAGTAAATAAATAGGTTTTTTCCTTGCCACGGGTAAGGGCCGTGGCAAACTGTGTTATCGTGATCAGTTAACATGTTTGGCCAGATAATCGGCAACCCCTTCGGCGGTCGGAGTCATGGCATCCTCGCCCTCATGCCAGTTGGCGGGACAGACATCACCATGCTCTTCATGGAACCTGAGAGCATCAACCATGCGCAGGGCCTCGTCAATGGAACGGCCAAGGGGCAGGTCATTGATGACCGCGTGCCGGACAATACCCTCCTTGTCGATCAGGAAGGTACCGCGCAGGGCAACACCCATGTCGAGAAGCACGCCGTATTGACGTGATATTTTTTTGTCCAGATCGGCAACCAGGGGGTACTGGATATTGCCGATCCCACCTTCGTTTACCGGGGTGTTCTTCCAGGCCCAATGGGAAAACTGGGAGTCAATCGATACTCCGATAACCTCGCAGTTTCTCTGTTTGAATTTGTCCAGGTTTTTGTCAAAGGCTATGATCTCGGATGGACAGACAAAGGTAAAATCAAGGGGATAAAAGAACAGGATGACGTATTTTCCCTGGTAATCGGACAGCTTGAAGTCGTCTTTCATTGAATTGTCCGGCATGACTGCGGTTGCAGTGAAATCCGGTGCCTGTTTGGTGACTAATGTACTCATTGGATGTGATCTCCTGTATAATTTAATAGTAAAGTTGGGTTTGTTTCTGTTCTTTCCCATATGGGAGATTTGTGTCCGGCGGGAATAGCGGTTGCAGATGTTTACCAGTTTTCGGCAAGGAGCTCAAAATATCCCTGGGGGTGGGAGCAGGCTGGACATTTTTTAGGCGGCTCCGTCCCTTCATGGACATAGCCGCATTTACGGCAGTACCAGATAACGGTTTCCTCTCGTTTAAAGGTCCGTCCTGCCTTCAGGTTGTCAATAAAGGCCCGGTACTGCCTGGCATGTTGTTGTTCCGCCTTGGCGATGGCGTTGAAAACAGCGGCGATTACAGGAAATCCCTCTTCCTTTGCCGTGGCGGCAAATTCGGGATACATTTCTCTGTATTCATGTTCTTCGCCCGCTGCCGCCGCCTCAAGGTTTTCCAGGGTGGTGCCGATGGTCCCGGCCGGAAAAGAGGCACGAACCTCAACCTCACCCCCTTCCAGGAGTTTAAAAAGGGTCTTCGCGTGCGCCCGTTCCTGCTCGGCGGTCCGTTCAAAGATTGCCGCTATTTGAACAAGCCCCTCTTTTTTTGCCTTTTTGGCGGCAAAAGAGTAGCGATTTCTGGCCTGGGATTCGCCGGCAAAGGCCGTCAGGATGTTTGTTTCGGTTTGGGTTCCCGTGAGTGTTGCCATAAGTCTGTCCTCCTAAGAAATTGCCGCTTTGCCGTCATCGGTAATGGAATACTTGCACCTGACCGGACTTTCGACAAAACCTTTTTTTTTGAGCGCCGTAATCTGACAACTTACCTGTTTGGGTTCCAGGCCGGTTGCAGCGGCAATGTCCTTGCTGCCGCAGGCCTCCTTGCATTTTGCCATTGCCTCCAGCACGGCACGTTGTTTGTCGCTGAGTCCCTTGGTTCCACATTTTGATTTACACGCCATTTTTTTTCCTTTCCTTTTCTTTTTTTGTAGATGTAAAGATTGGCATTTTGGACAGATACCGTAAAATTCAACCCGGCATCCCGATACAATATAGCCATGGTTTTCCCGCTCTGGCAGGGGAATATCTTTCTTTTCCGCAAGATCGATGTTATCCACCCTGTGGCATTGCACACAATAAATATGATCATGCTGGTCCAGTTCCCAGTCAAATCGTTTCTGCCGCCCACTGATTTCGAGTTTGTTGATCAGCCCTGACTCGGACATGATCTCCAGGTTACGATACACGGTGGCCAGACTGATCCTGGGCAGCTTTTTCTTGATTCGTTCGTAAAGCTCATCAGCGGTGGGATGGGTTTTACATTTTTTCATCTCATCAAGGATTATTTCCCGTTGATGAGTCATACGAAGGAGTTTCTGCATATTTGATATTTATTGTTAACTGTTAGTTTTTTTCGAAAGTAGTTGATAATTATTCCTGTGTCAAGAAAAAACATGGGGAGGGGGTATTTTAACAATGGGTTGGTGAGGAAAAACGTCTGAGAAAAAAACCCGGAAACAGATCTTCTGTTTCCGGGGGATTTCAGGGTATGGAGAAGGAGGGAGGAAGGGGCCGGGGGTTATTCCAGGACAAAATCGTCCCGCCGGTTCTGGGCCCAGTCATCCTCTGTGTGACCGGTGAACAGGGGACGTTCTTCACCGTAGCTGACAGTGCGTATCCTGGATCCGTCGATACCGAGTTCAACGAGATAGGTTTTGGCGTTAATGGCCCTGCGTTCAGCCAGGGCAAGGTTATACTCATTGGTGCCCCGTTCATCGGTATTCCCCTCGATGACCAGTTTCACAGCCGGATTACTTTTCAGGTAATCCGCATTGTGTTCCAGCCGGGGAACCTGGTCGTCACGGATGGAGGCTTGATCAAAATCAAAATAAATGGGCTGCATTTCAATGGAAGATCGTCCATGGGCCTTTTTATACTCTTCGGAGTTCTGGTCGCTGTTGACATCGAGACTGCCGAGATTTTGTCCGCCGGCATCCAGTGATTCTTCACCATTCATGGTTTCTTCACTGATGGTTCCCTGTTTCCCCGAAGCCAGTTCCTTGCCCTCCGGAGCATTGTGTCCAACCTGGGAAGAGTAAGACGGCACCGGTTTTTTGCTGCAGCCGGTGGTCAGAGTGAGCGCTGTTATGGCAAAGGCAATGAGAAGTAAGGTCTTGAGTATCTTCATGGGTATCCTCTGGGAATGTGGTGGTGGATGATGAATATGGACGCTATTCTACCTGTTGGTGGTGGAAGACGTCAAGTGAAAGATGGACGACTTCTTCGCTGGTTACCGGGCAAAAGTTTTCCTTATTTCTGTTTGGGGAACTTTTGCGGGTTTGTTTTTATTGCCTCCCGGACAATTGGGTGGTACATGACACCTTGGTGCCGGTTGTCCGGTTCGGGGTACCGATTTGTTAAAATTTCAGAGTTGAGGAGATTCTCATGTTAAAAAAAATTATTATGATTCTTGTTGCCCTGTCAACGCTTTATGGTACTGCCTGGGCGGAGACCAAGATAGTATTTGCCACCGACGCCACCTGGCCGCCCATGGAGTTTGTCAACGCCCAGAAACAGATCGTCGGTTTTTCCGTTGACTTCTTAAAAGCGGCCGGCAAAGAGGCCGGGTTTACCCCGGTGTTTAAAAACACGGCCTGGGATGGAATTTTTGCCGGACTGGCTGCCGGCAAGTATGATGCCATCAGCTCTTCCGTTTCCATCACCGAGCAGCGGAAAAAGGCGATGGATTTCAGTGAGCCCTATTTCACGGTCCGCCAGGCGTTGATTGTACCCAAGTCCTCATCGGCAAAAACACTGGCTGATCTGAAGGGGAAGAAGGTCGGTGGTCAGATCGGCACCACCGGTTACTTTGCCATCAAAGAGGTCAAGGGGGTTATTCCCAAGTCATACGATGAAATCGGGTTGGCCATGGAGGATTTGAATGTGGGCCGGATAGACGCTGTTGTCTGTGACGATCCTGTCGCCGCCAATTATGCCCTGGACAAGTATAAGGATAAGCTGAAGATTGCCGCTGTTCTCAAAACTGACAAGGTTGAAAATTACGGCTTTGCCGTGAAAAAGGGAAACAAAAAAATCCTTGATCTGCTGAACAGGGGAATCGAGGCCGTCAAGGCCAAGGGAATAGACCAGCAGTTGAAGAAAAAGTGGATCGGTCAGTAGAAAATGGAGCGTCAGGGCCCCCCGTCCTTTATGCCAGTAGGGGCGTAGAGGACGGGGGCTCTCTGGAGTGATTCGAGAACAGAAAATTTTTGGTTGTAGTTTGATGGGCAGAGAATGGAATTTGACGGGACCACTGTACCTGGCTTGCGTAATTCCGTCCACACCGGCTGCACGGGAAGGGGAGAGTAAAGGGCATTATGTCTGATCAAAAACAAAAAATTGAAATCGGTGACGGGGCCGCAATTCCCGATCCCGAGGACAAGGGATTGATTTCGGCCTGGTGGATTGCCCTTATTGGCACCGTATCCCTGTTGATTATCCTTCCACTGCTGAAACCGGATCCATACGCGCGCATACTCAGTTTTGTTCCCGACGGCATCCTGGTAACCTTCAAGGTGACCATCGCCTCCATTTCCCTGGCCCTGGTGATCGGGCTGCTGACCGGCCTGGGCAGGTTGTCTAAAAACAGGTTTATCAACCTCGTTGCCTCCCTCTATGTCGAGATTGTGCGCGGCGTTCCCCTGCTGGTCCAGCTCTTTTATATTTATTTCGCCCTTGGCCGTATTGTCCGGGTACCGGACATTGTGGCGGCGGTCATCGCCATGGCCTTTTGTTACGGCGCCTACATGGGGGAGGTGTTTCGGGCCGGTATCAAGTCCATTGACCATGGTCAGACCGAGGCCTCCTTGTCCCTGGGGTTCAACCGGCGGCAGACCATGGCCTACGTGGTCCTGCCCCAGGCCTGGCGGACCATTCTTCCTCCGGTGGGCAACGAATTTATTGCCCTGCTAAAGGACACCTCACTGGTTTCCATTCTTGCGGTGGCAGACATCCTGCGCCGCGGGCGTGAATATGCCTCGGAGAGTTTTAACTATTTTGAAACCTACACCATGATCGCACTGATCTACCTTCTCATCACCCTGGTTCTTTCCCGGTTGATAGCCAACATGGAACACCGTCTCAGTCATTATGAACGCCGCTGACCCGATTATCAAAATTCGCCATATCAATAAATACTTCGGTTCTTTCAAGGCCCTGGATGATGTCAGCCTTGATGTGAATCTCGGGGAAAAGGTGGTTGTCCTTGGCCCTTCCGGTTCCGGAAAATCCACGCTGCTGAGGACCATAAATCGTCTTGAAACCATCAGTTCCGGCTCGATTATCGTTGATGGCCATGACCTCTATGATCCCGATGAGGACATAAACAGGATACGGATGGAGCTGGGCATGGTGTTTCAGAATTTCAACCTGTTTAAGCATAAAACCGTGCTGGAAAACCTGACGCTGGCCCCGATCAAGTTAAAGAAGATGGAAAAGGGCAGGGCCGAGGCGATGGCATACGAGCTGCTGGACAAGGTTGGCATCCGTGACCGGGCAAACCATTATCCCATCCAGTTGTCTGGGGGGCAGCAGCAGCGGGTGGCAATAGCCCGGGCCCTGGCCATGGAGCCCAAGATCATGCTTTTTGATGAACCCACCTCAGCCCTTGATCCGGAAATGATCGGCGAGGTCCTCGAGGTTATGATCACCCTTGCCCGCGAGGGTATGACCATGGTGGTGGTGACCCATGAAATGGGTTTTGCCCGCGAAGTCGCTGATCAGGTGGTGTTTATGGATGGGGGCGCCATAGTGGAAGAGGCATCGCCCGATTCTTTTTTCGACCATCCTGTCCATGCTCGCACCAGGCTCTTTCTCGACCAGATCCTATAACCCGTCCCCACCATTTTATTGATGGCGTCGTAAAAATTTGGATCTACCGCGCCGTGTGTCCTGTGGCGATTCGTGGGTATACTACCTGTATATCTGTGGTTTTTATTTAACCATCTTGAAACATTGTCTGGACTTTTTACGAGTTCATCTTTTTGGGGAGTGTTTGTTCTCCTGTGACACTCCGGCTTTTCATCAGAAATTTTTATCGTTTGTCCAAATTTATTGGATGTCTTCCCTCTATCTGCGCTATACTGCATAAAAGAATACTTGGAATATACTCTCGATTCCCGAAACCGTGAGCAAACCGTGGATGTATATATAGCCAGGCAGCCCATTTTCACCAAAAATAAACGAGTATATGCCTATGAACTGCTTTTTCGTCAGTCCATGGGGAAAAAGCTCGGCCAGGTGAGTGGAAACAGGGCCACGACCAGTGTGTTGTCCAGTGCGTTTTTGACCGAGGGCATAGAAAAGATATCCGGCAGCAAACCATGTTTTATTAATTTTACCGAAGAGTTGTTGGGCAGGGATGTAGCCGGTTTTTTTGCCAAAACCAAGATTGTTATCGAAATTCTGGAGGATGTTGAACCATCGGAGAAGGTTATAGAGGCCTGCCGGAATTTATCGGAAAAAGGGTATTTGATCGCCCTGGATGATTTTGTCTATGCGCGCAAACTTGAGCCGTTGATTGAACTGGCCGACATTATCAAGGTCGATTTTCGCCTGTCGACCATGGAGGAGATCGAGCGGATGCTCTATCGCCTGTCCCGTCATCGGCTTAAGTTTCTTGCCGAAAAGATTGAAACCCATGAAGAATTTGACAGGGCCCTGAAGCTGGGTTTTACTTATTTTCAGGGTTATTTTTTCAGTCAGCCGGAAACCCTGCGCATCCGGGAGGTAACATCGGTCAAGGTCAACCTGTTAAATTTGCTTGCCGAGGTCAACCGGAAAAAGACGACCGTTGATCGGCTTGACAGTATCATCTCCATGGACCTGGGCATAACCTATAAACTTCTGCGGTACATCAATTCCGCCTATTACTATCTCCTCCATGAGGTCACCTCGGTGCGGCAGGCCATAGTTTATCTTGGGGAGAGAGAAATTCGTCGATTCGTGACCCTGGTAATTATTTCCGAACTGGCTTCGGACAAGCCGGAGGAACTTGTCTGTCTGTCCATCATTCGTGGACGGTTTTGTGAGCTGCTGGCAGAACCAGGGCAACCCGTCACCGACCAGTCCGATCTTTTTCTGCTTGGCCTGTTTTCTCTACTCGACGCACTGCTTGACACCCCGATGAAAGAGATCATGGATTCTCTGCCCCTGGCCGAGTCTGTCAAGAAAGCGCTTGTTGAGGGAAAAGGGGAGCTCTTTCCGTATATTCGGCTCGTCATTGCCTATGAACGGGGAGACCATTCCACCTGCGAAAAGATACTGCCGGAGTTAGGTCTTTCAGGGGCCGAAGTGATGGAACATTATCTGACAGCGGTCGGGTTTGCCGATCGCGTCTGTAGCAGAAGATAGGGGTGCGTAACCGGGGGAGCGGAAAGGAGGGACAGGTGAAAAATGATATACGGATACCGTTTTCCGAGCTTGTGTTTTCCTTTTCCCGCAGTTCCGGCTCCGGCGGCCAGAACGTCAACAAGGTAAACACCAGGGTTACCCTCTCCTTTGATGTAGACAGGTCACCTTCCCTTGATGAGCACCAGCGGCAACTTATTCGCAACCGCCTTGGCGGCCGAATCAATCGGGATGGTATTCTCAAGATCTCCTCTGATACGTATCGGACCCAGGGGGCCAACAGGCAAGAGGTTGTCCGTCGTTTTTATACCCTGCTACGTTCGGCGCTCCATGAACAGCGACCGCGGAAAAAGACCAGGATACCCAAACGGGCCAGAGAGCGGCGTTTATCGGCCAAAAAGATGCGGAGCCGCCTGAAACAACAGCGGGCAAAAAAAATCACCGACCGGGACTGAGGTACTGTTCAGGTCCTGTCCTCGATGGTGATAAAATTTAAGGTGGTGTGGACGGTGAACAGGGGGAAGAGCAGGGCCATGAACAGAATGTTGATGATCGGCACCAGGGTAATCAGGGCGGGCAACAGACCGAGCCGGAAGGCCCGGTCCTTGTGACGGACAAGCCAGGATATTTTTCGGCCCAGGCTCCAGCGGCGGTTGGAAGAGGGATAATCAATAAACATCAGGGCCGAGTAAAAGGTGTAGAGCAGAAAGACCAGACCCTGGCCGATGACCGGGATAAAGTTGACAACCAGGGCGACAATGGTAACCAGCAGGCCGACAAGCCCTATTTTGCCCCCCTCAACAAGATCAATGAGTATACCTCGCAGGGAAAGTCCCTGTTCCGCAGCTAATATTCTCCCTGCATATTTTTTTTCCGTGGCCGTTGCCAGAAAGACATAGCCCGGACTTGTCAGGCAGTAGGCGGCCAGGAAAGAGAGATAAAAGGCCGTAACCCTGGAGATGGCAAGAAAAAGGTATTTGGCAAGGAGCCATCCCCATCTCAGGAGCCAGCCGTAGAGCCCATGTTTCTGTGGCGGCTGAAGAAAAAACGACCCGGTCAGACTATCGAC
>WFZC01000086.1 GCA_015489765.1 Desulfobulbaceae bacterium
GCTGCGTCGTGTGTCCTGTGGCAATTCTCAACATATTCCACGTATAGTTGAGACCCGCCACAGGACACCACTCTTTGCATATCTGTGTTTTTGCTTAGCCATCTTTAAGCATTGTCTGGATTTTTTACGAGTCCATCCTTTTTGACTTCATCTATTTCATCTATTATAAGTCCGGTGAGATCCGTTGGTTTGAGATGTTCCGGTTTTCTTTGATGATCAGCGCCAGTGCGCCAATGGCAGAGAGACCGCCGGCGATTCTTGAACTGGTGTCTCCCCGGCCCTTTCCTCTGCCTGTTCTGTCCGTCAGGGCAGCCCCCCCCGATTGCTATGGCGCCGTTAACACCGGCATGCTCAGAACAGAGTGGCAGCGGAATGTAGATTACCGGGCGGACGACAAATTTAGCCACAGTGGCATGTTGGTAAAAAGCCCACCAGTGCGTTAAGCAAATTTTGATCAAAATATTCATCATGCGTCCGGTGTAAAAGCAACCGGACGCTCAATAAATACTTCGGCTTCCTGGTCGGCAAAATCCGGCTAAACGACCGGCAAGGGTATTGCTTAACTCGATAATTCGAATGCCATTGTACGGTAATGGGCTCATGACTTCTCCTATTTGTTGGAATTGTTACAAAAAGAGTTAAAAGCCTCTGGCGTATTGGGGAAATCCTTCATCTTTGCAAGTTCCCACGGGCGTTCGCAGCGCTGTGTTTTTTCGCACCAGGAGTAACCGGCTGACCCGATACAGCCGTGGGCGTCATACCCGCCACCTAACAGCTTACCTTTATTGAGAATGATCCTGCCCTTGTAGACTACGCCTGTTATGGGAATATCTTTGATTTTGATCGGATCGATTTTGAAGGGATTCTGTTCCAGTATGGTGAAGGTTGCCTCCTTGCCCACTTTGATGGAACCGATCTCCCTGTCCATTTCAAAGGTATGGGCAGCGGTGATGGTAATGCCCTTCATGGCATCATACACGGATATTTTCTCCTCGGGATTCATTACTTTTCCGCTTGCCACAATGCGATTGGCAGCGACCCAGGCCAGCAGGAGCGGTTCGGCAGGGGCCATGGCAAAATCGGAGTGTAGGGACACAGGCACACCCCGTTTGGTGAACTCTTTTAATGCAACCATATTGGCTGCCGTTTCCGGTCCAAGGCCGGTTTTGCTGTATTTGTCGGCCAGGGCCCAGAGGTAATAGGGGTTTGCCGAAATTTCGATGCCAAGGTCTGCTGCACGCCCGGCCTGGGCCGCATCGAACAGGCCAACGTGATGAAAGGTGGTCCGATGATTTTTTCGCGGATTTCGTTTCATGGCCGCTTCTGTAAAATCCAGATACTTTTCAAAGGCCAGGTCACCTGTGATATGGACATGAATTTTGTACCCCTTGTCCCACCAGTAGTTGAATATCTCCTGGGCCGGTTTGAGCGGAATGATCCATTCCGATTTACAATCCGGGCAGTTGTAAAAGGGTTTGCGAAGCTCCAATGCCAGCGAGTAAATGGCTCCGTCGGCAAAGGTTTTGTATTGATTGGGCAGAAATTTTATGTAGTTGGTGTTGTATTTGCTGGGAAGTGAAGCAATATGCTCAGCATAGGCATCATTGCCGATCTTTTTGACAAACTGTTCAGGAAAACCGGCAATAAGATAAATGGTATAGGCCTTTGCCTTTTCGGTGCCATCACGCAACACAGCATATTCATCTTCAAAAGTGGAATTTGGGAAGCTGGGCTCACACATGGCAGTAAGGCCATTTTGCAGCATGAGCTGTGAAATACGCTCCATGCCGAGTTTCAGCATCTCCTGATCACTAAAAAAAGGAGACAATTTTGTCCCCTTCATCATCTGATACGCCCGTTCCCAGAAATGGTAGTTGTCCCAGTCGGCCTGTGCGTTGTCTTCTTCCGACAGATCACCTTTTTGGATACCGTATTTTTTGACGCAGGCTGTGTTCAGATAAATCTCATGGGTGGACCGCTGCCAGATGATGGTGGGGACGTCACCTGTTACCTTGTCCAGATCGTTTAACGTCAGTTGCCCATGCCACGATTTATGATAGCCCCAGATGAGTACTGTTTGCGTCTTGTCAACTTTTGCATCAATGATCCTCCCCACGGCTTGCAGATACTGTTTTTTGCCTCGTACTGCCGGATAGATTTTATGGGGCATACGCCATTGGTGGGGAGCAACGATATCATTGGCCAGGATAAAGGCACCGATGGAGACCGGGTGGGCATGGGGCTCGATAAAGCCGGGCATCATGGTTTTTCCCTGCAAATCCACATCAACGGTCTTGCCGGCAAAATTGTTGATCGCCGCGGATTTTGGTCCGGCATAGATGATTTTCCCGTCTCGCTCTATAACCGCTTCCACATAGGTCGGTTTGTCGCCTTCCATGGTGATGATAGTGCCGCCATGGTAGAGCGTTTGGTGCATTGTGTTCGGAGCTGCGTCGACCAGGCTGCAGATATATACAAAAATGAAGAAACAGTAGGTTGGTATCCAAAGAGCTTGAACCATTTTCGTTCTCGGTCACATCGTTTGCAATGGGAGTGCTGATGATGAAATTTGCCTGGGGTATAATCGCAGACTTGTTATCAATGTTGTATATCTCGCCACCGGTATCCGGTCGTGAGCATTACCGGAATGGGACTGATTGCAGGCATTTTATCAGCCTTGATAATGATGGATAACGCCGGTTTGATCGAGCCTGTGGATAAACCGGCATGGCCGAACCAGATTGGCCGGTTATAGCAATGATACCGCTGCCCTGTTATAAAACTACATTAACGCCGATTTTATATGTCCACGGGAAGCAATGTTTTTTGATAAAAGAAAAAATAGTTGTGAAAGATTATCAGATAACTAAACTACCATTGTCGGGATTGCAAGTCTCATCTAGGATGAATTGTTCAAAACAGGTATATCGGTAATGTAGTATCCATGATGACAAAGGACACACAGGAGCTAAGGAAGAGAGGGCACAGGATAGGGTGGCATGAAAACACAAAAAAAAGGCTTTATCTCGCTGCTTGCGAGATAAAGCCTTGCATATTCGATGGTGCCGAAGGGGAGAGTCGAACTCCCACGGGCATACGCCCACTAGACCCTGAACCTAGCGCGTCTACCAGTTCCGCCACTTCGGCACGACGTGGGAGAATATGCTAGGCAAACATGATTTTGTCAAGTATTTCTTTTGCCGGAAATGTAGAAAAATCAGTATTAGTTCCTTACTCCTGAACTCCTGTAATAAAAAAACAAGAAAATTTTCCGGCACAGTGTAGGAGCCCGCCCCTGCGGGCGATTGGGGCGAATTGCCTGCGCCGTCATTATCGTCCGCAGATAAGCGAGATTGCGAGACTCCCTGGGGGGGCTCCTACGATTTATTGGGTTGTGTGCAAAGCCCACCTTAGGATATGGGATCGTAACCTCCTTTTTGTCGTTGGGATTCAATGAAATTCATATCACATGGAACGAACTGTTTGCGAGTTTTGCTCAGGTGGAGTACAAATCGCGCTCTAATGAGTTGTTCAAATAGAGTATTGGTACGAAAGATGAATCATCACGGCTGGACCTGATTTTACCGTTCCGGCCGTAACAGATGATGAAAATTGTTCAGAATGATAAATCCTTGTGACTGTTTTCAGGCAACCAAGAGCAGGGATTTTTTATCTTTCTTTGGCCAGGTTGAGTTAGAGCTGGCCTGAAGGGCTATGGAAATATATACAGATCTTAAGCAGATACATCGGCCGTTTTCCAATGCCTTTGTGACGATAGGTAATTTTGACGGCGTTCACCTCGGCCACCAGATGTTGTTTTCCGAGGTTGTGAACAAGGCATATAATCAGGGGGGCGTCAGTGTCGCCGTAACCTTTGATCCCCATCCCCTCAAGGTCCTGCGACCCGACGGTATCCGGTTGATATCCACCACCGAGCAGAAGATTAACCTGATCCGGATGGCCGGTATTGATCATCTGGTGATTATTCCATTTACCCGGGAGCTGGCCGCGACAACGGCCGCTGATTTTGTCGATAATGTTCTTGTCGGTACCATTGGCCTCAAAGAGCTGGTTGTCGGCTATGACTATGCCTTTGGCAAGGGGCGGCAGGGGAACATCGATTTTCTCCGGGCCCGTGGCCGCGAGTTGGGATTTCCCGTGACCGTTGTCGAGGCCCATTATGAAAACGGCATGCTGGTTTCCAGTACGAAAATCAGGGAACTGGTTACCGAGGGAAGGATGGTGGATGCCCGCCGTCTGCTCGGTCGTTGTTATCAGATCCATGGCGAGGTGCAGCGGGGGAGACAGCGCGGCGGCCGGGAGCTTGGTTTTCCCACCGCCAATTTGAAGATAAGCGAGGAAGACCTCTGTCCCAAGACCGGGGTATATGTCACCCAGGTCGTGTATGGCGGCAAGATTTTCGGCGGTGTTTCAAATATCGGCTATAACCCTACTTTCGGGGAAAATAAACTGGTGGCGGAAACCCATATTTTTGATTTCAACAGTGATATCTACGGCCAGCCCATTAAAATCAATCTGCTGCGCTACCTGAGAGGGGAAAAGAAATTTGAGACGGTGGACGACCTGGTCGCCCAGATCCGGCTTGACATTGCCACCGCCCGCCAGGTCCTGCTTGAGGCAGGCAACGAGCCGCTCTTTTCCTGTGAGGACAGATGGTCCAAGTAGGGAAATTATAATCGAAACTATAACATGATACCTTGTTTTTCCGACGAAACACTTGCCTCTTGCGAATTTATGCATAATGTTTATAAAATTATATTTTCTCCGGCTGAACTGTTTTTTCAGGGTGAAGGAGTGCCGGTGAGAGAAAAAAGATGAACCACACACCGTCAAAGGATAGTGCATGGCTGATAAGGAAAAACAGGTGGACCTGAAAACCGTTATTGCGGACCTTGAAAAGGTCTGTGCCGAAAAACCGGAAAACGTGATTGCCCATCATCAACTGGGCCTGGTGTACCGGCAGGCGGGCCAGGTTGACAAGGCGATAGCGGCGCTGGAGCGGGCCCTTGAGCTTGATGAGCATTCGGTGGAAAGTATGATCAATCTCGGGGCAATACTTTTTGACCGGGGAGAGATCGACCGGGCGCTGGCTCTCAATGAAAAGGCCCTGGCCATAACACCGAACATGGCTGAGGCCCATGTCAATATCGGTCTTATCCGCCAGCGGCAGGGTATGGTGGAGGAGGCGATCAAAAGTTATGACCGGGCCATACAGATAGATCCGAATCTGTTGACGGCCTGGATCAACCTCACCAGCGCCTATACCATGAATCAGCAGGATGAAAAGGCAGTCGAGGCCGCCCGCCAGGCCGTCACCCTGGAGCCTGATTCATCGATGGCCCGCAACAACCTGGCCGTTGCCCTCTATTTTAACGGGGAATATCAGGAGGCCAAAACTAATGCCGATAAGGCCGCTGATCTTGGTTATCCGGTTGATCCCCGTTTTCTTGAGGCCCTTGAGCAGAAACTGGCCGGTTGATTATGGGTACCAAGTCGGATGCGACAGGTAAACCCTGGTGCCCGTTCTGCGGCATGGATGTGGCCCGGCCAAGGGAAGCCGCCCAACGGAAAATGACCGAGTTCCCGGTTGGCACCTGTGAATGCGGTGCGGTCTATGTTGCGGATGCCACCGGCCACAATATCGGTTCCGCCATGGTGGAATGCCTGGTCTATGCCTGCAATGATGAATGGGATCTTGCCTGGGAACTAATCCCCGAAGATGATTACCTGACCGGCAGAATAGAAGATTATGACGAGCTCACCCACCAGGTTGTTCCAAAACGTAACCTTGATGGTCGTGCTGTCCGGGGTGTTCTCTATTTTGTCCGCCTGCATAAGGAAATTTCCGAAATTGTCAAGAGGTTTCAACGCAAACGGGACCTGGAAGATGCAACAGCACAGCCGGGAGGAGAGGATTTTGTTCCGGAAAAAAAACAAACCTCATCCCCGGCGCCGGAAAAGAATCGCCAGGGACCGAAACGACGGACCAGTAAAAGGGAGGTCAAGGCGCTGGTTGATAAAAACGCGGTGGATGAGTTGGCCGCTCTCTGTTTTGAAGACAGGCGGACCCTGCGTTTTCTGCAGCGTTTACTGTACCAGCCCGACCAGCGGCAGCGATATAAGACAGCCTGGATCATGGGCCAGGTCTGCGCCCGGGTTGCAAGCAGGGAGCCCGGTCCGGTGGCCGATCTTCTGCACCGGTTGTTCGAGGCCTGCAGCGACTCCGCCGCCACCCCCTGGGGCATGGTGGAGGCCATCGGCGCAATCATAGCGCTCAGGCCTGATATTTATGGTGCCTTTACCCGGCACCTGCTCAACTTTATGGGCGATCCCTCGACCCAGGAGGCGGTTTTGTGGGGATTGGGTGAGATTGCTGCTCCCCGTCCGGACCTGATTCGCAGCACACCCTTTTATTCCACCTTTCATTTCCTGGGCCATGACAATCCGGTGGTGCGCGGACTGATGGTGAGGCTACTGGGAAGAATACAGGCAACCGAGGCCCTGATGCAGATTATCGGTTTGCAGCAGGATGACAGTGAAGTGACCTTTTTTGATCAGGGTGATATGAAAACGACCACGGTTTCCGAGCTGGCCTTTGCCGCAGTCAAGTCAATCAGGCACGGCCGACCAGGGTCGGAAAGCACAGAGGAGCGTGACAATGGTAAGTGAACATATTCAACCGCTGAATTCCATCGGTCCCGTGGATGACGGTCCAGCCGCCGATGATGACAAGCTGAATAATCCCGCCCGCCGCGATTATGTCAAGGGCCGCGAGCAGTATACGGCCGGTGATTATGCCGCTGCCGCCCATTCATTCCACAATGCACTGCGCGGGTTTGAAGAGCAGGGTGATACGCAGGGGATTGCCAATGCCTCTGACCGGCTGGGTGATGCCTGCATGGGGCGGGAGGAATACGCAATGGCCCTGGAGCATTATGAGCGGGCTAAAGGCATTTGCGAACAAGAAGAGGATTCCTTTTCCCTGCTGGCCCTGCATAAAAAAATGGCCGCCTGTTACCGAAAGCTGGACCGGCTCGATGAGGCGCTGGACTTGCTGTTTGACATGCTTGAGCATTATCAGGTGTTGAAAAATCCCAAGGGAGCGGTTGATATTCTGACGGTCATGGCCGAGGTGTTTATCCAGCAGGGCCGTATATCCGAGGCAGCGGATGCCTACAGGACCGTTTCTTCCATCCATGCCAACTTCAAGCACAAACGCCTGGCAGAGGAATTTGCCAAAAGGGCGGATGATCTGGAGGCGTGAACAGTGTTTACCGGCATTGTCCAGGGAATCGGAACGATAACTGAAAAACGTGCTGCTGGCGGCGGCATGGTATTTGGCCTGGAGGCGGGGTTTGACCTGACCGATCCGGAAGAGGGCGAGTCCATTGCCGTTAATGGCACCTGCCTGACTGCGAGAGAGATCATCGGCCGCCGTTTTCTGGTCGATGTCTCGCCGGAAACTCTTTCCCGTACCGGGCTCGGGTTCCTGAAAGTGGGAAGCCGGGTAAACCTTGAGCGGGCGCTTCGTCTCAGCGACCGGTTGGGCGGCCATCTCGTCAGCGGCCATGTCGATGCCCTGGGGCGGGTTGAAGATCGGCAGACCCAGGGTGATTTTACCCTCTTTACCTTTTCCCTTGACGAAGGCCTTGCCCGGTATATTATTGAGAAGGGTTCCATCACCATAAACGGGGTGAGTTTGACGGTCAACAGTTGCAGGGGCAACAGGTTTTCTGTCTCCATAATTCCCCATACCCTGGATGTTACCACCCTTGGGGAACTGAAAATTGGTGATCGGGTCAACCTTGAAGTTGATATAATCGGCAAGTATGTGGAAAAGCTGCTTGCCGAGCAGTCAACATCGCAGAACCGGGGAAGCAGAATCAATCCCGCCTTTCTGGCGGAACATGGTTTTTTACGATAGACCGGCATGGCCGGATCAAAATAACGAGGTTTACAATGGCTGTCAGCCCTATAGAAGATGTCATCAAGGATATTCAGGATGGCAAGATGATCATCCTTGTTGATGATGAGGACCGGGAAAACGAGGGCGACCTGTGCATGGCCGCGGAGAAGATAACGCCGGAGGCGATCAACTTCATGGCCACCCATGGCCGCGGCCTGATCTGCCTGGCCATGAGCCCTGATATTATAGAACAGCTTGGCCTGCCCATGATGGTGCAGAACAACCAGTCTCCTTATGGAACAGGTTTCACCATCAGTATCGAGGCCCGTACCGGGGTCTCCACCGGTATTTCGGCCGCTGATCGTGCCCGGACCATCGAGGCGGCGGTCGCCCCGGATGCCACCCCCCGTGATATTATCAGCCCTGGCCATATTTTTCCGCTTCGGGCCCGTGAAGGCGGCGTCCTGGTGCGGACCGGTCAGACCGAGGGCTCGGTCGATCTTGCCCGGTTGGCCGGACTGCGGACAGCAGGCGTGATTTGCGAGATCATGAAGGACGACGGTACCATGGCCAGGATGCCTGATCTGGAAAAGTTTGCCGCCAAGCATGATATTAAGATCGCCACCATTGCCGATCTGGTCGCCTATCGGTTGCGCAAGGATGTACTGGTGCATCGGGCCGCTGAGGCACGGTTACCGACTGAGCATGCCGGAGAGTTCAGGGTCATTGCCTATACCAATGATGTTGATAATTTTGAGCATATTGCCCTGGTCAAGGGTGAGATCGATTCGGACAAGCCGGTGATGGTGCGGGTACATTCCGAATGCCTGACCGGCGATGTCTTTGGGTCTGCCCGTTGTGATTGCGGTGAACAGCTGCATGCGGCCATGCAGATGGTCGACCAGGAGGGAACCGGCGTGGTCCTGTATATGCGACAGGAGGGCCGGGGCATCGGCCTGGTCAATAAACTACGTGCTTACAAATTGCAGGATGAGCAGGGCCTTGACACCGTTGAGGCCAACGTGGAACTGGGATTTAAGCCGGACCTGCGCGATTACGGTATCGGCGCCCAGATTCTGCGTGATCTTGGGGTCAGGCAGATGCGGTTATTGACGAATAATCCTAAAAAAATCGTGGGACTTGAGGGGTATGGCCTCAAGGTAACCGATCGGCTGCCCATAGAGATTCCCGGAGATAAAGAAAATAAACATTACCTGCGCTGCAAACGGGACAAAATGGGGCATCTGCTTGAGTTATACGGCCAGGAACCGATGCAGAATGTGCGCCGGGATCCCTGATACAACGCTTGCTTCCCCAATCAAACAATCGTGGAATGGAAAGGTTAAGGAATGGCTAAATATATAGAAGGTAATCTCCAGGGGCAGGGACGAAAAATCGGTATTATCGTTGCCCGGTTCAATTCGTTTATCTGTGAAAAACTGCTGGAAGGAGCGCTCGACTCCCTGATACGTTCCGGAGTGGCCGATGATGATATAGAGGTGGCCCGGGTGCCGGGCGCATTTGAAATACCGCTGGTGGCACAGAAAATGGCCCGCTCCGGCAGGTATGATGCCGTTATTTGCCTGGGCACCGTTATCCGCGGGGCCACACCCCATTTTGATTATGTGGCCGGTGAGGTGGCCAAGGGAACGGCCCAGGTCATGCTTGACACCGGCGTTCCGGTTCTTTTTGGCGTCCTGACAACGGAAACCATTGAGCAGGCCATTGAACGGGCGGGAACCAAGGCGGGCAACAAGGGCTCGGATGTGGCTGTTGCCGCCCTGGAGATGATCAGTCTCATGGAAGGTATCGGCTGATAGTCGTTTGGAAACCGTTGTATGGGATTACGCAGAAAATCACGGGAATTGGCTCTCCAGTTTTTTTATGGCCATGATTTCCAGGGCCGTTCCTGTGATGAAGATGCCCTGAAAAGGGAGTTGGCCGAATTTACCGCCAATTTTGATACCGGAAAAAAAGCCCTGCCCTATGCCGAGCAGATCATAAAGGGCCTTTGCTGTCATCTTGAAGAAGTTGATGAACACCTTGCCCGGCATGCCCATAACTGGCGAATCGAACGTATGTCAGTGGTGGATCGAAATCTCCTGCGCATTGCCGCCTGGGAGATGTTGTACAATGATGAGGTTCCCGTCCAGGTTGCGATTAACGAGGCCCTGGAGATCGCCAAACGCTATTCCGCCCCGGATGCTGTTGCCTTTATCAACGGCATCCTCGATGCCCTGCAAACCGGTACCGGCACGGTCTGAATATTTTTCCGTCGGTCCATCTTCTTGCCAGTTATGCCGCCACAAAAAAAAAGAAAGAATCAGCATAAATCCGCTCAGGAGGTTTTGGCTGTTTTTTTTCTCTTTTCTGCCCTTTTTCTCCTGCTCTGCCTTGTCAGTTATGCGCGTCCCCTTGTTGCCGCCTCCCATCCGCATATCCAGCATCCCGCAGACAACTGGTGCGGAACAATTGGCTATTATGTTGCCTATACCCTGTTTTCCTTTCTTGGCCTGACCGCGTTTTTTCCAGTACTTCTTTTCCTGTATCTCGGAATTGTGGCGTTATTTCCCGGCTCTGTCATTCGGCGGCTGCCCTTTGTCATGGTCGGGATTACCGGCCTGTTGATCTCCTCCTCGACCCTGCTTGCCCTGGCACCGCAGATTGTTTTCCCGCCTGATTTCATCTCGCCCGGCGGCTATCTCGGCGCCCTGGTCCTGGGATTGATCGGCCCGGTCCTTGGACAGGTTGGATCCGTACTGGTGCTGGGGCTGGTGCTGATTTTTTCCCTGATGGCAGCTGTCCAATTTTCTCCTGTCCGTACATTTACCTGGTTGTTCGGCAGGGCAAAGAGCGTTGGGGAAAGTATCGGCAAAAGAGCTGTTCGCCAATCCACAGAAAATATGGCTGACAGGCCTCAACCCGTGGTTGCCCTGAAAGAACCGGTTCCAGAACCTGATGATACTGTCCCGCCCAGACCCCTTGTCCATGAGCCTGTTGCCCGCGAGGTTCCTGCCGCCGACGAGACAGGGGCGGATGAGTTTGTCTTGAAGCCGGTCACCGGGGGGGATTTTCACCTGCCGCCGTTGTCGTTGCTGGAGAAAAAAGAGTCGGAGCAGCCACCTATTGACAAGGAACATTTTTATCAGGTCAGCAAGAGCCTGGTTGCCAAATTACAGGATTTCGGAGTCCACGGCAGGGTGGAGGGAATTTCTCCGGGTCCGGTGGTCACTACCTATGAATTTGCGCCGGCGGCCGGGGTCAAGATCAATAAAATCGTTGGTCTTTCCGATGATATCGCCATGGCCCTCAAGGTGGACCGGGTCAGGGTTGTCGGTTCCATTCCCGGAAAGGCCGCCCTTGGCATCGAGATCCCCAACCCGGTGCGCAGGACTGTTTTTCTCCGGGATATTCTTCTGGGCCGGGAATACAGGAAGTCCGATTCCCTGCTCAGCCTGGCCCTGGGGTTTGACGTTGTCGGCAGGCCGGTTATTGCCGATCTTGCCCGCATGCCCCATCTTCTCATTGCCGGGGCCACCGGCGCTGGTAAATCGGTGGCCATCAATGCCTTTATCGCCTCGATTCTCTTTAAGGCCACCCTGGAGGATGTTCGCCTGCTGATGATTGATCCCAAGCGGATTGAGCTTTCCGTTTACGAGGGTATTCCGCATCTATTGCATCCGGTTGTTGTGGAACCGAAGATGGCGAGCAGGGCGCTGCTCTGGGCGGTGCGGGAGATGGAGCGCCGGTATCGGCTGCTGGAGGAATACCGGGTCAAATCTTTTGACTCCTATAACAAGGTTGCCGAGGAAAAACTGCCATATGTTGTGATTATTGTCGATGAACTTGCCGACCTGATGATGGTGGCCTCAAAAGATGTTGAGACATCCATTGCCCGCCTTGCCCAGATGGCCAGGGCCGCCGGTATGCATATTATTCTTGCAACCCAGCGGCCGTCGGTTGATGTACTCACCGGTCTGATCAAGGCCAATTTTCCCACCCGCATTTCCTTTAAAGTCTCCTCAAAGGTGGATTCGAGGACGATTCTGGACGGTTCCGGAGCTGAACATCTCCTTGGCATGGGTGACATGCTCTTCCTGCCGCCAGGCGCTGCAAAGCTGCAGAGAATCCACGGCGCCTATATCTCAGAGCAGGAAACGGAAAAATTGATTGAATATTTGAAGGAGCAGGGCGGCGCCGAATATGACGAGTCGGTCATCCAGGTAGTGGAAGAGGACCCGGGCCAGGGTGATGATGCGGAAAAGGAATACGATGCCAAGTATGATGAAGCGGTGGCCGTGGTGACGGAAACCGGGCAGGCATCGATTTCCATGGTCCAGCGCCGGTTACGGGTCGGGTATAACAGGGCGGCCCGCATGATCGAGATGATGGAAAAAGAGGGTATTGTCGGCCCGGCTGATGGTTCCAGGCCGCGGGAGGTCCTGGTCAGGGGCGGATATGACTCCTGATGTAACCTGCCAGAGTATCATTTTTTCCCTGGGACGCTTATGACCTGCCTACCTGTCTCCTGGCCGCTTGCAAGCCTTTTATTTCAGGTATATGCACGCCATCCGGCTGGCTCCTGTCCCGGATTTACCAGTTGGTAACCACAGGGACTGTCTGAATAGCGGCTGGTTTTTATGAGTATTCCTGATGAGTCCTTTAAGAATTTCTGAGAAGGTTTCGTCTGTCGATTTTGCTTGACATTGACCGCTGTACAAATTAAATGTTTCAGTCGGTTGTAAATGAGTGATTGTTCATTTTTTCCGCGGCCGGTTAAGTAAATAAAAAGGCTAAGGATAACAAGGAGTTGCTCTTTTCGGCCGACGGCCAGTCAGCCTGTTGATTACGAAGTGGTATTTATCATCAGGCAGCATGGGTGGCCGTGCTGAAGAAGCTGAGGTTAATTGGTTCCGCATGAGCGGTGCCATAAAGGAAAATCCAAGTGAGGAGGTAGTTTAATGCCAAGTTACGTAGATCCTTCAAAATGTGATGGTTGCAAGGGCGGCGACAAGACGGCCTGCATGTACATCTGTCCGAATGATCTGATGGTTCTCAACGTTGAAGAGATGAGGGCCTACAATCAGGAACCGGATGCATGCTGGGAGTGTTACTCCTGCGTGAAAATCTGTCCCCAGGGTGCAATCGCTGTTCGCGGTTATGACGACTTTGTACCCCTCGGAGGTCAGGTGCATCCCATGCGTTCTTCCGATTCCATCATGTGGACGGTCAAGTTCCGCAATGGCAATGTGAAGCGCTTCAAGTTCCCGATTCGGACTACTGCTGAAGGCGCTGCCAACGAGTATGCAGGTGAGAAGGGTGCAAACCTGGATGACGAATGTCTGCTTCTCGAGAGTGATCTGCCCACCCCGACCAAGCTGGCGTAATGCCCGTGTTGTAGGAAAAGCAGAAAAATCTATTCTGAAAAATTTTATTAGGAGATAGAAATATGGCATTACCGAATAAGCCGAGAGGTGAAATTGCTGCCGTAGTCGATCCGGAAGTTGTAGAGCACAGCTGTGATATCCTGATTGTTGGTGGTGGTATGGCCGCCTGCGGCGCCGCATTTGAGATTAAGAAATGGGCCGATGACAGCCTGAAAATCATCCTTTGTGACAAGGCCGCAATGGAGCGTTCCGGCGCTGTTGCCCAGGGTCTGTCCGCTATCAACACCTACATTGGCGAGAACGCCATTGAAGATTACGTCAAGATGGTCCGCAACGACCTTATGGGCGTTGTTCGCGAAGATCTCATTTATGACCTTGGCCGCCACGTTGACGAATCAGTCAAGCTGTTTGAGGAGTGGGGCCTGCCGGTATGGAAGAAAGATGCCGACGGCAACAACCTGGACGGCGCCAAGCCTGCTCCCACCCTGCGTGAAGGTGGCACCCCGGTGCGTACCGGTAAATGGCAGATCATGATCAACGGTGAGTCCTACAAGTGCATCGTTGCCGAGCCCGCCAAAAAGGCTCTGGGCGAAGAGAACTGCATGGAGCGTATCTTCATCGTCAAGATGCTCCTTGACAAGAACCTTGACAACACCATTGCCGGTGCTGTTGGCTTCTCCACCCGTGAGAACAAGGTTCATGTCTTCACCTGCAAGGCAGCCCTGGTTGCCTGCGGCGGCGCAGTAAACATCTTCCGTCCCCGGTCCACCGGTGAAGGTAAGGGTCGTGCATGGTACCCGGTATGGAACGCCGGTTCCACCTACACCATGTGTGCCCAGGTCGGCGCAACCCTGACCATGATGGAAAATCGCTTCACCCCTGCCCGTTTCAAAGACGGTTATGGCCCGGTTGGCGCATGGTTCCTGCTGTTCAAGGCCAAAGTACAGAATGGTCTGGGCGAGTTCTATGCCGGTTCCGATGCCGCCAAGGAAGAGCTCAAGAACTACATGCCTTATGGCGCTTCCGCAGTTACCCCCACCTGCCTGCGTAACCATCTGATGGTTAACGAGTTCAAGGCAGGACGCGGCCCGATCTACATGGCCACCGATGTTGCTCTGAACGCCTTCCTCGATGAGAAGCGTGAGCAGGGTATGTCCGAGAAAGATATCAAGAAATTCTGGAAACACCTCGAGTCAGAGGCATGGGAAGACTTCCTTGATATGTCCGTTGGCCAGGCCGGCCTGTGGGCAGGTATGAACATCGAGCCTGAAAAAACAGGTTCCGAGATCATGCCGACCGAGCCCTACATGCTGGGCTCCCATTCCGGTTGCTGCGGCATCTGGACCTCCGGTCCGATGGAAGACTGGGTACCCGAGGTTGACGGTCCCCGTTCCCATCAGTACAAATGGGGCTACAACCGCATGACCACCGTTGACGGTCTGTTCACCGCCGGTGACGGCGTGGGCGCATCCGGTCATAAGTTCTCCTCCGGTTCCCATGCCGAGGGTCGTATCGTTGCCAAGCAGATGGTCAAGTACTGCCGTGACAAAACGCATACCCCCGAGATCGCCCAGTCCGCCCAGGAGCTGGCCGACGAGATTTATGCACCTGTCAAGCTGTATCACGAGCATGTCGGCGCAACCACCCATCAGGACGTTAACCCCAATTACGTCAAGCCTTCCGGCCTGATGATGCGCCTGATGAAGGCCACCGATGAGTATGGCGGTGGTGTTGCCACCTACTACATGACCTCTGGCAAACTGCTTGGAATCTGCATGGATCTGCTCCGGCTGCTCCGTGAAGATGCCGAGAAGATGGCTGCCGGCGACCTGCATGAACTGCTGCGCGCCTGGGAGAACTACCATCGTATCTGGTGTGTCGAGGCCCATATCCGCCACATCCAGTTCCGTGAAGAATCCCGTTATCCGGGCTTCTACTATCGGTCTGACTTCCCGACCTGTGATGACGAAAACTGGAAGTGTTTCGTCAACTCCACCTATGATCCGAAAGCCGGTGAGTGGAAGTGTGAGAAGGTCGAATGCATCAACATCATCGAGACCGATCCCTGGCTGTAAGATGACAGGAATCATCGCTTGATGATTGAATGTGAAATCTCCAGGCCCCTTTGCGGGGTCTGGAGATTTTTTCTATAATCGGTGCGGTTTTTGTTTGAGTTGACGCGAAAAAATGCTATGTTTGCGCGTCAATTGAACCAGAAATCAACCTTTTCATCAATACCAGCAGTAATGGAGGTTAGGCATGAGTGACACTGCAGGAAATGGTGCGGTACTGGATGTGGGTGGTGGTATCAGTGGTCTGACCGCTGCTCTGGAAGCAGCGGAGGTCGGAAACGATGTTTTTCTGATCGAAAAAAATCCGTATTTCGGCGGCCGTGTTGCCCAGCTCAATCAGTACTTCCCGAAACTTTGTCCCCCAACATGTGGCTTGGAGATCAACTTCAAAAGGATCAAGGATAACCCCAGGATCCGTCCCTATACCATGACAACGGTCAAATCAGTATCCGGAGGGCCAGGTAATTTTGAGGTTACCCTTGAAACCGCTCCCCGCTACGTCAATTCCAACTGTACGGCCTGTGGTGACTGTTCAGATGCCTGTACCGATGAGATTGACAATCCCTTTAACTTTGGCATGGACAAGTGCAAGGCCATCCGCTTGCCGCACGAGATGGCCTTTCCGCGTCGGTTTGTCCTTGACAAGGACGCCTGTTCCGATGAGTGCCTATCCGCCATTAAAAGCGCCTGCAAGTATGATGCGATAGAGACCGAGATGCAGGCCAAGACCTTTACGATCAATGTTTCCTCGATTATCTGGTCAACTGGTTGGGATCCTTATGATTACAAAAAACTGGATAACCTGAAGCCCGAGTCCTCGTCCGCCATTATCACCAACATGATGATGGAACGTATGGCGGCTGACAATGGTCCGACCGGGGGCAAAATTCTCCGGCCCGGTGATGACAAGGAACCCGAGTCCTTTGCCTTTGTCCAGTGTGCCGGTTCCAGGGATGAGAACCATCTTGAGCACTGTTCTTACATCTGTTGCATGGCAACGTTCAAGCAGATGACCTATATCCGGGAACGTTATCCCGAGGCCAAAATCTATGTCTTCTATATTGATCTGAGGACACCTGGCAAGTATGAGCATTTTCGTGAAAAACTGATGAACGATGAGAATACTGAATTTATCAAGGGTAAAGTTGCCGATATCATAGCCGAAGATGATGGCGGTGTGACTGTTGTGGCCGAAAATGCAGTATCCGGCGCTAAAATCCAGCAGAAGGTTGATTTGTGCGTTTTGGCTACCGGTATGCAGCCGGCCCTTGGCGAAGCAGGAAAGGCCCTTGGTGTGACCATGGATGGAAACGGATTTGTCGTTTCCGAACCTGAAAAAGGCATGATTGCCGCCGGTTGCGCCAAGTCTGCCGTTGATGTGTATACCAGTGGCCAATCATCTACAGCTGCTGCCCTTAAAGCAATTCAGATCGGACGGTAGGAGGAGAGTCAATGGATAAAGTATATGGTGCATATCTCTGTACTGGTTGTGGCATTGGCGACGTCCTGGATGTTGATGGATTAAAATCAGCAGCCTCTGAAACCGGCGTCGAAATGCAGGATCATCCCTGTCTTTGCGGCGCTGAAGGGCGTGCCCTTATAAAAAAGGATATAGCTGACAATGGAGTAAATTCCGTCATTATCTGCGCCTGTTCCCCCAGGGTCATGCAGAAGGAATTCAACTTTGGTGACGGTATAATGACCATTCGTGGCAACCTGCGTGAGCAGGTGGCCTGGACCGCGGATACGGAAAGGGAAGAAGAGGGTGTTGATGAGTTCCTGCAGGAACTGGGCGAGGACTATGTCCGTATGGCAGTTACCAGGGCCCAGAAAAGTGAACTACCCGAACCCTACCAACTGGAGACCATCAACAAAAACATCCTGGTTATGGGTGGTGGTATCGCCGGACTGACCGCTGCCCTTGAGGCGAGCAAAGCCGGTTACAAGGCGACTATTGTCGAGAAGAGCGATGCCATTGGCGGCAAGGCACTTGGCTGGCGGAAAATGTTTCCAACCAAGTACCCTTATGCAGAACTGGAAGAACCCAATATCTCCCAGATGATTGCCGATGTAGAGGCGGATGCCAATATTACGGTCAAGACTTCCAGTGAAGTCGCCCGAATCGGTGGCGCTCCCGGTGCCTTTAACGTGACCGTTAAAGCGGCGGGAACAAAATCCGAATGGGACGCTCCTGCCAAGGTGGGTGTTGACGAACAGGATCTCATTGACAAGGGCGAGATGGAAGATCCCAATGCAGGGCTGAAACCCTACACCGAGCTCAATCCCGACGGCGAGATGTTCGGGGCAGTTGTTCTGGCCACCGGCTGGCGCCCGGCCGACGTTTCCGAATATGAACACCTGGGCTATGGCAAGCTGAAAAACGTTGTCACCAATGTCGAGTTTGAAAAGCTTGCCAAGGAAGGCAAGGTACCGGCAAGGGTCGCTTTTGTCCAGAGTCCAGGCGGTAAGGATGATGACAGGGATTTTCCGTACTGTAACTCGGTCACCTCCATGGTTGCCCTGAAGCAGGCCCGTTATGTACGAGAGGATAATCCCGATGGCCAGGCCTATATCCTGTACCAGCATATGCGCACACCAGGAAATGCGGAGCTGTTTTACAAGGGAATGCAGCAGGAAGATGGTGTTTTCCTCACCAAGGCCGCTGTAACCGGTGTTGAGGAGAGCGGTGATGGACTTGTTGTCCATGCAGCAGATACTCTTCTTGGTGAAGATCTTGATCTCAATGTCGATATGGTTGTTCTGGCCGCCGGAATGGTGCCGACAACGGTTGACGAACCAACCATTAATCTCGCCTATAGGCAGGGACCAGCCTTCCTTGATCTGGATCTGTTTGACGGCTATGCCGACTCCCATTTTATCTGTTTTCCCTACGAAACCAGAAGAACCGGCATTTACACATGCGGCGGCGTTCGCAAGGCGGAAACAATGGAAGAAACCATTGACGATGCCACTGGTGCCGCATTAAAGGCGATTCAGTGTATTGAATCCGCTGATCGCGGTGTTGCCGTTCATCCCCGTTCCGGGGACAAAACCTATCCGGATTTCTTTTTCCAACGTTGTACCCAATGTAAACGGTGTACAGAGGAATGTCCCTTCGGCGCCCTGGATGATGATGAAAAGGGCACACCGCTGCCAAACCCGACTCGTTGTCGTCGGTGTGGTACCTGTATGGGTGCATGTCCCGAGCGAATCATCGGTTTCTCCGATTACAATGTCGACATGATCGGCTCCATGGTCAAGGCAGTTGAAGTTCCTGATGATGATGAAGACAAACTTCGTATCATTGTCTTTGCCTGTGAAAATGACGCCTATCCCGCCATCGATATGTCCGGAATGCATCGCAACAAGCTCAACAAACTGGTACGTTTTATTCCGGTTCGTTGTCTTGGTTCCGTCAACATGGTCTGGATCAAGGATGCCATGTCGTCCGGTATGGACGGTGCGCTTCTGATGGGCTGTAAATATGGTGATGATTACCAGTGTCACTTTGTCAAAGGCTCTGAAATCGCCAATAAGCGTATGGAAAATATTGGTGAGACTCTTGGAACCCTTGGACTGGAACCAGAACGTTGTTCCGTCCGGCAGATAGCAATTTCCGATTACGATAAGATTCCGTCCATTATCGAGGAATTTGTCGAGGAAATTATTGAGTTGGGTCCGAACCCGTTCAAGGGCTTCTAACCTCTCTGTTTTGTCGATACTGTTGCCGTCCGGGATTTTCCCGGACGGCAATGTTTGAGCCCCATAGAGTCAGTTATCCATATTTCGACATATTGAATTACTCTCAGGACAGGAGGAAAAAATGTCTATGAACGTGCAACCCGATCTTGATTTTATCAAGGACATGAAGGCTGCAGGTGGTGATACCCTGAAAAAATGTTTTCAGTGTGCTACCTGTTCAGTTGTCTGTCCCTTATCATCCGATGACAATCCTTTTCCACGTCGGGAAATGATTTTTGCCCAATGGGGACTGAAGGACAAGCTCATTGGTGATGCCAATGTTCTGCTCTGCCATCAGTGTGGCGATTGTACCGCCTACTGTCCCCGTGGCGCAAAACCCGGAGATGTTCTCGGTGCCATTCGCGCTTATGCCTATAAGTATTACGGTTGGCCCAAAGGGTTGGCCAAACTAGCCAGCTCCGGCAAGAATATGCCGATGCTGATTGGTATTCCGGCGGTCATTATTCTTGTTTTCTGGTTGATCTCCGGTGGAATGCATATCCCGTCCACCGAGGAATTTGTCCACCACGGGTATGGAAACTTTTTCGGGCACTGGAATTTTCATCTACTGGCCAAGAACGTATTTTTTATTGACCTGTTGATGCTTTCCGCCGCAGGTATTGCTGTTTATGGCTCCTATAAAGGCGTTACCGCCATGTGGAAGGCAATGGCAGAAAATGCTGGAGTGGGTGATGCCCTGTATCGTCCATCTGTGCCCCAGTTTGTGAAAGAATTTTTCTGGCCGGCGGTCGTTGAAATCGTTCAGCATGAACGATTTAAAAAATGTAAAGCCAATGCCGATCGCATCCGCGGTCATCTGCCCCTGATGTGGGCGTTTATTGCTCTACTCTTTGTAACTGCCTATTCTGCATTTGCACAGGATTTTCTCGGGATTTTCATCCCCTCGCTGCACGGCCCCATGTCATTGTGGAACCCGGTAAAAATCCTTGCCAATGTGGCAGCCATAGCCTTGGTCGTCGGTACGGGCATCCTGTGGGGAAACAGGACCAAGATGGAGGCTGAAGGTCAGTCTTCCCGCACCTTCTACGACTGGTTTCTGATCTGGATGATCATGGCGGTTGGAGTAACCGGTATTGGCGCCGAACTTCTACGGCTGATCGGTGTTGCTTCCATTGGTTATGTTGTCTATTATCTGCATCTGGTCTCGGTCATGATGCTCTTTCTCTATATGCCGTACACCAAGTTTGCACATCTTGTGTATCGTACATTTGCCATGGCCTTTGAACGGTACCGAGACAGCGCCTATGTGAAGAATCCGGTTTCAGAATAATTTTTCTTTAAGCGAAGATAACAGGCCGGGGCCGTCAGGTCCCGGCCTTTTTTATTTTGCTTTTTTATTAAAAAGTTCTTGATTTTTTCATATCCAGGGATATATTGGCAAGGTTCATGCTGGCGTAGCTCAACTGGCAGAGCAGCTGATTTGTAATC